>PHAW01000042.1 GCA_002841785.1 Deltaproteobacteria bacterium HGW-Deltaproteobacteria-3 | reverse complement strand
CACCGCATCCCGGGTTTTCAACCCGATCACCAGCCAGGGAATCGTGGTTGACATGATCATCCAGAACACCCGGGAAGGCGCGCTCACCGACATGACCTTTACCGTGCCCCGCACCGATTACAAGAAAACCATGCAGATCATGAAGAAGGTCGTGGCGGACATCGGCGCCGAAGGGATTACCGGCTCGGACAACATCGCCAAGGTCTCCATCGTCGGGGTCGGGATGCGCAACCACGCGGGCATTGCCTCCACCATGTTCAAGGTGCTCTCCGACGAGGGGATCAACATCTTGATGATCTCCACCTCGGAGATCAAGGTTTCCTGCGTCATCGAGGAGAAATACACGGAGCTCGCGGTCCGTGCCTTGCATGACGCCTTCGGCCTGGAAAAGGGCGGGGCCAAGAAGCGGCCGGCCAAGAGTGCTGTCCCGGTAAAAGCCAAGGCAGCCCCCAAGGCCAAACCGGCAACAAAGCCGAAAGCCAAAAGCAAGAAATAAGGAACTATCCAGCTTGATGCCGGGATTGAACGGAAACCACGGAATGTAACTGTTCAGCAGTGCCACAGATGCGCGAAAGAGGCATGCGAAGTGTGCTATTGCACATGAGCAGGCCGATGACAAAGCAGATGTGGTGCTGCTGGATAGTTACAAGAAATAAGGAACCAGAATGGCCCCACAAGTCGCCATATACGATACCACCCTGCGGGACGGCACCCAGGCCGAGAATTTCAACCTCTCGCTGGAGGACAAGCTGCGCATTACCCTCAAGTTCGACGAACTGGGGATCGACTTTGTCGAGGGCGGCTGGCCGGGCTCCAATCCCAAGGATGTGGAGTACTTCAAGGAGATCCGGAAGTACGAGCTCAAGCATACCAAGGTTACGGCCTTTGGCTCGACCAGAATGTTCGCCAATCCGGCGGAGCAGGACGGGAACCTCAATGCCTTGCTGGCCGCGAAAACTCCGGGAATCACCATCTTCGGCAAGACCTGGGACATCCATGTCCACGATGCCCTGCGCATCGAATTGGCAGACAGACAACCTGCTGATCATCGAGGAGTCGCTGCAATACCTGCGGCCCCATGTGCAGCATCTGTTTTACGATGCCGAGCATTTTTTCGACGGCTTCAAGGCCAATCCGGAATATGCTTATGCCACCCTGGATCGGGCCATTGCCGGGGGAGCCGACTGCCTGTGTCTGTGCGAGACCAACGGCGGCACCCTGCCCACCGAGCTTGCCGCGATCATTGAAGCGGTGAAGGCGCATCTGCAGGCGAAAAAATCCACTGTCAAGTTCGGCATCCATGCCCACAACGATTCCGAGTGCGCGGTGGCCAACTCCCTGATCGCCGTCTCCATGGGCGCCACCCAGGTACAAGGCACGGCCAACGGTTTTGGCGAGCGGTGCGGCAACGCCAACCTCACCTCGATCATGCCGGCCCTGGCCCTGAAAATGGGCTACGAGTTTACCGCCGCCGCCAACCTGCACCGGCTCACCGAGGTTTCCCGCTATGTTTCCGAGCTGGCCAACCTCTCGCCCAACAAGTACCAGCCCTATGTGGGCCAGTCCGCCTTTGCCCACAAGGGCGGCATCCATGTGAGCGCCGTGCAGCGCAACCCCCTGACCTACGAGCACCTGGAGCCGGAAAAAGTCGGCAACGTGCGGCGGGTGCTGATTTCTGATCTTTCCGGCAAAAGCAACGTGCTGGTCAAGGCCAAAAAGTTCGGCCTGGATCTGGACAGCAAGGACCCGGTGGTCAGCGCCATTGTCAAGGAACTGAAGGATCTGGAGAATCAGGGTTTTCAGTACGAAGGGGCCGAAGCATCCTTCGAGCTCCTCATGCGCCGGGCCATGGGCACCCCGAAGAAATATTTCGACCTGCACGGTTTCCGGGTGATCAGCCAGAAGACCCCGGACGGCGTACTCCAGGAAGAGGCCACCATCCGCCTGGCCGTGGGCGGCGAAGAGGTGCACACCGCGGCCCTGGGCAACGGCCCGGTCAACGCCCTGGACAAGGCGCTGCGCAAGGCGCTCACCCGGTTCTATCCCAATCTCAAGGAGATGGAGCTGCAGGATTACAAGGTGCGGGTGCTGGCCAGCGAACACGGCACCGAGGCCAGGGTGCGGGTATTGATCGAGTCCCGCGACCAGGACAGCCACTGGGGCACGGTGGGGGTTTCGCCGGACATCATCGAGGCTTCCTGGCAGGCCTTGGTGGACAGCATCACCTACAAGCTCATGAAGGATGAACGCAAAAAACAGTGATTCCGGCAAAAAGGATCGGCGCCCAATGGTGCTGATCCTTTTTGCCGTGGGCATCCTGATTGTCACTGCAGCCCGCGAAGGCTGGCTATTCAAGTTTTCCGAACACGTTCCCGCCCCGCAAAAACTTGCCTGGTGCGATGGTTCCATCGCCACCGGCCTCTATCGGGTGCCGGCCGATGCTGAATATCCCGGAGGGGAAGAACAGCCCCAGGCCGCACCGCCTCCAGAACACAACATCAACGCCGCAAAACCTCCCCCGGCCAGACTGGCCCCTCTTTTTTTCAAGCCCATACCCATCAATCAGGCCGACGAAGAGCTGTTGACCACCATCCCCGGGATCGGTCCGGCCTTTGCCCGGAGAATCATCGAGTTTCGCGAGCAGCAGGGCAGGATCAATGCCATTGAGGAACTGGATGCGGTCAAAGGGGTGGGACCGGCCAAGCTGAAGATACTGAAAGCCCATCTGGTGGTTGATTAGGCTTCTTAAAGCAGTGCTTCGACAGGGCTCAGCACGAACGGAAAACAATGAATTCAAAAAACTACCGTTCACCCTGAGCCTGTCGAAGGGTGTTTTGCGAGCATGCCAATGATTTGCTACGAGAAAAACAACCGCCCCTGAGCCAAACACTTCCCCAGCTCCCAATACACCTCCCTAAACCGCTCCCGGTCTGGTGTATCGCCAAGCGCCCGGATAATCTGCCGGGACAACGGCCCGCGGGCAAGCATGGTCTCCACGCTTTGCTGGATACCAGACCCTGCCTCGGCCAGTTCGGAAGCACAATCCGCAGCCAGCGTTTGCCACAACTCCCCCGCAGTCATGGCCGCCTTTCCCCCTCTGCCAAACAGGGCAAGATACCGCTGGTTATCAATCACTGCCTGTTCGCCGTTTTGTACCGTGTCGCTAAAGATCTCCGCCAGCCCCCCGGTTTCTGCCGCTTTCAGCGCCGCCAGCCCAGACCAACGCTCTGCGCATACCCCCTTCAGCACCGCGCAGATCAGCACGGCCAGGGACACATCGGCCAGCGGGCACTCTTGGATATCCAGCACCCGGATCTCAATGGCGTTGCGGTCAAACCGGGCAATGGCCCCCCGGGAGTTGAGCCATTCCGCTTCCAGCACCCCGTCCGGATCATGGGCCGCGATGTCGCGGCGCAGACGCTGGTAGATCTCCCGCTCATACTCCGCCTCGCTGAAAACCGGCTCCGGGATGACCTGGCCGGTGATGGAGGGAATCAACTTTTGGTTGTTCCTATAATAATCCAGCCGGGTGTCAAGCCAGCCGGTGAGCGCGCCGTCCGCTGCGGGCGAGCTGGCGGCAATGGCCGGGAGAAGAGGGAGCAGCACCCTTATCGCCGCGTGCAACCGACCGAACCCCGCATCCGTTGCAAAGCCCAGATTGAGATGGGTGGACTGCACGTTGGACCAGCCATGGCCCTGGCAGTTGAAGATCCGGTTGTAGGTATGGTAGATATCCCGATTGCCGTGGGGCCAGAGCCGGGTTTCGGTGTGCGGGTTCATCCAGGGGTGCATGGCCGTGGGCAAAAGGATCGCCCCCTGGCTTGCCGCCACCCGGCCGAGTTCCTCAACCTCGTGCTGCAGTTTCTCCACCAGCATGGGTAGATCGGAAACCGGGGTGCTGTTCTTGATCTCGATCACATGCAGGGCCAGCTCGTTGGACCAGGCCATGATCCCCCGTTCCACCTCGTTGGTGATACAGCCTGCAACCTGCTCCAGGATACGGTCGGCAATGGGCGCCACATCCAGGGAGTCGTCGCGGACCAGCATGTATTCCAGCTCGATGCCGAACTTCTCAAACAACCCATCCCGGCTCATGCCCACAGCCCTCCGCCCTTGCGCTCGTCCACCCTGCGGGCGAAAACGCGCATCAGGCGCAGGTAGAGCTCATCTTTTAGAACCTTGTCTTCCACGCCCGCGTCGATATTGGGGTTATCGTTGATCTCGATGAGATAAAAACGGCTGCCGACCTGTTTGATGTCCACCCCGTAGAGGCCGTCGCCGATGAGGACCGAGGCCTTGAGCGCCAGCTTGATCAACCCCGGCGGGCAATGCTCCACCGGCAGGGTCTCGGCCTCGCCGTCGGTGAGCTTGCGCCCGGCGGAATCGCGCTTGATGATCTGCCAGTGCTTGCGGGCCATGAAATACTTGCAGGCAAAAAGCGGCTGCCCGTCAAAGACGCCGACCCGCCAATCAAAGGTGGTGGGCATGAACTCCTGGGCAATGACCAGCTCTGATTTCTGCAGCAGGGCCGGAAGCTCGCGGGCCAGTTCCGCCTCGTTTTCCACCTTGACCACCCCTTGGGAAAAAGAGCTGTCCGGCTTTTTGAGCACACAGGGAAACCCCAGTTCCGCGGCGAACTGCTGCCAGTTGCCCTGGTGGACGATGCGGGTCTTGGGGATGGGAATCCGGTGCCTGGTCAGGATCTCGGCCAGAAACACCTTGTTGGTGCAGCGCAGGATCGATTCCGGGTCGTCGATCACCACCAGCCCTTCGGCCACACCACGGCGGGCGAAGCGGTAGGTGTGGTGCAAAACGCCGGTGGTTTCCCGGATGAACAAGGCATCGAACTCGGCGAGCCTGCCGTAGTCATCCTTTTGGATAAACTCCGTGGCAAACCCCACGGCCTCCGCCGCCTTGACCATCCGTTGCAACCCCTTGGCGTTGGAGGGCGGTTCCGCCTCCGCCGGGTCGTGGAGAATGGCAAGATCGTAGCGAGCGGTGCGCCGCCGATGAAAGATGCGATGCCTCCCCTTGAAGTACTCAGCAGCCATCTCCACGGCAAAATCGCGGTGATCTTCCGGAATATCGTTGGCCGCCATGGGGGTTATGCCGGTCAGTTGCCATTTGCCGTCTTTTTCATTATGGCTGAAGCTGGCGCGCAGAAAGGGGGCCTGGAAGATCTTAAACAGTTGCTGGGCGAGCTTTTCGTGCCGTTTGGCCACGTTATGGCCAAAATAGATACTCACCACAAACTCCGGCGATTTTATCTGGCCCAGGCTCTGCTGGATGATCTGGTCCAGGTCGTCCGAGGCGATGCGGATAATGGCCTGGGTCTTGAAATCCTGGATGGTGGCCACGTCCGGCAGGGGCTTGTGCCCCCTGGCCGCGGCCAGCAGCGAAACATAATACCCCGTGCTCTGGTACCGGTAGGATTTGCAGAGGTTGAAAACCCTGGCCGAGGTCATTTCCGCATAGGCGGCGTCGGTGAGGTAGGCGCGGGCCGGGACGATCTGCACCTCGCTGATCGCCAGGGGCCAATCCTTGGGGTCGTTGACAACAATCAACACCTTCATGCAAGCACCGTATGATTCGCCCGGCCATTGTTTTTTTTCTTGGATGGTTCGATGATGAGGAGGTTGGCGTCATAGGTGACGATGCCCAGCAGGATGGAGCAGATGACCCGATCGATGGAGACTTCATACTTCTGGCCGACGGCCAGGGGGTTGCCCATGTGCGGATCGGCAATGGCCACCAGCCGGTCTGGGCGGTTATAGCCGCAGAGCAGAACAAAATGGCCGGAGGGGTTGCCGCGGACATCGTCATCCTCGCAGAGATAGCCGTATTCCCGCATGCTCCGGTAGAGATAGGTGGAACTCAGTCCGGTGAGCACCGGGATGGAGCGCTTCAGGTATTTGCGGAGCAGGGCAGGGGTGAGGTCGGCGAAACGCAGCTCCCCGCCGAGGTTGAGAAAGTTGAGATAGCCCCGGGTGGCAAGGTGAAGCTTTGCATCGTCCTTGGCCCCCATCTGGGCCAGGAGCCGCGCCTCGATATAGTCCGGGTCATGCGGAAACCAGGTGGGGTCGAAGACCTGGAGGTTGTAGGTGTAGATCCGCGCCTTGTACCCCCGGCGCAGGGCGTGGCAGGCAAGGAAGACATCGAGGGTGCCGCCGGTTTCCAGGCTTTTCACCTCGTCGATCACCCGGGCCAAGGGGATGTCGTCGCCGTAGTATTGGTACACGGCATGGAGACAGGTCGGGCCGCAGGTGGTGTCGTCGGGTTGCGGTAGGATGGTGACGTCCAGGAAGGCTTCCATGGTGGTTCCTTCTCTCAAGATCGGGGGATCAGCCGGCCACTTTGGCGACCAGCGCCGCCATACCTGCCCGAATCCGAGCATACTCCTCGTGGGAAAGTCCAGCCCCCAGGGCCACGGTTTCCGCCATTTTCGCGGTGAGAAAATCGCCGGGCCCATGGGCGTCGGCGTTCACCGCCATACCAGCGCCAGCGGCCAGGGCGATCTTGGCCACATGCCCGTTGGCAAGCGAGTGCCCCCTGCGGCCGGACAGCTCAAGGAGGATGCCCTTGTCCGCAGCAAGTTTCGCCTCTTCCGGGGTAATGAATCCGGGGTGGGCCAGAACATCGACGCCTGCCTCAAGGGCGGCCCGGTTGGTCCCAGGCCGCACCGGCTCCACCGGCGTTTCCCCGTGGCCGACCACGATTTTGGCCCCAAGCTGCCGCGCCCTGCGGGTGAGTTCGGCAAACTGCTCGGGCGGCACATGGGTCAGTTCAATGCCAGGCAGGAGCTGGGTCTTGGAGTACTTGTTCAGATCAGCCGCCGCCTGCACGATGCGCGGGATAATGAAATCAAGATTGGAGGAATCGGCGTGATCGGTGATGGCGATGGCGGAATAGCCGAGAATTTCCACCCGGCGCAGATGTTCGGCCGGGACAAGTTCACCGTCGCTGAACAGGGAGTGGGTATGCAGGTCGATCATGGGAGGTCTCCATATTTTTTAGCCACGATTTTTTTTACCACCAAAACCACGAAATACACGAACTTATACAGCAGAGTAGGTCGGGTAGAGCATAGCGAAACCCGACATTTCCTTATATTAAACACGAAGAAGGGGGTATTGACAGATTTACCCTCCGATATTTCCTGATTATAGGCTTGAGCGGGATATTTACGGAATACGGATAAATCCATAGGGTTGTTATCTTCTCGCCGCCTTATGCCGGACCGCGAGCTAAATTTATCGTCATCATAGCACAACCAAAGCCCGATGTTATGGCTTTTTCGCCCTAAATCATTTTCCCGCGCAACGAATTCTGGCAGGCACCTTCAATCTCCACCACAAGCAACTCCCCAGGCACCAGCTTGCGCTCGCAGGAAAAATTCACGATCTGGTTGGTGCCGGTCCGGCCGCTCCATTGATTGGCAGGAGCCTTGCTTGCCCCTTCCACCATGACCTCCACGGCCTTGCCGATCTCGGCCTGCTTGAACGCCAGGGCGATCTCCTCCTGCCGCGCCTGCAAGCGGGCAAGCCGCCCGGTCTTGACCTCCTCCGCGACCTTGCCGGGAAAATCAGCGGCCTTGGCGTTGGGCCGGTCGGAATACTTGAAGGAATAGGCGCCGTGGTATTGCACCGTCTCCATTATCTGCATGGTGGCGGCAAAATCATCGTCCGTTTCACCTGGAAAACCGACGATGATATCGGTGGTCAGGGCGATGTCCGGCCGGTATTCCCGCAGTCTCGCCACCTTGTCCAGATAGGATTCGATGGTGTACTTGCGGTTCATTTGCTTGAGGATACTGTTTGAGCCTGACTGGACCGGGAGATGGAAATGCGGGCAGAGCACGGGAATCTCGGCAAAACAGCGCATCAAATCCTCGGAAAGATCCTTGGGATGGGAGGTGGTGAAGCGGAGCCGCTTCAACCCGTCGATCCCGGCCACTGCGCGCAGGAGTTCGGGAAAACTTTTGTGCTGCGCGGCATCGCCTTTTTTGCCGTAGGAATTGACATTCTGGCCGATGAGGGTGATCTCCTTGACCCCTTGCTCGACAAGATGGGTTGCCTCGGCGAGGATATCAGCAAAACTCCGACTGATCTCCCGGCCACGAGTATAGGGCACCACGCAGTAGGTGCAGAAATTATCGCACCCTTGCATGATGGTGATGAACCGCTTGTGCGCAGGGCCCTCCGCCAGATTGGGGAGAAAGGGGGGGATGATAAACTCGGCGGAAAGATCCGTAGCCACCAGGGGTTTTCTGTCCCGGCGGAACGCCGCCACGAGGGAGGGCAGGGCGTAGATCGACTGCGGGCCCATGACGATATCGATATAGGGCATCCGCTCCAGCAGGGCCGCGCCGTCCTGTTGGGCCACACACCCGGTTACGGCCAGGATGAAGTCGTGGTGTTTTTCCTTGAGCTTTTTGTACCGGCCAAAACAGCTATACGCCTTGTGCGCGGCCTTGCCCCGGATGCTGCAGGTGTTGACCACCACCACATCGGCCTGTTCAGGTGTATCGGTTTGGACATAGGAATGCTCGCCAAGAAGCTGGGCCATGATCTCGGAATCACGCTCATTCATCTGGCAGCCAAAGGTTTCCATGTAGAGAAGCTGGGTCATTCTTGATACTTTACCTTAGCTATAAACAGGTTCTTCGACAGGCTTGTAGGTTTTTACATCTCATTTTTGAGAAGCTAAGAAGAAGCGCCGGGGTGGAGGGACTTCGACCGGCATCTGCCGCGCTGCGGACAGACTTACTGAGAAATCTCCCACCCACACCCCAAACGTCGATGAAGAATCTAGCGGCAATGTATATTGACCGCCGATTTGAACGCAAGCTAACGTCGGTGTGTGCCACCCCAGCATTGTTATTTTACTTCTGGAGGCTACCATCATGCAAACCTTTCTGAACATTGGGGTGGATGTTGCCAAAAACGCAGTTGTTGTGGCTTGTGCCGTGCAAAGTTTTGCTGTTCACAGCGTCGCCAATCAGCATGAAGCTTTGCTGGCTTGGCTGAAATCCCTGCCTGCAGGCAGCCGCATCGGCCTGGAGTCCACGGGCGGATATCACGAATTGCTGGCTGATCTGGCGCACAGGCAAGGCTATGCCGTATTCCTGCTTAACCCAATGGATACCCGGCACTATGCCAAGGCCATGGGCAACCGCGCCAAAACCGACCGGGTGGATGCCGAATTGATCGCCCGTCTCATTGCGCAAGAGCATACTCGTCTGCGCCCCTATGCGCCACCTACTGCCAACCAGCGGAAATTGGACCATCTGATTCGGCGGCGTGCCAAGATCGTCCGCATCAAGAGCACACTCAAGCTAACGATGCTCAACCATGGCAACGATTGCTGCCCGTTCACTGCAACACAAGGAAGCGCAACAACGGTTGCAAACCATTGTGGGAGTTAGCCCCTTGGTGGGCATGGCGCTCACCAATACGCTAGGGCGAATTCCTTTCCGCAATGCGGATGCGTTTGTTGCGTTCACCGGCTTTGATCCGAGGGCGAATGACTCCGGTCATAAACTGGAAAGCTATCTATGAGTATTATCGTAGCAAAGGCTTAAGCATGACCGCCACCCTGGTGATCATTGCCCGGAAAATCGCCCGAACCGCTTGGTCTATCCACCATTATCACTCGACCTTTAACCCGGAACGGATTACAAAATGCTTGACGTAAACCATAGAATCTCAGCACGAACGGAAGTAAAAATGCATTACGAGATAAAATCCGTTCGTGCTGAGCCTGTCGAAGCACAGTTGTTCCCTAATCCAAATATTCCAGCTTAAGACGCTGGGCCATGCTCTGCAACACTTGCCTCACATCCTGTTCCAACTCAGGAGGATATTTCAGCTCCATCACCCCCTCGGCCCGATCCACGGTGGACATGATGGTCAGATTGTCATACCCCTCCAGAATAAATTTCAGAAAATAGATCTGTTCCGGGTCAATGCGAATCCGGCAACTGGCCAGAGAACTTGCCATGCCAATCATCACACGGACAGGGCGGAATCGACCCCGCCCAAAATATCCTTATACTGGGCAAGCCGGGGCAGAACAACCTCATCGAGGAATTCATCGGTCTGCTGCGGGGCCCGGCCGACAAACTCGCTGCCGTCACCGACCAGCTCCTTGAGTTCCTGCACGGTGAAAGGCACAGCCGGATCATTGGCAAGCCGGGTGAGCAGATCGTTTGCCAATCCTTCTTCCTTCACCACCTTGCCGGCAGCCACGGAATGGACCTTGACCACCTCATGCATCTCCTGACGGCTCTTGCCCTTCTCCACACAGGCCATGAGAATCTTCTCCGTGGCCATGAAGGGGAGCTCCTGGGCCAAATGGCGCGCGATTTGCTTCGGATAAACAACCATTCCCCGTGAAACATTAAGAAACAACTTTAAAATTGCATCGGTGAGCAAAAAGGCCTGGGGGATATCCATGCGGCGAATGGCCGAATCATCCAGGGTGCGCTCAAACCATTGATTGGCGTAGGTTGCGCCGAAATTGCCCACCAGCCCCATGAGCTTTCTGGCCAACCCGGTCATCCGTTCGGAACGCATGGGGTTGCGCTTGTAGGCCATGGCCGAGCTGCCCACCTGATTCTTCTCAAAGGGCTCTTCCTGAACCTTGAGGTTGCTGAGCAAGCGCAGATCCACGGCAAACTTGTGGGCGGTGGCGCCGATGCCTGCCAGGGTTTCGATGGTCTTCATGTCAAGCTTGCGGGTATAGGTCTGCCCGGTAACGGCAAAAACCTCGGTAAATCCTAGTTTTTCCGCAACAAGTTCATCCATTTTGCGAACTTTGTCGTGATCCCCCTTGAACAACTCGATAAAGGTGGCCTGGGTGCCGACCGTACCCTTGGCCCCCCGCGCCTTGATCTGTGCTTCCAAGTGCTCCAGATAATCAAGATCCATGAGAAGATCCTGGAGATACAAGGTGTTACGCTTGCCAACAGTGGTGGGCTGGGCCGGCTGATAATGGGTGTAGCCCAGGGTTGCCAGACCTTTGTGCTGGCGACAGAAGGCGGCGAGGTTGGCAATGACATTCACCAGGCTCTTCTTAACGAGCTGCAGACCCTTTTTCTGGAGAAGCAAATCGGTGTTGCACCCGACAAACTGAGAGGTGGCGCCGAGATGGATAATCGGCTCGGCAGTAGGGCACTTGAGGCCGTAGGCATAGACATGGGCCATGACATCATGGCGGATATCCGTGGCATGGGCCCGCAGTTCATCAAGCATACCGCTGGTGACGAGATCGGAAAGACCCATCTCATGCTGGGCTTCGGCAAGGGCGATCCAGCAGCGACGCCAGGTTTCAAACTTGGTGCGTTCGGAAAAAAGCTCCTGCATCTCGCGACTGGTGTAGCGGCTGACCAGGGGCTCCTGATAGATATCACGATTCATGACCATCTCCATTAAGAATTAAAGGCGAAAGAAATAACGCAGAGGCGCAGAGAACGCAAAGACCTTACGTTAAAAACGATCTCCATATTTATATGTTGGCTCGGCAGGGCTTTCCTGAACGAAACCGAAGGACTCGCCACCGGCAAGCTCAGGAGAACCCTGTCGAAGGATGCGCCACTATATTTACCCCGTGATTTCTTTACCAAGAAATACAAAAAAATGCTCGAGAAAGGGGGACTGCGCCAGCCTCAAGTTCCACCTTAATATACAATGTCGCATAATGTATATTATGTATAGTTAAATTAAAATAAATAAAATCAAACTGATAACTGCTTAAAATCCACCGCCTCCACCTGCCAGGTGGTTTTTTCGTGATACGTATTACGGCGAAGTCTGAAGGCCACATTCAGGGGCTGGCCGCTCTCCAAAAGACCCTGAAAATCTCCGGCTAACCCAAAACCAATCCCGCTGAGAATCGCTCCGTTGAACCGCGCGGTGAACTTCAGATGATTGACGCCAACCTCACGGGGTTTTTCCGGAACACCTTGGGCGCTAAAAACCGGCTCCGGATTGCCCATGCCAAACGGCGCCAGCCTTTCATAGCCCCGCAAAAATACCGGATCGAAGATTCCGCCGCACTCATCATGCCAGGCAATGCCAACCTTGGGCGCAAGCATGGTCTCGGTAACGATCTCGCTGAGTCGTTCCTGAAAATGCGCTTCCAGTTTGGGCAGATTCTCCGCCGGCAGGGTCAAGCCCACGGCCGCTTCGTGCCCGCCAAAAGCGGTAAAAAGCTCATGCTTTTCCTGAAGTATTGCGTGCAAATTCACGCCTGGCACCGATCTTCCGGACCCCTTGGCAACACCATCTTTCAGCGCAAAAAAGAGCGTAGACCGGTTGAACCTCTCAACCATTCTGGCGGCGCCGATCCCGATCACTCCGGGATGCCATCCCTCCCCAACAATAATGAGGCCATTTTTTCCTGCCTGCACAGCGGATTGGGCCTGAATCTCTCCCTCCTGGCACATGGTCTCAAGCACGGATTTCCGCAGCTCGTTTTCGTTGTTCAATTCCTGGGCCAGCGCTCTGGCGCGCCCTGGGTCCTGCGTCACCAGCAATTCCAGCGCCCTTCCCGCATCCCCCATTCGCCCGGCCGCATTGAGCCGGGGCCCCAGGCGATAGCCGATATCCTCGCAGGTTACCCCTGATTCCCCAAGGCCTGAAACCTTGCCCAGCTCCATGAGCCCGGGCCGCACAGAGCCGGACAAAACCTCAAGCCCTGCTTTAACTAATGTGCGGTTTATACCTGTAATTTCTACCATATCAGCAACAGTGCCAATCGCCACCAAATCAAGGTACGCCTTGAGGTTGGGCATCTCCCTTCCAGCCCCATAGGCTCCCTGTTCGTGCAGCGATTTCCTGATCCCCATGGCCAGATACAAAGCAACCCCGACTCCAGCCAGATTCTTTTCCGGAAATCCGCACCCTTTTTGCCAGGGGTTCAACACCGCCTCTGCCTCGGGCAGCTCCTCGGGCGCCTGGTGGTGATCCGTAACAATGACCGTACAGCCCAACTCCCGCAACTGCCGGACCTGCTTCCTGCTGGAAATCCCGCAATCCACGGTGATTACCAGGGGCGCCCGCTCCAGCACCCCAGCAGGCACCGTGCGCCTGATCGCCTCAAGATGCAGCCCATACCCCTCATGAAAACGATGAGGTTGACATCCGTATCTCTCTGAAAATCCGATCTTTTCAAGAAACAGGAAAAGCAGAGCCGCGCCGGTGGTCCCGTCAACATCGTAGTCGCCATAGACAATCACCGGCGCCTGTCGGGTCAGCGCCTGCAAAACGACCTCCACAGCCTCGGCCATTCCCTTCATGAGAAATGGCGAGGGCAGATCAGCCAGGGAGGGCGAAAAAAACCGTTCCGCCTGGGCCCGGTTTTCCACTCCCCTGCTCAAGAGGATTGCCGCCAGCGGTTTGGGCAAGTCAAGCTCGGTAGCCAGAAGGTTCACCTGGCCGTGGTCAACAGGAGCTATCTCCCAGATTTTTTCCATTCTGGACAAAGAATGCTCCTCACACTTTACTTGATGTTTTAAGCGTATTGCTACAGATGGGCGCAACTATTAAGACTTCTCGTCGTCCTGGCGCTGGGTCGCGGCCTCGGGATCGCCAAGAATGCCAAAACCCCTGATGATGTAATGCCCCCCGGAGAGGATGGTGAAACCAGCGGTGGGATACAGCAGATAGCCGTCCAAGGGAAAAATGGGCTGCAGAAAGTCGTGACCAAGATAATACACCACGGTGAGCAATTGCAGGAAGGTCGTCACCTTGCTGACCAGGGACGGCTTGATCTTGAAGTCGCGGTTGTAGAGCATGAGAATGCCGATGCCCCCGCAGATGATCACATCCCTGCTCACCACGATCACGGCCAGCCATTTCGGCAAGATCCCCAGGACAGCCAGGGTTATGTATGAGGTGATCAGCAGCAGCTTGTCGGCAATGGGGTCGATGAACGCGCCGAATTCGGTTTTCTGCTTCAGCACCCTGGCCAAAAAGCCGTCCAGGGCATCGGTGACCCCGGCCACGACAAAAACCCAGAAAGCGGCCATCTCCCTGCCGTCCAGAAGAAAGATGACCAGGAGGGGAACCAGCAGAATCCTGCCGATGGTGAGAAGATTCGGGATATTCATGCGATGCTCACGTTCCTTGTGTTTCGGACGGTATTCTTTATTCCCCCCTTTACTAAAGGGGGAGACAAAGAATGCATAAGAAAACTCTCAACGCAGTTAAAAATCGCCTCCGTCTCGGAGGGCGCAAACCAACGGATATTGGGATCGTTGCCAAACCAGGTCATCTGCCGCTTGGCATAACGCCGGGTATCCCTGGCCAGCAGAAAAAGGGTTTCATCCCAGTCCCATTGCCCCTGGAGATACTGGAGCATGTGCCGGTAACCGATGGACTGCATGGCTTTCAAGCCCGGATCATACCCCATGGCCAGCAATTTTTCCACCTCCCCCAGCAGCCCCTCTTCCACCATCTTTTCCACCCGCAGATTGATCCGCTCGTAGAGCGCTTCCCGCTCGCAATCCAGGCCGATCTGCAACACCGTGGCCAGGGAGGGCTGCGCCTGTTGCTCGCGGAGATGTTCGCTCCAGGATCGGCCGGTTGCCTGGAAAATCTCCAGGGCCCGCAACAGCCGGTGGGTATCGTTGGGGTGGATGCGGGAGGCTGATTCCGGGTCGCACTGGCCCAGCTCGGCAAAGAGAACCGCCCTTCCCTCTTCCGCCAGCCGCTGCCTCAGGATGGTCCGCACCGCCTCCGGGATACCGGGGATCTCGAACAGCCCTTCCAGCAAGCCCTTAAGATACAACCCCGTGCCGCCCACCAGCAAGGGACGGTTGCCCCTGGCGATGATCTCCCGGCAGGCCTGGGTGGCGTCGGCCACATAGCGGGCCACATGGTACTCCTCGTCCGGGCTCACCACATCGAGAAGATGGTGGGGTACCCGGGCGCGTTCCTCGGCGGTGGCCTTGGCGGTGCCGATATCCATGTGCCGGTAGATCTGCATGGAATCAAGACCCACAATCTCGCAGGAAAACCGCTCGGCCAGGGCGAGGGAGAGCGCGGTCTTGCCCACGGCGGTCGGGCCGATGAGGACGAGCACGGGGTCGCGCACTGGCGATTCTGCGGCAGGGGCATCCATGGATTGCGACGTATCCTTTATAAGCAATAAAGAAAAGAATTGTTCTTCAGGCTGGTTTCCGGTACAAATACAAGTTTGCAATCCGGCCCGGAGGCAAGCAACTTTTGGCCGAAAAAACCAGCATTATCAGCGCATGACGGACCAACAACGGCCCTTCGACAGGGGTCTCCTGAGCTTGTCGAAGGGCTCAGGGCGAACGGATTATCTTAATGTAGTAACTTCCGTTCGTGCTGAGCCCGTCGAAGCACCTGTTTTGCAACAAGTTCCGAATTGTTGCGAGCCTGTCACGATATAACACATCTATATAACAATATATTCCACAAAGGAGAAGAGATCATGCCCGAGAGAATTTACAACTTCAGCGCCGGACCGTCCACCCTCCCCGAGGAGGTTCTCGCCCAGGCCGCCAAGGACATTGTAAACTTCAACAACAAGGGCATGGGCCTCATCGAGATGAGCCACCGCTCCAAGGATTTCATCGCCGTGGTGGACGAGTGTGAGGCGAATCTCCGCGAGCTGATGAAGATTCCGGCCAACTACAAGGTATTGTTCCTCCAGGGCGGGGCCTCCACCCAGTTCGCCATGATTCCCATGAACCTGCTGGGCGAGGGAAAAACAGCCTCCTACCTCAACACCGGGGTCTGGGCCAAGAAGGCGATCAAGGAAGCCAAGCTGTTCGGCAACGTGCAGGTAGCCTACACCAGCGAGGATTCCACCTTCAACCACGTGCCCAAGGATACCGACTATACCGTTGATCCGGCCTCGGAATACCTCTACTTCGTGACCAACAACACCATCTACGGCACCCAGTTTCCCACCATGCCCAAGAACGAGAAGATGCTGATCGCCGATATGTCCTCGGACATCCTCTCCCGCGAGTTCGACATCACCCCCTTCGGCATCGTTTATGCCGGGGCCCAGAAGAACATGGGTCCTGCCGGGGTTACGGTGGTCATCATCCGCGAGGATCTGCTTGACCGTGCGCCGGAAAACCTGCCCACCATGTTCAAGTACAAAACCCACGCCGACAACGGCTCCATGTTCAACACCCCTCCCTGCTTTTCCATCTACGTGGTGGGGTTGGTCCTGAAATGGCTCAAGAAACTGGGCGGCGTCGCGGCCATGGAGAAGATCAACCGGGAAAAGGCGGCCATCCTTTACAACGCCATCGACGCCACCGACTTCTACCGCGGCCACGCCCAGCCCGGCTCCCGCTCGCAGATGAACATCACCTTCAACCTGCCCACCCCGGAGCTGGAGGCCCAGTTCATCAAGGAGGCCACGGCCAAGGGAATGGACGGCCTCAAGGGCCATCGTTCCGTGGGCGGCTGCAGGGCGTCGATCTACAACGCCTTCCCCAAGGCCGGGGTCGAGGCGCTGGTTGGTTTCATGAAAGAGTTCGAGAAGAAAAATAGCTGATTGAAGCAGCTCTCAGGCGTCAGCTATAAGCTGTTAGGCCTCAACTGACGACTGAGAGCTGAAGGCTTATAGCTGAAAAACATGCACTACGAAGGCGCCCACATCATCCGCCCGCCCAGCGAGGCGGAAAGCATCATCCTCCAGGTGACGGTGGGCTGTTCCCATAACCGGTGCACCTTCTGCGGCACTTATAAAGAAGAGCGCTTCCGCATCAAGGATCAGACAATCGTTGATGCGGACCTTGATTTTGCCGCCAAATATTGCCTCCGGCAATCCCGGGTTTTCCTGGCCGACGGCGATGTGCTGGCTCTGAACCAACCTCGCCTGGTCGAACTGCTCACCAAAATCAAACAACGGCTGCCCTGGGTCAACCGGGTCAGCCTCTACGGCAATGCCAAGGCCATCCGCAACAAGAGCGTTGACCAGCTCCTGGAGCTGAAAACCCTCGGTCTGCACCGGGTGTATATGGGCTTGGAAAGCGGCTTTGATCCGGTCCTTGCCGCTATCGACAAGGGCGCGGATGCCGCGCAGATGATCGAGGCGGGCCAGCGGGTTAAGGCGGCCAATCTCTTTCTCTCGGTCACGGCATTGCTCGGCATCGCCGGGGCGACCCTTTCCCAAGAGCACGCCAAGGCCACCGGTCAAGTGTTGTCCGCCATGGAGCCCAACCAGACCGGCATCCTCACCCTGATGCTCCTGAAAAATACCCCGCTCTATCAGATGGAAAGAGCGGGGGAATTCGAGCTGCCGAATCAATACGGGATGCTGCGCGAGCTGCGCACCATGGTGGAGCATCTCGATCTGAAAAAGGGCCAGCTCCAGAGCAACCACGCCTCCAACTACCTGGCGATCAACGCCAGAATGCCCCGGGACAAGGAGGCGGTGCTGGCGGCCATCGACCAGGCCCTGGCCGGGCAGACCCGCCTCAAACCCGAATACCTGCGAGCCCTGTAATGGAAACGGAAAAAACCGAGCTGAAAAACCTCACCCTGGCCCAGATGCGCGATTGGGTCAAAGCCCAGGGCTGGCCGGCATTCCGGGCCCAGCAGATCTTTGCCTGGCTCTACCGCACCGGGATCAGCGACTTCTCCCAGATGACCGACATCTCCAAAGAGGTCCGGGCCAAGCTTGCAACCATAGCCACGATCAGCCGGTTCACCCCGGCCATGGAGGAGCGCTCCGAAGACGGCAGCGTCAAGTACGGCTTTCGTTTGGCAGACGGGGCAATCATCGAGAGCGTGCTCATCCCCGAGGACGAACGGCTGACCCTGTGCGTCTCCTCCCAGGTGGGCTGCGCCATGGGCTGCAACTTCTGCCTCACCGGCACCATGGGCTTTGTCCGCAACCTGAGCGCCGCCGAAATCGTGGGCCAGGTCCAGGCCATCACAGAGATTGTCCAGGCCCAGGGCAAGAACCGGATCAATAACCTGGTCTTCATGGGCATGGGCGAGCCGCTGGCCAACTTCGACAACCTGATCGACGCACTCAACATCCTCATGGAGCAGACCGGCCTTGATTTCTCCAGCCGGAGGATCACGGTCTCCACCTGCGGCATCATCCCCAAGCTCAAAGCATTGGGCGAGGCGGTGACGGTCAATCTTGCCATCTCCCTCCACGCGGCGGACGACGAAACCCGCACCCAGCTCATGCCCATCAACAAGACCTACCCGGTGGACGAGCTGTTGGCCGCCTGCCGCTCCTATCCCCTGCCCAGCCGCCGCAAGGTCATGATCGAGTACATCATGATCAAGGATCTCAACGATTCCGTGCGCCATGCGCGCCTTTTGATCAAAAAACTGCACAAGCTAAGCTGCAAGGTCAACCTCCTGCCCTACAACGAAAACAAGACCTTCCCCTACCAAAGCCCCCCCCGGGACAGGGTGGAGCTGTTCCAGCAAACCCTGCGCGACTCCGGCATCACCGCCCTGATCCGCGAATCCCGAGGCGGGGATATCTCCGCAGCCTGCGGGCAGTTGGCAGCAGAGGCGGATGAAGAGGAAGAATAGCCCCGGCCCTTCCATGCTCTTTCAGGTTTTTCCATTGACTTCCCTGCCCCGTTGGGCATAACATTCCGATGAAGAAAGTAGCTATTGCTTCGGTGGTTAAATATGTAAACCGTCATTCCCGCGAAGGCGGGAATCCAAAGGGATGGATGCCCGCCGAAAGCATTCGGGCATGACGTATTCAATCGCCGGATCAATATAATGAACACGATGTCAAAAGCCCCCTTCGACAGGCTCAGGGCGAACGGAGATATCTTTAATAAAACGTATTAAATTTCCGCTCGTGCTGAGTCCTTCGGCAAGCTCAGGAGAGCCCTGTCGAAGCACCGATTGCACCAGTTTTCCCAACCCCAAAAATTACGCACTGCCGGACCATCCCCGGCGCACAAAATAAGACCCCCAACCCAAGGAGAACACCATGCTTCATTTCACCCCCCGCCGTCGCACCCTGCTGGCCCTTGGCCTTATGGCCCTGCTTATCCTCGGAGGTTGCGCAACCTATACCAAGCAGCTTGTCATGCGCTACGACCCCATAACCACCACCCGCTTCGGTGGCGGCGACCTCTATCTCATCAACGCCGAACTGCAGCCGCCCACAGCATCCGGGGCCTGGGCCATCGGCAACACCAAGAATGGTGACGGCGTGATGGTCGACACCCTGTGGAGCGGCGTCTCCCCCGCCGGCTTGGTGCAGAGCGCCCTGCAGCGCGAACTTGGCCAGACCGGCTATGCAGTGATCCCGGCCCAAAAAGCCCCGGATCTCTACAGCAAGGTGGTGGAGATCACCGAGGCACGAGTGGTTGTAGATCAGATCACCAAAGTCCCCCAGGTAGACGCCGTCTGCACCATCAGCGTTTCCCTCACCGTGATGAAAAACGGCGCGCCGGTGCGTAAGCTGCGCTACGAGGCAAAGAGCAGCGACCTGGCGATCAAGGACCGCGACCGTCTGGCCGAAACCATCCTCCGCAGCACCATGCAGGATGTGATGAGGCAGGCAATTCCGGATATTGTTGCCAATCTGGAGCAGTAAAGAAAGGAAGAGCCGGACTACCCGTTGACACTGTTCCCGTGGGAAATCTGGAACAGTGTCCAATGAGGTTGCCAGGAGGCGAGATAACACTCCGCTATTTTTATCCCGAATTATCGACCCAGCTAGATAACACCCCCGTAGAGGCGTATTATCTAGCTATTTAAGCAAGCAACAACCAAATATTTCCCTTTTGGGAGCCAACTTTTTCACGAAATAGTGTGTGGAAAGTTGCAACTCGAGCTAGCTCGATAATATTATTGTTAGCCCCCATTCCCCACGCGAGGAGTTTCATGGACTACAACCGAATCATTTATCCCGAACGGGCGGAATATCTCAACGAAGAGATGTTTCAATCCTACAAGGTATTTCTTGATCACTGGAACGACCTCGCCACCAAGCTAAAGTCTAATTTTGAGGAGACAGTCCTTCGTCGTGTAAGTAAATCCCTCATCATTTTCGGCGAACAGAGTTGCGGAAAAACGCTTCTTGCCAATAAGCTGACTCAGGACTTCAAGGAAACTGAAGAGAGTGTTTGATGTCGGTCGTCAATAGTGGACACCAAATTGTTACGCAGCTCGTTGTAGTTCGTAAAACCGGCGCTCGAAGGCGGCCGGGGAAAGATAGCCAAGTTT
>PHAW01000041.1 GCA_002841785.1 Deltaproteobacteria bacterium HGW-Deltaproteobacteria-3 | reverse complement strand
GTGGCCGTGGGCAAGCTCTGTGAAAAACGGGGGATTGATGTCACCCTGCGCCATTTTCTTTCCTCCTTTGCCAAGATCATGGTCATCGCCTTTGCGGTGCTCATGGCCCTGAGCAAGTTCGGGATCACCATCGCCCCCTTCATCGCGGCCATCGGCGCGGCTGCCTTCGGCGCCACCTATGCCCTCCAGGGCCCGCTCTCCAACTACGGGGCCGGACTGTCCATCATCCTGGGCCGCGCCTTTCTGGTGGGGGACACCATCGCCGTGGCCGGGGTCTTCGGGGTGGCGGAAGAGGTTACCCTGGCCCACACCACCCTGCGCACCGAGGACGGGGTGAAGATCACCGTGCCCAACAAGCACATTGTCGGAGAGATTCTGCACAACTCCGGAGAATACCGCATTATCGAAAGCTCGGTGGGCATCGGCTACGACGCTGACCCGACCCAAGCCATCGGGGTCATCGCCCAGGCCCTTGCGGGTTTTCCCCAGATACAGAGCGGTCCCGCGCCGCAGATCGGCATCGAGGATTTCCGGGATTCCGCGGTGGCCATCGGCTACCGGCATTGGGCGCCCACCCAGCGCTACATCGAAACCATGCACGGAGTGAACCTGGCGGTGCACCAGGCGCTGGGCAGGGCAGGGATCCGTATCCCCTTCCCGCAGCGGGTGGTCACCATGGCCAAGGAACAGAACGTTTCATGAAAACGACAACGCCCCGCGATACCGACACCCTGCTGAGGCTGGCGACCTACGCCTCCACCGCCACGGCAACGGTGCTCATAGGGGTCAAGGGCATGGCCTGGTTCATGACCGGCTCCTTGAGCGTCATGGCTTCCCTGGTGGACTCGCTCATGGACGCGGCCGCCTCGCTGATCAACCTGCTGGCCGTGCGCTATTCGCTCAAATCCGCGGACGAGGACCACCAGTTCGGGCACGGCAAGGCGGAGTCCCTGGCCGGACTCGGCCAAGCCTGCTTCATCGGCGGGTCGGCCATCTTCCTGCTCATGCACGCAGCCGAACGGCTGAACCATCCGCAACCCCTGCAGGAAATCAATGTCGGCCTGTGGGTCATGGTCTTTGCCATCGGCGCCACCCTGGCGCTCCTGGCCTTTCAGGGCTATGTCATCAAAAAGACCAATTCCTCAGCCATCCGCGCCGATGCCCTGCATTACAAAACCGACCTGCTCACCAACACAGCCACCATCTTCGCCCTGTTTTTTGCCGCCTCGGGCTGGCCTCTGCTGGACCCGCTGGGAGCGCTGGCCATTGCCTGCTACATCCTCTACAGCGCCTGGCAGATTGGCCAGGAAGCCATGCAGGTTCTCATGGACCGTGAACTTCCGGGAAAAACCCGCCAGCGCATCTGCGATATCGCCCTGGCCCATGGGACGGTGCTCGGCCTCCACGACCTGCGTACCCGCCAGTCCGGCCAGACCATGCTCATCCAGCTCCATCTGGATCTTGACCAAGGGCTGCCCCTTGCCGAGGCGCACCGGGTGGCAAAAGAGGTGGAACAGGCCATCATGGCCTCCTTTCCCCAGGCCGATGTCATCATCCACCAGGATCCACGCGATCCGGCCCGCTACCGCCGCAATGCCCAGGAATGCAACGACCTGCCCACAACTCCGCCGGGTTGATCCGCCCCCCAGCAATCGCCTCTTTGCCGTTGACCTCCAAACCCGCGCAGGGTACAAGAGAGGAATTCTTCCGCGCCCCACCCACAGGTGACTATGAAAACAATTGCCCAAACCGCGCTTGCCTATACCCTGGCCCTGACCGCGATCTTCGGCTTCTGGCATGGAGTCGGCAAGCCGCGCCCGATCCCGGAAGCGGAGCTGGCTGACCACCACACCCTGCAATGCGTCTCCTACGCGCCCTTTGAAAAGGACCAGTCTCCCTTTGATTTTGCCAAGGGCATGACCATTGACCCCGCCCGGATCGACGCGGACCTGGCCATGCTCTCCACCCGTTTTTCCTGCATCCGCACCTATTCGGTGGCCGGGCTTGAGGCCTTGCCCGAGTACGCGGAAAAATACGGGATGCAGGTGTTGCTGGGCGCCTGGGTCACGGTGGATGAGAAGGTCACCGAACAGGAGCTGCGCAAGGTGGTGGAGCTGGCCAAGCGGTATCCCGCAACGGTGCGGGCGGTGGTGGTGGGCAACGAGGCCCTGCTGCGCAGGGAGGTCACCGGCGCGCAGTTGGCCGGGTATATCCAGCAGGTCAAGGCTGCCCTGCCGGGGGTTCCGGTCACCTATGCCGATGTGTGGGAGTTTTGGCTCAAGCATCCGGAGGTGGCCCAGGCCACGGATTTCGTCATGATCCACATCCTCCCCTACTGGGAAGACAACCCGGTGGCCATCGATCAGGCCATGGGCCACATTAAAAAAATCCGGGAAGAGATCGGCGACAAGATCCCTGGCAAGGAGATCGTCATCGGCGAAACCGGCTGGCCCTCCCAGGGACGCATGCGGGAAGGAGCACTGCCCAGCCTGGAAAACCAGGCCCGCTTCATCCGCGGCTTCATCGCCCTGGCCGAACAGGAGCAGTGGCAATACAATCTGATCGAGGCCTTTGACCAGCCGTGGAAACGCAGCAAGGAAGGGGCGGTGGGCGGCTACTGGGGGTTGTACAATGCGGAGCGGGCCGACAAGCATGTCCTGGCCGGGCCGGTTTCAAACTTTTCCAACTGGCGGATGCTGTTTGCGCAATCAGCGGCCATTGGTCTGCTGACCTTGCTCATTGCCCGTGGCCATGGCTCCATGGGCACGGGCCGCTGGCTGCAATTCACCGTAGCCATGACCACCGGCGCGATTCTGATCGTGCTGCAAGGGCATCAGTTTTCCATCATCTCCACCAATACCTATGAATATATCTGGGGTTTTGCCGTCCTTTCGCTCTGCGCCAGCGTTTACCTGCTGGCCCTGAAGGCCATCGCCTCCGGCACCATGCCCGCCCACCTCAGCCTGGATGCCTCCCTTGATTTCCTGCGGGGCAAATCCCGCCTCAGCCCGGAGGCTGTGGCCGGCGCTCTGCGGCTGGGGGTAATCACCTGTGCCCTGATCGCGGTCCTTGGTCTGGTGCTGGATGCCCGCTACCGGAGCTTCAACAACTTCGGTTTTGCCATCCCCGCCCTGGCCTATGCATGGTTTTTCCGCAAGCAAAAGGGGCAGAAGATGCCGTCCATGCTCGAACACCTCAGCGGGCTGCTGCTCGCCGCGGGCGGGGTGGCGATTCTGATCAACGAAACCCCGCTGAACTGGCAGGCCGATATCTGGGTGGCCATCTGCCTGCTCCTGGCCTACCCCCTTTGGCGGGAAAACCGTGGGATTTCGCTGCGCCCCCTGCTGCCCTTTGGTCTTCTCGTGCTTGTCTCCTTCGGCGCCTTCGCGGCCCTGCGCCATGGGATCTTTATCTCGGAGAGGCTGGTTGGGGTGTGCACGGACACGCCGGACAAAACCATCTGCCTGATCCGCTCGATGATCGGCCGCCTGATGTACAATCAGGTCTTTGCCTGGGCCAGCATTACCCTGGCCGCTCTGGCGGTCTGGCGCAACGCGGTGTGGCTCTGCGCCCTGGCCCTGGTGGCGAGCCTGGCAGGGTTGGCATTCTACAATGTCAATCTGGCGGCCTTGGCCTTTGTTTTGGCCGGGCTCACCCTGGTCCACCGAAAGAACAGCGTGAAGATTCCGGCATGACCGATGCACAAGGCAAAGAAATCCTGCAAGAAGGATTGGCCGTCATGGCCATTACCCTTGACAGCCAGGCCCGCGAGCGGCTTGTCACCTACTGCGGAGAGCTGCTCCGCTGGAGCGCAAAGATCAATCTGGTGGCCAAGGCGGAGCTGCGCGAGATCTGGGAGACCCATTTCCTCGATTCCCTGACCCTGCTCCGGGTTCTTCCGCCCCCGGACAGTAAGCAACAAACGCTCCTCGATATCGGCACCGGCGCGGGTTTCCCCGGCCTGGCCCTCAAAGCGGCCCGGCCGGAACTGCCGGTCATCCTGGTGGAGCCCCGCCAGAAACGGGTTTCTTTTTTGCGCCATGTGATCAGGACCCTGGGATTAAAAGACATCGAGGTGCTCTGCGGCCGTTTGGAAAAAAATTCCTCCGAGGTGGCCGGCCAAGCCCTTTCCGTACCCTTCGTCACCAGCCGCGCCTTCACCGACATCAGTGAATTTCTCCTGCACACCGCCGCGGTCAACCCGACGGGCGGCCGGGTCATCTGCATGAAAGGCCCACGGGCCGAAGAGGAGATCAATACCTGGCGGACTGCGCAGCCAAACAGCCCCTACCGGTTGCAGGAGATCGTCGAACTGACCCTGCCTTTTTCCGGCAAGGTCCGCAACCTGGTCATCTTCACGAAAGAAGGCAAATAAACACCATGCCCACCGCAAAAACTCCGGCCATCATGTTCCAAGGCACCTGCTCCAATGCGGGAAAATCCGTGCTCACCGCCGCTCTCTGCCGCATCCTCCTGCAGGATGGGCTGCGGGTCGCCCCGTTCAAGGCCCAGAACATGTCGCTCAACTCCTTTGTCACCCGCGACGGCGGCGAGATGGGGAGAGCCCAGGTGGTGCAGGCCCAGGCCGCGCGTCTCGACCCGGATGTCCGCATGAACCCGGTCCTGCTCAAGCCCTCAAGCGACACGGGCAGCCAGGTTATCCTTCTCGGTAAGCCGGTGGGCAACATGACGGTGAACGACTATCTGGCCTACAAACCCCAGGCCTTTACCGCGGTGCAGGCGGCCTACGATTCCCTGGCCGGAGAATACGAAGTCATGGTCCTGGAGGGAGCGGGCAGCCCGGCCGAAGTGAATCTCAAAGCCCACGACATCGTCAACATGCCCATGGCGCGGTATGCCCAGGCCAAGGTTCTGCTGGTGGGGGATATCGACCGGGGCGGGGTGTTCGCCTCCTTTGTCGGCACCATGGAAATCCTGGACGAGTGGGAGCGGGAGTTGATCGCAGGCTTTGTGGTGAACCGCTTCCGGGGCCAGAAATCGCTGCTCGCCGAGGCGCTTGCCTACATGGAACAGAAAACCGGCAAGCCGGTGCTGGGGGTGGTGGATTACCTGGCCAACCTCGGATTGCCCGAAGAGGATTCGGTGAACTTCAAGGCCGGGCTGTTCAGCCCGCATCGGCCCGCAGGCGCCCATGTCACCGTGGCCCTCATCGACCTGCCGCACATCTCGAACTTCACCGATTTCGAGCCGTTTCTGGCCGAGCCGGACCTGTTTGTCAAGATCGCCAGAACCCCGGCCGATATCACGGACGCGGACGCGGTGATCCTGCCGGGCAGCAAAAACGTCATCGCCGACCTCAAGTGGCTGTTCGGCTCCGGCCTGGCCGGGGCCCTGAAAAAATACGACCGGGAGATCGTCGGCATCTGCGGCGGCTTTCAGATGCTGGGCGCGAGCATCGACGACCCCTACCATATCGAGTCTGCCGGAGAAACCCTGGCCGGCCTCGGCCTGCTCGACCTTGCCACGGTGCTGGAGAAAGACAAAACCCTGACCCGGCAGTCCGGCACCCATCTCGCCTCGACCCTTGCGGTGCACGGCTACGAGATCCACCACGGCCAGAGCCGGGCGAAAGAGACTTGCGACATCCTCCGCTTCAGCAACGGGGAAAGCGGAGGGGTCGGCAACAAGGCCCAAACCGTCTGGGGCACCTATCTGCACGGCATTTTTGACGCGGACCCCTTCCGGCGCTGGTTCATCGACCGGTTGCGGCAAAAACGGGGACTTGACCCGCTAAAAACGGTGCAGGCCGCCTATGACCTGGAACCGGCCTTTGACCGGCTGGCCGAGGCGGTGCGCAGCCAGATCGACATGAACGCCATCTACCGCTTGCTGGGCAAATGATCCCCCTCGAATACCAGATACTGATCGCCATCCTTCTGGATCAGTTGCTCGGCGACCCGCGCTGGCTGCCGCATCCGGTGCGGCTCATCGGCGCAGCCTGCGTTGGCTGCGAGCGAATCACCCGCGCCGTGCTGCCGCCGGTTGCCGCCGGAAGCTCCTCTGTCCTCCTGGTTTTGGGGTTCACCGGAGCAACAACCTGGGGTCTGATCGCAGGGGCAAACCTCCTCCACCCCTGGCTGGGCAGCCTGATCTCCATCCTCCTGCTCTACACCACCATCGCAGCCCGCGATCTGGTGCGCCACAGCACCGAGGTTTACACCGCCCTGCGGGACGGGGATCTCCCCGAGGCCCGCAAGCGGGTGGGGATGATCGTGGGCCGCGACACGGGCACTCTTGACGAGGCCGGGGTGACGAGAGCGGCCGTGGAATCGGTGGCGGAATCCATGGTAGACGGCGTGACCGCGCCGCTTTTCTTTGCCCTGCTGGGCGGGCCCGTGGGAGCCATGCTCTACAAGGCGATCAACACCATGGACTCCATGTTCGGCTACAAAAACGCGCAATATCTCCAGTTCGGCTGGGCAGCGGCACGGCTTGATGACCTGGCCAACTTCGTCCCGGCCCGCCTCACCTCCCTTATGGTCCCGGCCGCCTCCTTCCCGCTCCGCCTCGATCCAAAACGCTCCCTGCTGACCCTGCTCCGGGACCGGTTTGCCCACGCCAGCCCGAATTCCGGCCATACCGAAGCGGCGGTGGCCGGTGCCCTGGGCGTGCAACTTGGCGGCTCAAGCAGCTACTTCGGCACGGTGCTGGAAAAGCCGGCCATCGGCGATGCCATCCACCCCCTGGAACCCCGGGACATTCTCCGCGCCAACCGTCTGATGCTGCTTTCCTCAGCCCTGACCCTGCTGGCCTGTCTCGCCCTGCGTCGGCACCTCATTGCCCTTCTGCCCGCGCTGTTTTCCTGATCTTCCGCTTCCTCCACACACCCGCCGCGCCCCACGGATATCTCTGGATTTTTCCTGCCCCGCCGGCTACGATTAAAAAAAATCCTTACTCCCGGCACGGGAGAATCCTTTGTCCGAGCAGGAACAGGCATGACCGGCATACTCAAAAAAAATTTTTCCCCGCGGCAGGTGAGCCTTGGCGCCCTTGTCCTGGGATTCCTCCTTGTTTTCAGCTTCATCCCCTTGATGGCGTTTTCCTTCTTCACCCTGGATGGAATCCTTTCCAACTTGAGCGCCATCGAAGAAAAAGAAGAGCTGCACTTCATGCAGGATGAGTTGCATCAGCTTGAGACACGGCTTGAACATTACCAGCAGACAATCGATTTTGTCTCCCAACTGCCCGCGGTCTTGGAGATTCTCAACCACGGCGAGCGCAGCCCCGGCAGCATCAGCAAGGAGACCGCTTCTCTCCGCTATACAGGGGTATTGAACAGGGCCTTTGCCAAAAACAGCGATGTGGAAAGCATCCATGTGCTTGATCGCAATGCGGCCGCACGCTTTTCCCTGTTCAAGAAAGCGGGCACCACGGAATACCTTCAGGGGCGAGAACATCCTCTGACCATTGATCAGGAATCCATAAAAAAGGTTTTTGCCCTGCGGGAAAAGAGGGTTTTAACCATTCCCCTGCAAGAAACCAGACAAGAAGATGCCGCTCACGCATCCCACCGGTTTCTGATCCGCCTTCTCACCCCGATCCGGATAAACGGCGAGACAATCGGGATTTATGTCGCCGACATCAACATCGGGGTGCTCATTCAGGCCTATCCCACGATGCAGTGGGTGTTAAGCGATGGCTGCTACCTCTCCGGAGATAACGGCAATGATTCGGCCTTTCTCGACTTCCCTGGACTCAAACATTTTTTTGCCTCGGAAAAAGCAGGGATCTGCGGGAATGCTAACCGGAAAATGGCCTGGGTTCCCTTCTTTACCGGCCAGAACACCACCATCTCCCTGTGGGCCGGAAAACCCATCGCTCTTGCCTCGGTGCAGGCTGCCCGCCAAAAAATCCTGTTCACTGTTCTGGCGGGGCTCGGGTTGCTGTTGACCATGGCGCTGGTCGTCTCCTTTCTTTTTTCAAAATATGTGCGTCGCTTTTCCCAACGGTTTCTTGCCGGATTGGAAGAAGCCATCCTCCACCACAAGCCGGTTTTATGGTGCAAGGAGCTACGGATTAAGGAATTCTCCGAGTTTACCGGAAAAATAAATTCTCTCCTGGGCGAATTTGCGGCCATGGAGATGGAACGCCGGAATTCCCGACAAAAACTGCAGGAAAGCGAAGAGATCTTCCGGGTTGTTTTCAATTCGGTGCAGAGTGCGGTGATCCTCATCGACAACCATGACATGATTCGTTTCTTTAACCCGGCGGCAGAGCGCATTTTCGGATATACCGGCGAGGAGGTTCTCGGCAAGAGCCTGCACAGCCTGGTGGTGGTGGAGGAAATGCAGGCAGAGGCGCGGAAGGCATTGGCGGAATTCTGGCACACAGGTCAAGGGCCGATCATCGGCACTTCACGCGAACTCGTGGCCAGAAAAAAGGACGGGAGGATCTTTCCGGCCGAAGTGTTTGTCGCCCGGGTGAGAAAAAACGATGCCTATTGGGCCGTCGGCGCGGTGCTCGACATCACCGACCGCAAGGTCAAGGAGGAAAAACTCGTGATGCTGGCCACCATGGATGGCCTCACCGGGGTGTTCAACCGGCGGCATTTTCTGCTTCTGGCCGAGCAGGAAGTGGCTCGGAGCAAACGATACAACAAGGATATTTACTTCCTGATGTTCGATCTCGACCATTTCAAGGAGATCAACGATACCTTCGGCCATGAGACAGGAGACAGGGTGCTGCAGAATTTTGCCTCGATCTGCACCGAGGGGTTGCGCAGGGCGGACATCTTCGGCCGCATGGGGGGGGAAGAGTTTGCCGCTCTTGTGGTGGAGGCCAAAGAAGAGGAGGCATTCGCCGTGGCCGAGCGGATTCGCAAAAACTTTGCCTCCCAGAGCATCGACAAGGACGGGACGGAAAAAAATCTCAGTGTCAGCATCGGAGTCAGCCGGCTCGACCCCGCGACCGGAAGCCTGGAAGCCGCGTATGCCAGAGCGGACAAGGCTCTCTACGAAGCAAAAGATCAGGGGCGCAACAGGGTGATCATGGCCGCGGGGT
This sequence comes from Deltaproteobacteria bacterium HGW-Deltaproteobacteria-3, assembly GCA_002841785.1. GTDB lineage: Bacteria > Desulfobacterota > Desulfobulbia > Desulfobulbales > Desulfurivibrionaceae > Thiovibrio. The sequence continues at coordinate 1,325 of PHAW01000041.1, read as the reverse complement.
GATCGCCCCGGAAAAAAAGACAGGGCGCTACTTCACGCCATAATTCCCAAGGGCTTCCAGATATGGCCCGAACAGGTCATTGTAATCGTTCATCCCCCTTTTCAGGATGATGGAAAAATGGCCGGCATCGTTGTCGTTGACCACCAGATTGGCGCTGTTGGCCAAGGCTTCCAGATCGTACAGGGTGCGAAACTCCGGGCCGACCAGAACATAAAAGATATAACGCCGGCGGCTCATGGCCATTTCCCGCATATACTGGTGAACCGCGGACCCGTCCAGTCCATCCCCCTCAAACCTGCTGTGCAGCACCACCGCTTCAAAATTCATGAACTGCATCTTGGCGATGGCCTCTTCCGCCGAACGAACATAGGTGGGCTGGTAGCCCATCTCGCCGAAGGCCATGGTCACCTGGGTGGTTATCTCCTCGTCCCCGGCCATGATCAGGGCGTGGGGCACGTTCTCTACCGCCTCCTTTTCGCTGTACACCCCGCTGGAGAGCCAGCCGAGATCCGGCGGTTTGGGGGCGTCGGGCGGCAGGCGCACCGGCTGGGGTTTTTTCTGGGCCGCGGCCACCATCCCCACCGCAGCCTGATCCTCATTGCCGGTGTGCTCGGTAAAAAGCACGTCCATCAGGGCGCCCGCAGTCTGACCGGCCACCGAGCCGTCACTGTTCAATTCGATGGGCTGCTTGCATTTCGGACAGCCGATCTTCAGGGTTCTGCCCACGGAGAGCGAGGCTAGAGCGCTCTTGATCTTTTCAAGCTGGGTGTCACTCAGCATGAGGGTCTGCTGGCAATGGGGACACTGGGCAAGCATGGATTTCCTCCGATAGTAAGCTCTCGGCTTAAAGCTCTAAGCTGATAGCTGTAGGCTGCAAACGGCTCCTAAAACCCCGAGCGCCGCTTCTCTTCCTGCTTCACATCCATGGCCAGCCCGGTGATCCCGGTGGTGGACTCGCCCCGGGCGGACTTGATGCTGTCCAGCCCCCGGTTGACCGCGGTTTTCCGGGTGCAGTAGCTGGCGGCGGTCTCCTCGGTGATCAGGCCGTCCTCGTACAGTTCAAGAATATGCTGGTCAAAGGTCTGCCAGCCAAGGGCCTTGGCGTCGGCAATAATGTCATAATAGGTCTTGTCCTCCGTTTCCCCGGTCATGATCAGCTCGCGCACCCGCAAGCTCATGCCCATGATCTCGAAGGCGGCCACCCTCCCGCCGCCGACCTTGGGCAGCAGCCGCTGGCAGACGATCCAGCGGATGGTGTCCACCAGCCGGTTGCGCACCTGGGCCTGTTCCTCCTGCTCGAACATGCCAAGTATTCGGTTGATGGT
>PHAW01000271.1 GCA_002841785.1 Deltaproteobacteria bacterium HGW-Deltaproteobacteria-3 | reverse complement strand
TCCCGCCACCAAGGGGTGGGTGGCGCCCTTTGTCGATATCCGCAAGGACTTCGGCGCCACCGCCTCCATGCTGGTCGAGTACCTGCGCGCCGCCAACCTGAAGCCCTCGGTGGCCCTGGCCACCGCCTTGTTCTACGCGATCAAGGTCGATACCCGGAATTTTGAGAAAAAAGCCACCCTGGCGGACGCCATTTCCTTCCGCTACCTCTTCAATATCGCCAACCAGAATCTGGTCCGCAAGATCGAGCTTTCCTCCTTCCGCCGCTCCGAGTTGAACTATTTCAAGACCGCCTTGAACGAGATGAGGGTGAGCAAGCAGCGGCTCTATGCCCATCTCGGCAAGGTTCCCAGCCCGGACATGCTGGTGCTCATCGCCGACTTTCTCAATCAGGTCCATGACGTGGCCTGGGTGTTTGTCTCCGGCATGCACAACGACAAGCTGGTGGTCATCTTCCGCTGCGACGGCTACAAGAAAAATGCCGGACGGCTGGCGGAGAAGATGTTCAATGCGATCGGTTCGGCCGGCGGGCACCGGGAAGCGGCCCGGGCCGAGGTGCCGCTCAGGAATCTGCCCGCGGAGATGCAGGATTTTTCCACCAAGACCCTGATGCGGCTCACCACCAAACACCTGCAATAGCCGGTAAGCGATCACAGGGCGGCGTATCCGAAGTCTCGCAAGCTCGCTTATCTGCTTCGCAGTCTCGCTGCGCTCCGCTTAACTGTCATCGGCCTGCTCATGTGCAGGCGCACACTTCGCCGGCCTCTTCCGCGCATCTGCACCACCCTGTGATCGCCTGCCATCGAGATGGTTTCCATAACCTTCTGAAAATCTTTTTCCTCCCTTCCCTTTCCCTGTGCTTGCTTTTTGGCGCAACCCTTTTCATAATGGTTTTGCAGTCAGGAATCGTAGCAGAATTTTAGGAGCCGTTATCCGGCTTCCCCCTCTTTTCCTTCAGGAATTCCATGAAACTGAAACCCAAGGTTCTGGCCATGATCCTTGCCGGGGGGCGCGTTGACGAGCTGAACGTGCTCACCGCCTACCGGCCCAAATCTGCTGTTCCCTTTGGCGGCTTTGCCAGGATAATCGATTTTGCCCTGAGCAATCTCATGCACTCCGGTCTGGAGCGGGTCGCCATCCTCAGCCAGTACCGGAGCTTTTCCCTGATCAGCCATATCGGGGTGGGAGCGGCCTGGGACATGACCGGCCGGTATCGCGGGGTTTCCATCCTCCCTCCTTCCCAGGGTTCGGGCCAGAGCAGTTGGTACCGGGGCTCGGCCGACGCCATCCATCAGAATCTCGATTTTGTCCAGTACCACGACCCGGAAACCATTCTGGTCCTCTCCGGGGATCATGTCTACCACATGGATTACCGGGAGATTCTCCAGTACCATCGCGACAAGGACGCCGATCTGACCATCGCCTGCCTGCAAGTGCCCATGGCCGAAGCGAGCCGGTTCGGGGTGGCGGAGATCGACGATGAGGACGGCGAGCGCGGCGGCCGCATCCTGCAGTACCAGGAGAAACCCTCCGACCCCAGGTTCAACTGGGCCTCGCTCACCGTCTACTGCTTCAGGCCCTCGGTGCTCTATGAGGTGCTGGAGGCCAATGCCCGCGAGGATGAGTCCTTTGAGTTCGGCCGGGACATCCTGCCCCGGATCATGGCCGGCCAGTACCGGGTCTACGGTTTCAAGTTCCGCGGCTACTGGGGATATACCCGGACCGTTGCCGAATACTGGCAGACCAACATGGATCTGTTGGGAGAGGAGCCGAGGATTCCCTTTGAGGAGTGGGGCATCCGCACCAATCTGGAACACCGGGCGGTCCGGGACTGCCAGCCCCTCAAGGCCGGCGCCGGAGCGAGCATCAAGAACAGCCTGGTTTACAACGGCTGCGTCGTGGAAGGGCGGGTGGAAAACTCCATCCTCTTTCCCGGAGTCCACGTCAAGTCCGGGGCCCAGGTGAGGAACTCGGTGCTCTTTTACGATAATGTGGTGGGGCACGGCGCCATCCTCGACACGGTGGTGAGCGATGTCAACGTGACCTTCGGGGCCAGGGTGCGGATCGGCGAGCCGG
>PHAW01000270.1 GCA_002841785.1 Deltaproteobacteria bacterium HGW-Deltaproteobacteria-3 | reverse complement strand
CGAGATGCTGGATCTGGCCATTGGCGAATGCGCGCGGGTCAAGGATCTGATCAGCACCCTGCAGGACTTCAACCGGCCCACCACCGGCAAGGTCGCCTCCGTTGACCTGCACCGGATCATCGAGGAGCTGCTGCTGCTCGGCAAAAAGAAGCTCAGCGACAAGCGCATTACGGTGAAACGGCATTTTGCCCGGGATTTGCCCACAATTCAGGCGGTGCCGGACCAGATCAAGCAGGTGTTGCTCAACGTGATCGGCAACGCCGAAGAGGCCATCCCCGAAACCGGGGGGACCATCACCATCACCACCGAGGTGAGCGGCGAGAGTGTCCGGGTTCTCATTCAGGATACGGGCAAGGGCATCCGGCCAAAGGACATGGCCTTGATCTTTGAGCCGTTTTTCTCAACCAAGCCGGCGGTGGAAGGCACCGGCCTGGGGCTGTCCGTGAGCTACGGCATTGTCAAGCGGCACGGCGGCGATATCACGGCCAAGAGCGCCCGCGGCAAAGGGGCGCTCTTTGTTATTACCCTGCCCATCGACGGGGTTCCCGGGGAAAGGGTTTGGTTGCCGATCTTTAAGTGAGGTTCTATTCCCCCCTTTAACAAAGGGGGGCGAGGGGGGATTTTACGAACTGGCTCATTGACTCCGGTGTTTTTAAATCCCCCTCACTCCCCCTTTGTCACAGGGGGAGGTAAAAAGAGAGTCGTCTCGGTCCCTTATTTGCTCCCGCAGCCCCCGTCGCAGCCGCAGCCGCTGTCCGACCCACCCGCACCTTTCTTAAACCAGCCCTGAATCATCCTATACATCGGCTTGATTGACAGCGCCAGAATCAGCAGGGCCGCAGCCAACTGGACCGGATAGGGCAGAAGCTCGCCCGCCTGCCCGACCATGGCCTTGGCGGAGATGCCCAGGGTCGCGTAGAGTGCGTCAAGGGCCAGGCCGAAGAGCACGGCGGTGATTGCGATGCAGGTCAGATATACCCCGGTGGCGCGGCGCCCCAGCAACCCCACCAGCACCGAGATGGTGGCCATGTTGGTGGCCGGCCCAACCAGCATGAAGACCAGGGCGGCGCCGGGGCTGACGCCCTTGAGGATCATGGCGGCGGCAATGGGGGTGGAGGCGGTGGCGCAGATATACAGCGGGATGCCGAAGGCGAGCATCAGGAGCATGGCCGCAAGCCCGCCGCCAAGATAGCCGGTGATCAGGTCGTCCGGCACCAGGGCGGAGATCAGCCCGGCCAGCAGCAAGCCGATGAAAAACCAGCCGGCCAGATCCCCCCAGAGTTCGCCAAAGGCATAGCGCATTCCGGCCCGGATTTTTTCAAGCAGGGTGTGGTGATTGGCGTGTTCCGCGGGCGGGCAGTCCACCCCGCTGCAACAGCCGTCCACCGCGCAGGAAAGATCGGCGGCCATGGCCAACTGGGGTCTGGGCGGGTTGAAGGTGTTTTCAATGGACCCGGCAATGAGGGCGGAGACAAAGGCGGCCACGGGGCGGGCTGCGGTCATGATCGGATCGAGCAGGGCATAGCTGACGCTGATGGAGTCGATACCCGACTCCGGGGTGGAGATGAGAAAGGCGGTGGTGGCGCCGTTGTTGGCCCCCTGTTTTTTCAGGGCCGCCGCCGCGGGCAGCACCCCGCAGGAGCACAGGGGCAGGGGAACCCCGAACAGGGCCGCCTTGAACACCGAGCTGTAGCGCCCTTGCCCCAGATGGCGGGCCACATAGGTGGGGGAGAGAAAGACCTTGAGCAGGCCGCCGACCAGGATGCCGAACAGGATGTAGGGGGCGGCGTCCAGGAGAAGCTCCCAGGATTCGGCAAGAATTTCGTACAGAAGATGCATGGCTTACTCCCTGATGTGATCCAGCGCCACAAGGACAAGCTGGCTGACATGTGCGTCGGTGAGCCGGTAATAGAGCACCGGTCCTTCGCGCCGGTTGGCCACCAGGGCCATCTGCCGAAGCAGTCGCAGTTGATGGCTTACCGCCGATTCGCTTACCCCGAGAAAGGCGGCCAGATCGCAGACGCACATCTCCTCCTGGTGCAAGGCCAAAAGGAATTGCGCGAGCTTGTCGATCTCGGCCGGAGGCAGGGCGCTTTTCCGGGCTTTTTCCACCTGCTGTTCGTGGACAATCCGGCATTGGCAGCGGTCAATGGGCATGGGGGCTCCTCTTTGCATATGAACAGTTGCTCAGATGATAAAATGATTGGGGCCCGCTGTCAAGCACGGAAACGAAGCGCGCTTTTTTGGACCATCCGGAGGGGGAAATATCATCGGCTGCACGCGAAAAGCCCGTTGGCGATCAGCGCAATTCCTGTTACCATGCCGCTTCAGGGAAAAAAACCTATACAAGAATGCGGAGCAGAGATGAAACGTTTTAGATATCAGATGAAAGACGGCAAAGAACTGTGGGTCTGCGAGAATTGCAAAAAAGCGCATGCAGAGCTCATTTTGCTGAAATCCTGGAAACTTATCGACAAGAAAGACGACGAGTCCGCCTGCGAATACTGCTCCACTTCCTTTGTTGTTCCCGAACCGCCGGCCGACCTGTGCGCGCATCCGTGAGGTGACAAAAAGCAGTTGTTCGCACCCTCGGTTTTTTTCCGGTTTCCCCGTTGCCTTGAAAAGGCAGGCAGCGCAGGGGCGGACGACTCAAGGCAGAGGTGCGTTCATGGCGCTGCTTTCCCGCGGCTTTCGAGCTGCCGGCAAAAAGAAGGGGCCGGCGGCCGCCATCCCCATGGCGGAGGGTGCCGTTATAATTGGTCGTCTTTTTCCGTGAAAGCGGATACAATTTTGCGCCAGTAACACAGCAAGGAGCGGCGCATGCACAATCTGATCAATTGGCTCGTGGAGAGCATCGGGGCCATGGGGTATCCGGGGATTTTTATTCTGATGGCCATGGAGAGTTCGGTGATCCCGGTGCCCAGCGAACTGGTCATGCCCCCGGCCGGGTATCTTGTGCAGGCAGGGAAAATGGACATGCTGACCGTTATTCTCTGCGGCACCTTCGGCAGCCTTTTCGGCGCCTATCTCAACTACTTC
>PHAW01000040.1 GCA_002841785.1 Deltaproteobacteria bacterium HGW-Deltaproteobacteria-3 | reverse complement strand
ACAGGCTCAGCACGAACGGAATATCAATACGTTAAACATCCGTTCGCCCTGAGCTTGTCGAAGGGCTGTTGTTACCAGCCCATTTTCTCCAAAGGAACAATCATGCTCGAAAAAGAACAGGCGGAATTGATCGCGGTTATCGCCGATTTTCTGGAGATGGGCCATGTGGAAAACATCATGGCCATGTTCAAGCAGGATACGTCCCTCTACGCGCTCAGCGGCGAGCTGTTGCGCGACGAGCGCTTTATGGTGCGGATGGGCATGGCGGTGCTGTTTGAAGAGCTGAAGCAGATTCGGGAGCAGGAGGTGGCCCTGGCCATCCCTGCCCTGCTCCCGATCCTTGGTGAGGAAACCCCGTGGATGCGCGGCGAGGCCGTGAATCTGTTGGGGATCATCGGCACCCCCGAGGCGCTGGCGTATATCAAGCCGCTGGCCGATGATCCCCAACCGCAGATCCGGGAGATGGTTCGAGATATACTACAGGAGCAAGGTGAAAGGTTAAAGGCGAAAGGTTAAAGGCAAAGTACCACTACCTTGCACCTTTAACCTTTCACCTTGCTCCTATCCCTTCCCTATTCCTTCCAGTCCGGCCGCAACCCCAGCTCGGTGAGCTGCTTTCTCGCCACCGCGGACGGGGCGTCGGTGAGCGGGCAGGTCGCCTTCTGGGTCTTGGGAAAGGCGATGACCTCGCGGATGGAATCGCGGCCCAGCAGGATCATCATCAGGCGGTCCAGACCAAAGGCCATGCCGCCGTGGGGCGGCGCGCCAAGCTCAAGGGCCTTGACCAGAAAGTCGAATTTGTCGGCCACCTCCTCTTCGGAAATGCCCAACGCGGCAAAGACCCGTTCCTGCATCTCCTTCTGGTGGATGCGGATGGAGCCGCCGCCGATCTCGGTGCCGTTGAGCACCAGGTCGTAGGCGCGGCTGCGCATCTTGCCCGGCTCGGTGTCCATGAGGGGGATATCTTCCTCGTTGGGCGCGGTAAAAGGGTGATGCACGGCCGTATGCCGCTTCTGCTCATGGTCGTACTCCAGGAGCGGGAAGTCGCAGACCCAGAGGAAATTGAACTGCTTTTTGTCGATGAGGTTGAGCCTGCGGCCCAGCTCAAGGCGCAGCTCGGACAACGCCTGGTGCACCACATTGGGCTGGTCGGCGACGAAAAAGAGCAGGTCGTCGGTCTCGGCGCCCAGGGTTTTCGCCATCCCTGCCCGCTCCTCGTCGGAGAAGAATTTTGCGATAGGCGACTGCCATTCGCCCTCCGGCTTGACTTTTACCCAGGCCAGTCCCTTGGCCCCGAAATTGCCCACGTATCCGGTGAGGTCGTCAAGATCCTTGCGGGAGAAATGGGCGCATCCCTTGGCGTTGATGGCCTTGACCATGCCGCCCTTTTCCACCACGGTGCGGAACACCTGGAAGCCGCAATTGCGCACCTCCTCGGTGAGGCTGATCAGCTCCAGGCCGAAGCGGGTATCCGGCTTGTCGCAGCCATAGCGGTTCATCGCCTCGGCATAGGTCATGCGCGCAAACGGCAGGCTGAGCTCCAAGCCGATGGTTTCCTTGAACAAAAGCTGCATCAAGCCCTCGCCCACCGCGTAGATGTCCTCCTGGGTGAACTCGGGCTGCCGGTCGGCGCGGAGATCCTCGTCGCGGAAGCAGCGGACGATCTGGTAGTAGCGGTCCATGCCCGCCACCATCAGGAGCTGCTTGAAGAGCTGCGGCGATTGGGGCAGGGCGAAGAATTTTCCCTGGTTGACCCGGCTCGGCACCAGATAATCCCTGGCCCCTTCCGGGGTGGAGCGGGTGAGCACCGGGGTCTCGATCTCGAGAAAATTCTCGCCGTTGAGATAGGTGCGGATGGCCTGGGCTGCCTTGTGCCGCATGATCAGGCTCTCGGCCATGCGGGGGCGGCGGAGGTCGATGTAGCGGTACTTGAGGCGCAGGGTCTCGGAGATCTCGGTTTCCTCGTCCAGCGGGAAGGGCGGGGTCTTGCTCTGGTTGAGGATGCGCAGCTCCAAAACCCGCACCTCGATCTCGCCGGTACCCAGCTTGGGGTTGACCATGCCGTCGGGCCGGGCCTCGACCAGGCCCCGGATGGCAAGGACCCATTCGCTTCTGATGCCGTGCGCCTTGGCATGGACCTCGGCATTGATCTCGGGGTTGAACACCACCTGGGTAAGGCCCCAGCGGTCCCGCAGATCGATGAAAATAACCCCGCCATGGTCGCGGCGCCGCAGCACCCAGCCCATGAGGACGATTTCCTTGCCGACATCGGCGCGGGTCAGGGCGTTACAGTGGTGGGTGCGTTTGAGTCCTCCCATGGATTCCATAGGACTGCTCCTTTTTGGTAGTGAAAAATGAAGAGTGAAAAGTGAAAAATTCGTATGTGTTCCGATTTCGTATCAAGACGGCATTGGTACAGCCCTTCGACAGGCTCAGGGCGAACGGTGGTTATCTTGAAATCATTAAGTTCTTTCCGTTCGTGGTGAGCCTGTCGAACCACCAATAAGACCTTTGCAAAAGTCCTGATCATTTTTCTTTATGTGTAATTGCCGCAATCAACATCGCACACAAGGCCTCTTGCGTCCCTGCCAGCACCACTTGCTGCTGCTCCTTGCTGTCCATGTCCCGCAGCACTGCCTCGCCCCTGGCAAGCTCTTCCTCGCCCAAAATGAGGGCAAAGCGCGCCTTGGCCCGGTCTGCCTGCTTCATCTGGCTTTTCAGGCTCTTGCCCTCAAGGTCCATGGCCACCTGCAGTCCTTTGCGCCGCAACAGATGCACCAGCGGGAAGGCCCGGACCGCTGCCGCCTCGCCCAAGGCGGCGATAAACAGATCCGTGGCGGTCTCCGGGCAGGCTCCTGCGTTTTGCTGGCTCAGCAGCAGGACCAGCCGCTCCATACCCATGGCAAAGCCGATGCCGGGCATGTTCTTGGCCCCGCCCAACTGTTCCACCAGGCCGTCATAGCGCCCTCCGGCCCCCACCGCGCTCTGGGCCCCCAGGGCGTCGGTGATCAGCTCAAAGGTGGTGCGGGTGTAATAATCCAGGCCGCGAACCATGAACGGGTTCACCGTGTAGGGAACCGCCAGGAGATCAAGGCTTGCTTTTGTTTGGGTGAAATGCTCACCGCAGCCCGGGCAGAGATGGTCGATAATGGCTGGCGCTGCCACATACTGCTCCTGGCAATGGCTGCTCTTGCAGTCCAGCACCCGGAGCGGATTGGTCTGGCAGCGGCGCTGGCAATCTTCGCAGATATGCTCCTTGCGGTCGGCGAGGAAAGCCACCAGGCCCTCTTTGTAGGCGGGGCGGCAGGCCGGGCAGCCCAGGGAGTTGATCTGCAGGCTTGTGGTCAGGCCCAGCTCTTCGAGGATCAGCCAGCCCATGGCGATCAACTCGGCATCCAGCCGGGGATGATCCAACCCCAGCACCTCGACGCTCATCTGGTGAAACTGACGCAGGCGGCCCTTCTGGGGGCGTTCGTGCCGGAACATGGGGCCGATGGTGTAGAGCCGCTGCACCGGGAGTTTTGCCTGGAGGCCATGCTCGATAAAGGCCCGCAGCACCGAGGCGGTGCCTTCCGGCCGCATGGTGATCAAGTCGCCGTTGCGGTCGGTAAAGGAGTACATCTCTTTTTCGACGATGTCGGTGGCTTCACCGATGGACCGGGCGAACAGCTCGGTCTTTTCCAGGATCGGCACCCTAATCTCGGTGAAGCCGAAGCGGTGAAAGATATCCCTGGCCGTAGCCTCGATATGCTGCCAAACCCGAACCTCGTCGGGGAGAATATCCTTAAAGCCTTTCAGGGCCTGAATAGTCATTGCCTGCCTCACCTGCACCGAAGATAAAAACACCCGAGCGTTTTCGCCGGGGAAAATGCGCCAATCAGAGAAAAATGGCCGAAAAACAGGTATTCTTATCCCACCCCTTCTTAAAAGTCAAGAGAGGCAAAAGAAGGCAAAAGGCTATCAGCTAATAAACTCGAAGCTACGAGCCCTGTCCTTAAGGAGAGCGGGAGTGTGTGACGGCGGGTGAGGGGGGTTCGTGTTCCGACTTTTATCCGGGTGCGCCATGTTGTTTTTTCTTGCCTTCGGTGGAGCGGTTTTTGAGACGTGACGGCTCTTCAATGAGTCGGCCAGAGATATATTTGTGGAGAACGCTGGCGATTAGGGTCTGGTAGGGAATCCCCTCTTCAAGGGCGCGGGCCTGAATATCCATTAGGTCTGGAGACGAAAGCCGGATGTTGACCCGACGATCCTTGACGAAAGTTTCTCTAGCTGCCACACGATATTTTTCAAGATCGGAAGTGGAGGATACAACTGTGCGAAGCTCTCCTTTCTCGTATGCCTCAAGCAGATCATTTTCAAACGGATCAAGTTTTTTCTTCATGGGGTAGCACCTCCCTGCGTATAGTGCCGTGTTGCCTTCCGGCTTGGGATCACCGTTTTTAGAAAGTAATAATCCGTTTCTTCGACAAAATGGACCAGATACACATACTCTTCGAACATCACAACAAACACAAGCTGGTGGGGATATTTTTGCGTGTTGCTGTGCTGCAATACATCGAGAAGCCCGTCGTGTTCGATGGCTAGCACAATCTGCTCGAAGGAAATTTTTCTTTCGAGTTTCAGTTGTTCATTTTTGCCGTGGTTCCAGCGGAAGGGCTTCATGGAATGAATATATCAGAATGTGTGCCTTTTGTCATCAGGCGAATGTGGGAAAACATGGAAGTGTATGAATGGTTAAGTAGAGAAATAGAGGCTCTATTGTGCCAGGGAAGAAACGAGGCGGAATCCATCTGTCTGTGCGGCTTGCCGGTCAAAGGTGGCGGTTTCCGTGCAATCTGCGGCGCGATTGGTGCTGGCGATGAGGCAGTCGGCAAAATCAGAAGGGGTTTTTCGGTAGAGATTGAGCGCACTCCATGCTTCCGCCGAACGCTGGACCCGGAATGAAGCGGTTCGCAGGATTTGTTCAATCATGCGGCCAATCTCGTCGCGGCCAGCGCTGTAGCAGCGCTTCACAACCCAAACCACCTCACAGAGAACAATCTGGTTGATAAAAAAAGTCTCTCCAGCCTGTTCTCCGCCCTCAATAAGTTTGGTGGCCGCAAGCGATTGTTCGACATCATCTTGAACGATATACCGCACCAATACATTTGTGTCGAGTCCGGTCACGGCCTTCCCCCTTCCTGCTCGATGGCCGCCTGCATGTCTTCAAGGCTGACAGCCTTTCCTGCCGGAGAGATCATGCCTTTGAGAACCCGGACCTCCGCTGTCGCTGGGGCAATGCGCACGTTCCCCTGCGGGTCGACCAGAAATTCAAGTCGCCCGCCTGTCCTGAGTTTGAGGTAATTTCGTATTTCCTTGGGGATGGTGACTTGCCCCTTGCTGGTGACTGTTGCTGTTGCCATAGTGGCAATCCCCCTTATTTTTATAAATTCCTTACTTTAAGGTAAGGCGCTGAGCCTGATATGTCAACGCAAAAAAAAGCCCTGCCGGAATTTCCGGCAGGGCTTGATGTGTACAGCGTCCAACTAAGGTGTTATGCGCAAGGCATGGGCACGATTAGAAGGTCATGGTCAGAGAGTGGGTCAGCAAGTAGACATTCTCGGTGATATTCGGAGTGTTGCCAGCGCCGTTGAAGAAATCGCCGGTGTCCAGGTAGCCGAAATGCGCTTCGTAGGTCAGGTTGTCGAGCAGCTTGTAGGCCGCGCCGATGTTGTACTCCCAGCCATACTCGTCGTCCTGCCCAGCAAGCTGCTCTTCGTCAGCCTGTGCCCAGCCGATGGCGCCGTGCAGCTTCAACCGGTCGGAAACCGCATAGTCGGCAGCGAGGACCACGCCATGTACGCCAGCAGTGCTCATGGTACCGGTGTTACCGCTGAAGATGTCGTTGTTCAACATGCCGGTGTGACGGCCGGTGAGGATGTACAGGGGTTCGAACAGCTCGCCGGTGCCAGCAGTGCCGAGGGCATTCTCCGTATCGCCGCCGTTGGCTACGATTTCGTTCCGATCCTGGCCGGAAGCGTAGAAGTACATGAGGCTGGGGGTCAGGGCGTCGAACTTGCCGCCCACCTGCAACATGGCTGCCCATGAGTCGTAGTCGGAGTCAGGAGTGCCTGTTGCGTCATTGTCTATCTCGCCGAAGAAATGGGTCAACTCGGCGTTCAGGAAGAGGTTGTCCATCTTGTACTTGCCGTAAGCGGACAACTGCTGCTTGCGGTCCGACTTGGTAACGTTGGTCATATTGTTGGTGTAGCCGTAATGGATGCCGGAATCCAGGCTGTCGGTGTTGTAGTACAGACGTGCAACGTAGGTGTCGGAATCGGCGTCTGTTTCCGCATTGGCGGTTCCGGCAACGGTGTTCTCGGTCGCTTTTTCAATGTAGAACAGGGTGGAAAAGGGCTTGTCCAAAAAGGTGGGCCACCACATGACCCGGTTACCGCGCTTGTCGAAGTCCATGAAGTTGGTGCCGTAGCCGCCGGTCGGAACACGACCGAAACGGGTCTTGCCGATGGGGGAGGCATAGTCCATGTACAGAGTATGGACATAGACGTTATTGTCGCTGCTCTGGCCAGTCGCCATGCCCAAGCCTTCCGTGTCACCACCGCCCTGGTTACCCCAAAAGGTGTCGTCCGCCAAACGGATGGTAGAGCTCATGGAGATCTTGTCGTTGACCTTCATGGTGGGCTTGATCTCAAAGGTGTGCAACCAGTACGCATCGGAGGGGGTGGATTCTCCGGCTGCCTCGGTAACGTCCATGCCGGTGCCGCGTGCATCGGAAAGATACGCGCCTTCGACCAGGTACTTGCCGCTCATCTTGAACTCAACGGCGGAGGCAGTGGAGGCCAGTCCCGCGACCAGGCCCAGTGCTGCGACTGTGGATAATACTTTTTTCATCTCTTATCTCCTTGATAAGTGTTAATAAAAAAAAGACTCAAGTTCGTTAAAGCAAATTAGCCAAGACAATGTCAAGTTTTTTTTACCGGGGTGTAATTTTTTTTACCGGAAGAGGGGTCAGCCGTCAGCCTGAGCTGTGAGCTGCCCATGTGTGAAACGCGTGGGTTCGATGGGGCTCTCCTGAGCGAAGCCGAAGGACTTACCACGAACGATATTCCTGTGCGACTTTCTTTCGTTGACGATTGTCGTGCGAGAACATACAATGTGTGCAAACATATTACATGGAGGTTTACCATGCTTAAAGCTGCAAATGTGACAGTTCGCGTCAAGCCGGCCACTAAAAAACGTCTTGAGTCCTTGGCCAGTGCCACCAAACGTTCAAAATCCTACGTCATTGAGGAGGCACTGGAGCTGTATCTTGATGTGAATGAATGGCAGATCGCCGGCATTGCTCAAGCCTTAGCCGAAGCAGAGAAACCTGACGCTGTTTTTGTCGACCACGACGAGGTTCTTGCCCAGTGGGAGGCAAAAAAGGATGCGCATTAAATGGCTTGGGGCGGCACTCCTCGATCTTGATGAGATTGAGGCCTATATCGCCGAGGACCGCTCTGCCGTGGCTGTGGATGTTGTCGTGAAAATCATCAAAGCGGTCTCGCTTCTGGAAGCGCAGCAGGGGATCGGTCGAGCCGGTCGTGTTCCCGGCACAAAAGAGCTGATCGTTCCCGGTTTGCCCTACATTGTTCCCTATCGTGTCAAGGACCAAGTGGTTCAGGTCTTGCGAGTTTATCACACATCACGCAAATGGCCGAAGCGCTTATAACGCAGTGGCAGGCGTGGGATCATCCGATGTGCGTCTGTTCAGAATTGTGCCTGTGAACGCCAGTCCCTTAAAAAGCCTCAGCCGGAAAAGATGTTCCTCCCCCGGCTGAGGCTGACGGCTGATAACTGTCGGCTATATCTTAACTATCGCCGTTTCACTGCTCCTGCTTCTTGCTGAAATCCAACTGATAAATGAGCATGGTGGAGGTCTGTTCGGCGAACATGTCGAGCGACCCGGTGTTCAGGGTGAGCCCCACCAGGAGTTCGGCCCCCTTCTTGTCCGCATTGGGCCGCAGCAGGTAATCCACGATGTAGCCGTCGATCTTTCTGGTCCGCCACAGCTCGGACAGGGCAATGCCGTTCCAGCTCAGGGCGTGGATTTCGCCGGAGGGATAGTTCTTCATGTTTTCAAAGAGGCGTGACGAGGTGGAGAGGTTCTTGTTGATGATGATATCCTGCTGCCCATCGCCGTTCACGTCGTAGGCAATGATCCGCGAGGGGATATAGATGCGCTCCGAGCCTTCCTGGTTGCTGGCCTTGCCTGCCCCGAAATCCCCTGCCCCGCCGATGAAGCGGGTGGTGCCGCCGTAAAACTCATCGCTTTTCCAGAGGACGGTGCCGCCGGCGCGCAGCACCCGGAGCCGGTCGTACTGGTCGATGGCGATGATCTCCCGGCTGCCGTCGTTGTCCAGATCGGCAATGGTGAACTCAAACAGATTGACGCTGTCCGGCACCTCCATGGAACTGCCCGCTTTCAGGGCGCCGCCGGCTTGCTCGAGGCGGTAGATGCCGGGAGCCACGGCCTTGTCGGAATCGGCCCGCTGACCGGCCAGCACCAACCCTTCGCCGGGCACGGACATGGCCCGGATGTACCAGCGTGCATCCTGGAATATGTAGGTGGCCTTGTCCGCTCCAAGCCACTCGAAGGCAAAGGAGTTCGGTTGCTTGTTGTCCGCCGCGCTCACGTAGATTTCCGGCTTGCCGTTTTTATTGAGGTCCGCCACGGTGATGGCGTGGATGCGGTAGCCGACCTTGCCCGGGATCTGGCCGACCTTGCTCAACCGGGTGTTGTCGCGTTTGAAGATCTGGACCGATTCCCTGTCGGCGAAGATAACCTCGTCCTGGCCGTCGCCGTCAAGATCGGCCATTTCCATGAACTGGAGGGAGAGCTTCATGTTCTGGGTTTTCTGGAATTCGCTGGTGATGCCCTTTGGGTAGATAAAGGGCGAGCCGCCGCCCGTGCCGGTGCGGCTGGCAAAGGCGCGTTCCGGATGGGCGGTGGCATATTGCGGCTGGGGTTGTGCGCCCGGTTGGGCGGCTTGGGGCTGGACCAGCGCCGTGGCCGGGCGCTTATGGGAAAATATTTTTTCGCTTATATCCCAGGCCAGGGAGTCGATGCTTTGGATGATTTCGCTTTCGTTCTTGGCTGTGGCGTAAAAATTACGCGGCGCGCCCTTGGCCATTTCAAAAACCTTGGCATCCAGCGAGAGGCTGCTGCCCATGGCGGTGAGACTGCCGACCACCAGAAAATCCGCCTGGAGGGACTTGCCCAGCTTGATAAAAGCCTCAGTCTGGGTGGGGGTTCCGGCAGCGGCCAGGGCCTTGTCCACCGCGGTCTTGTCGATCACGGTGAGGCCGATCTCCGAGGCAAGGCGGCTGGCAAGCATGTCCCGGATGCCGGTGGTGAGATAGCCCATGTCCTGGGGGGCATTGGCCTTGAAGGGCAGGAAGGCTATGCGCCCGGCTTGGGCCGCTCCGCTCGCCGGCAGCGCAAGGTGCAGGGCGAAGAGCAGTGCGGCGAGCAGGAACGGAACAGTGCGTTTGGTGTGTTTGAACATGACCGGTTTCCTTATTGAAAAGAAGAGTGATTTTCCGTAGAGTTTAAAGCCGGAAGCTTACTCCGAAGAATCGCGGAAGGGCAAGAGTTTTTTGTACAGCCTGGCGGCTACGGGATTGTGCGCATAGGGGTATTGCGCAAGGCGAAAACGCCATCCGGCGGGTAGCTTGAAGCCCTTGGGAAAATCGTGTTTGTGGTTCGACAGGCTCACCGCAAACGGAAAAACTTCATGATGTTAAGATGAGCACCGTTCATCCTGAGTCGCGTTGAAGGGTGGTTTTGAATTTTTGCACAAGGGACACACATGAAAACCACTATCTATCTCCTCCGGCACGGCCTGACCGCGGCCAACAAGAACGATGTTTTTGCCGGCCGCACCCAGGAGCCCCTGCATCCTGAGGGTGAGTCCCAGATGGCGGCTGTCGGGCGGATGCTGGCCGGTCGCGGCATTGGCAGGATTTTTTGCGGCCCTCTGCCGCGAACCAGGCAGTCGGCCGGGATTGTGGGTGAGGTGCTTGATGTGCCGATTGTAACGGATGAAGCCCTGAACGAGATCAGCATTCCCCACTGGGACGGGGTGACCAAGGAGGCGATTCGGGCCAGGTTCGGGGAGGAATATCCAACCTGGCTTGCCGACCCGGACGGATTTCGCTTGCCGGGCTGCGAGACCATTGCCGAGGTGCAGGGGAGGGCGGTGGCTTGTGTTGAATCGCTCTTTCGCGAATATTCCGGCCAGAATCTGTTGGTGGTGAGCCATTTGATCGTGGTCCGGGCGCTGCTGCTGCATTATCTGGCGCGGCCCATTGGGGATTTTCGCGCGATCAAGGTGGGCAATGGACAGGTGGCGAGGCTGATGAGGGATGATTTTGCTGGGGTGACGGTGGAGTTTTGAGAGAGGGATGCTGACCTCCTCCATAAAGGATTTTACCACAGCCCTTCGACAGGCTCAGGGCGAACGGATTTTTCTTTAATCGATTGATTTTTCCGTTCGCCCTGAGCTTGCCGAAGGGTTAGTTTTTTCGAACCCCCAAAAAGTATTTGCCAAGAGGCCAGAGATGTTTTGGGTATACATTCTTCGTTGCGCTGACGGCAGCTATTATACCGGCCACACCGACAATCTTGACAATCGTATCGGCCAGCACCAGGTCGGAGAATACCAAGGATACACGGCAACCCGTTTACCGGTGGAGCTTGTTTGGTCGCAGGAATGTCCCACGCGGGAAGAGGCTTTGTTGGCGGAAAGGCAAATTAAGGGCTGGAGTCGCAGGAAGAAAGAAGCCATGATGTGCGGTGACTGGGGTGAAGTTGCTTGTTTGGCGCGAAATAAAACAGCAGATCCTTCGACAGGCTCAGGATGAGCGGAATCTCTTTAATCCATTGATTTGTTCCGTTCGCCCTGAGCCTGTCGAAGGGTGCTTTTTCCCCAAACAGAAAATTAGTCCAGAATAAGCCCCCCTATCACCTCGCTGATCCCGGAAAGCCTGTTCTCCGTCACATAACGTCCAAGCCCTTCAATGATCTCCTGGCTGGCGCGGGGATTGACGAAGTTCGCGGTGCCCACCTCGATGGCGGTGGCGCCGGCCAGGAGAAACTCCAGGGCATCCTCCGTGGTGCTGATGCCGCCGATGCCGATCACCGGGATCTTCACGGCCTGGGCTACCTGCCAGACCATGCGCAGGGCGATGGGCTTGATCGCCGGGCCGGACAGTCCTCCCACGATATTGGCCAGCCGCGGCCTTCGGCTTCTGACATCAATTGCCATGCCCAACAGGGTGTTGATCAGGGAAACCGCCTGGGCCCCGCCCGCTTCCACGGCCCTGGCGATCTGGGCGATGTCGGTGACGTTGGGGGAGAGCTTGACGATCACCGGCAGAGTGGTCTGGGCGCACACCGCACGGGTGACAGCCTCGGCCATTGCCGGATCGGTGCCAAAGGCAACCCCGCCCTTTTTCACGTTGGGACAGGAGATATTGACCTCAAGTGCGCTGATCCCTTCAACCTCACTCAACCGTTGCCCCAAGGCCTGATATTCTTCCAGGCTGTCTCCCAGGATATTGACGATCACCCTGGTGCCTATCCCGCGCAGATAAGGCATTTTCTCGGCAATGAAGCAGTCAAGCCCTACGTTTTCCAAGCCGATGGCATTGAGCATGCCTCCGGCGGTTTCCACGATGCGGGGCGGAGGATTCCCCCGGCGCGGTTCCAGGGAGATCCCCTTGACCACCACCCCGCCCAAATGATGGAGGTTGACGTAGGGCGCGAATTCCTTGGCATAGCCGAAGGTGCCCGATGCGGTGAGGACGGGATTTTTGAAAACGAGGGTGCCGATGCTGACGCGCAGGTCCGGTTGGTTCATAGCCAGGCCACCTCCTCGGCTTTGAAAACCGGTCCGTCCTGGAGAGGTCGGCCCGGGGAATCGCGCAGCCGAGGCAGGCCGAGATCCCGCAGGCCATCATGGTTTCCAGGGAAACCTGGCACTGCCAGCCCTGTTGCCGGCACTGGCCAACCACCGCCTTCATCATCGGATGCGGGCCGCAGGTGCAGACCGTCCACTGGCCGGAGTCCAGGTGCTGCGGGAGAAGTTCGGCCACAAAGCCATGGTGCCCAAGGCTTCCGTCGTCGGTGGCAATATGGATTTCCGTCACGCCGATATCCTTGAAATCCCTTGGCAGGGGACCAAGTTCCGCGGCTGTGCGACCGCCGAGCAAAACGACACATTTCGGCGGCGTGGTTACGCGCAGGATCTCCCTGGCGAGAAAATACAGGGGGGCAATCCCCATTCCGCCGCCAATTAGGCAGATCGCCGGTTGGTTCTTGAAAGCAAAACCGCGGCCAAGCGGCCCGGTCAGGTTCAGGTGGTGCCCGGACGTCATTGCGGCGAGCAGCCGAGTGCCCTTGCCCACAACCTTATAGAGGAGCTGAACCTGCTGGTTGCCAATGGTCTGGTGAATGGACAAAGGCCGCCGGAGAAGGGGATCGTAACAGGGAGTGGTTCGTACCATGACAAACTGGCCTGGAAGGGCGTGGCTTGCGATTTCCGGCGCTTTCAAGGTGAGGCGGAATATTTCCGGGCTGAGCTGTTCCTGCCGGATAATTTCGGCCTGTTCTTCAAATTGATTCATGGGCATTCCAGGTTGTTTTCATCACTGGTTATTCTTCCCTGCATCCTTGCCCGGGGTTCTTGAAAAGGGTTTTCCCGGCAGGATCTGTCTCTAACTGTCTGAAAGTAAAGTTATTTTTGTCCTGGAAGGATGAGCGACAATACCCGTTCAAGGTCGTCGTGGGAATAGTACTCGATTTCCACTTTCCCCCGGGTGCCGCTTTGGATGATCCGCGCTTTGGTGTCCAGATAATTGATCAGCCCGTTGGCCAGTGACTTGCAGTAGGATTCCGGCAATTCATTGGCTGATTTCCTTGGTGGACGTTTTGTCCCACTGGCTGCGCCGGCCATTTTCTTTTTCTGCTTCTGGGCCAAGGCCTCAGCCTGCCGTACGTTGAGACCCTGCTCGACAATCTCGTTTCTGACCTCGCGCATGGATGTTGCGTCGCCAACGCTGAGCAATACGCTCCTTGGCAAAATCGGGCAGTTGGTTTATCCGCAGGGCATTGGCCACGGTTGAGCGCTCCTTGCCCACCCGTTTTGCCACCTCTTCCTGGGTCAGGTGAAATTCCTTTACCAACCGGAGGTAGGCTTCCGCCTCTTCCAGGGGATTCAGATCCTGACGCTGGATGTTTTCGATGAGCGCGAGCTCAAGGCGATCCAAGGGGGTGACGTCTTTCACCAGAACCGGAACCTCGTCCAGCCCCGCCATTTTTGCCGCCCGCCAGCGCCGTTCTCCGGCGATGATCTGGTAGCGCCCCTCTCCGCCATGCTCGCAGACGACCAAAGGCAGCAGGATACCCTTTTCCTGGATGGACGCGGAGAGCTGGGCCAGGGCCGTATCATTGATATCTTTTCTTGGCTGATTCGGGTTGGCCTCAATGGCGTCAATGGGGCATAAGAAGTATTCCCGGCCATCGGAACCGCTGGAAGGCAGCAGGGCGTCGAGTCCCTTGCCAAGAGCCGGGGCTGTTTTTTTTATCATGATTTCACTCCCTCTTTTGCCGCAGTCTTCGGTTGCTTGCGCAGAAACTCTTTTGCGAGCTGCACATAGCTCAGTGCTCCGGTTGAGCGTTTGTCGTAGACGATCGCCGCCTGGCCATGGCTCGGAGCCTCACTGAGCCGGACATTGCGGGGGATCACCGTGTCATAGACCCGATCTTGAAAATGGTTTTTCACCTCGGTTACGACCTGATGGGTCAGCTTGTTTCTGCCATCGTACATGGTCAGCAGCAGCCCCTCGATGGCAAGGCTCCTGTTGTATGAATTTTTCACCAGCCGGATGGTTCGAACCAACTGGCTCAAGCCTTCAAGGGCGAAATATTCGCATTGCAAAGGGATGAGGACCGTGTCCGCCGCGGTGAGGGCGTTGATGGTCAACAAGCCAAGGGAGGGGGGACAGTCGATGAAGATGTAGTCATATTCTCCACGGACAGGGGCAAGGAGATTGCTCAGGTAGCGTTCGCGTTTTACTGCGCTCATCAGCTCGACCTCGACCCCGATCAGGTCGATATGGGTGGGAAGAACCGAAAGTTTCTTCAGCCCCGCAGCGGGTTGGACAACCGCTGCCGTCTCGGCTTCCCCCATGTAGCAATGGTACAGATGGGTTCCGCCTTCGGCACGGCTCACCCCCAGCCCGCTGGAGGTGTTTCCTTGCGGGTCCGAATCCACCACCAGGACCTTTTTTCCCAACAGAGCCACTGAGGCCGCCAGGTTTATCGCTGTGGTCGTTTTCCCCACGCCTCCTTTCTGGTTGGCCAGGGCAATAATTTTTGCGTCATATCCCATGCTTGAAAACCTCCACCTGATGCGGGTTTCCGGCCGAGTTTCGCCGGATTTTTCGTCGCGGGCATGTTGCGCTGGGGCACGGAAAAGGTTTGTTCAGACCCCGTCTGCTGGGCATAGTACCATACTCTGCATGGGGAGGTCGCTTAGTTTTTGCAGCGACGCGCTTCTTTTTTGCCTGGGAAGGCAGGGGGGATGTTTCACGTGGAACATTCTTAGATTTGTTCTTTAATCTTGAGTGGTTAGGATGGAAACAACCAGCTCGGCGGTGCGTTTCATGTCGCGCAGGTCAATGGTTTCGTCGGTGCTGTGCACATGATCCATGCCGATGCCGATGATGGCGGTTGGCATCCCTTTCCCGTTGAAGATGTTGGCGTCGCTGCCGCCGCCGGCCCGTTCGTAGCGAATTTCCCGCTGCAGCAGGACGGCGGCCTTGTCAACCCGCTTCAGGACCGAGGCGCTTCGGTCAAGGTGCATGGCCGGGTATTCCTGGCTGATGTGAAAATCGAGGCGGGGGCGGACGCCGGAAGCGATTTGGGCGCCGGGCCCGGGTGTCCATCTGTCGATGACGCCTTGGATGGTGTCGTGGAGCTGTTGGGAGTGCCGGGCGAGTTTTTCCGGGGAATGGCTCCGTATCTCTCCTTCCACCACGGCGGTTTCCGGGATAATGTTTGTTGCCGTGCCGCCGGAGATCCGGCCGATATTGGCGGTGCTTTCATCGTCAAGGCGCCCAAGCGGGAGGTCGGCAAGGCAGCGGGCTGCAAGTTGAATGGCGTTGATTCCCCGCTCCGGGTGCAAGCCGGCATGGGCTGCCGCGCCGGTAACGGTGAACCGGAAATGGTTGGCAGCGGGTGCGCCGATAATGAGCAGGTCGACCCCGGAGCTGTCCAGTGCGTAGCCTTCCCTGGCGTGCAGCAGCGAGAGGTCCAGGGCCTTGGCGCCGCGCAGGCCGATCTCTTCGCTGGTGGTGAAAACAAAATCGAAGGGCAGGTGGGAAAGCTGTGCCTCCTTGATGCACCGGATGGCCTCGATGAGTATCGCGATGCCGGCCTTGTCGTCTCCGCCGAGAATGGTGTTCCCCGCGCTTTTGAAACGGCTGCCTTCCCGCAGGACCTGGATCCCCCTGGCCGGCTCGACGGTGTCCAGGTGGCAATTGAAGAAGATCGGTTTTCCTGCAAGGGTGCCGGGGAAGTGGATCACCAGATTGTTGGCGTCGGAGCCCGTTGCCCGGGTGGAATCGTCTTCGGCGATGGCGGCTTCGGGAAATTCCCGCGCAAAGAGGTCTTTCAGGAAGGCCGACATCGCGGCTTCCTGCCCGGAAGGGCTGTCTATGGAGCACATGGTCGTAAAGACCGTGGCGAGGCGTTCGCTGTTGATGTTCATGGGGGATCCTCAATTTATTGTTGCATGGCCAAAGAATGCAGGGTATATATTATTGATAATAATTCCTAATTAAAGCGGAGGCGCGAGCAGGAAGCGAAAAAATCCGCTCAAGAGCGCTGCCGGAGCTTTCAGGAAAGAATAATGCACCTGCAGCACCCAAGCGAGAAATTTATCTCCTGAAACGGCAGGGGGTGCGATCCAGGGCACAATGCGGGGCAATTCAAGGCATACCACGGCGGGAAAACATCTTTTTCCACCGGAAACGATTAACACGAAACAGGAGGTGGCATCATGGCGATATTTAAATGTGAAAAGTGCGGGGCAACCAAGGAAGGCAGATGCAAGCCAAAGAAATGCTCCGAATGCGGCGGCAACGAATGCCTGATCAAGCAAGAGGAGAAATCATCCGGAGGCGGCTGCGGTTGCGGTTGCAAGACCAAAAAATAGCTGTCCCGTGGAAATGGTTTCCTCGAAGGCTCCCGCTGCCAAAGCGCGGGCGCCTTTTTTTGTGGGCGATTGTGAAGAGCTCTTGTTTTAAAGGGCAGTTGCAGGAAGTCGCGCCTCCGTATAGGATATGAAAGATCAGGCGCAGCGACGCGCGAGTGTCGCAGGAAGAAGCATCGGGCAGGCACAAGGGGGCCGGAAATGCAAGAGGCGGAGAGTCACGCGACCCACACCGTAGTTTTTGAACCCAGCGGCCGCACCGTGCAGGCCGGGCCGGGCATGTCCATCATCAAGGCGGCCCGGGAAGCAGGCATCCATATCAATGCCTCCTGCGGCGGCAGCGGGGTGTGCGGCAAATGCAAGGTGATCATAGAAAAGGGCGAGGTTGACGGGGGACTGAGCGAAAAATTCAGCCGGCAGGAGAGGGAGAACGGCTACCGGCAGGCCTGCACCGCGACAATTGCCGGCGATGCCGTCATTCGGGTGCCGGAATCATCCGGCCTGAAAAGCGGGGGCTTGGGAACAGCGGTGCCGCTCAGGCATCGGGCCCGGATGCATGTCTACGACATCGAGGCGCTTCGCGAGCAGGGGATATTTGTTCCCCCGGTGGTAAAGCTCTGCCTGGATGTTCCTCCGCCATCTGCAGAGGACAACATGGCCGACGCCGGCCGGGTTATCCATCTGCTCAGCAGTCGCCAGATTGAACACCGGGTGGTGTTCAATCTGGCTGTTTTGCGGATGCTGCGCAAGGCCCTGCGGGAAGACAATTTCCGGATCACCGTCACCTGCGCCCGGCCGGTGAATGTTTCGGGCAAATCCTATCTCACCAACATCCAGGGCGGCGACTGGACCCACCGCAGCTTCGGCCTGGCCTTTGACATCGGCACCACCTCGGTCTACGGGGTGCTGGTGGACCTCAACTCCGGCAAGGTTCTGGCCCGGGCCGGGGAATATAACGGCCAGCTCGGCTACGGCGAGGATGTGATCTCCCGGATCATCTTTGCGGAGAAAAAGGAGGGCTTGGAAAAAATGCAGGGGCTGGTGGTGGCCACCATCAACAGTATCCTCGACACCTTGCTGTCCACGGCCAAGCCAGGGGACAACGGGGAAAAAGGCAGCATCAGCCGGGAGGAGATCACCTCCATCACCCTGGCGGGCAACACCACCATGACCCACCTGCTTCTCCGGCTCGAGCCGGACAACATCCGCCGCGCCCCCTATGTGCCGGTCACCACCTTTCTCCCTCCCATCCGGGCCACCGACTTGGGCATCCATCTGCCGCACTCCGCCGTGGCCCTGGTCTACCCCTCCATCTCCAGCTATGTGGGCGGCGACATTGTCGCCGGGGTCATGGGCTCGGGCATGTACCGCACCGAGCTGGTCACCCTCTATATCGATATCGGCACCAACGCGGAGATCGTGGTGGGCAACCGGGAATGGCTGGTGTGCGCGGCCTGCTCCGCCGGCCCGGCCTTCGAGGGCGGCGGCATTACCCACGGGATGCGCGCGGCCATTGGCGCCATCGAGGATTTCAGCCTCAACCCCCAGACCCTTGAGCCGATGAATATCACCCTGGGCAACAAACCGCCGGTGGGGATCTGCGGCTCCGGGCTGCTGGCCATCATCGCCACTCTGTTCGAGCAGGGGGTGGTGGGCAGAAGCGGCAAATTCCGGCGGGATCTGGGTACGGACCGGATCCGGGAAGGGCGCAGCGGGTATGAATATGTTCTGGTCTGGCGGGAAGAGGCGGGCGCGGACCACGATATCGTGATCAACGAGGTGGATATTGAAAACTTTATCCGGGCCAAGGCGGCGATCTATGCGGGGATAACCACCTTGGTGGAGCAGGTGGGGCTGGCCATTACCGATATCGAGCAGGTTATCCTGGCAGGCGCTTTCGGCAGCTATATCGATCTGGATTCGGCCATGACCGTGGGGCTGCTGCCCCAGGTGGACGCCGACCGGGTGCTCTATGTGGGGAACGGCTCGCTCATGGGCGCCTGGATGAGCGAGATGAGCAACCATATCCGTCGCGATGTCGTGGAGGTGGTGCGGAAGATGACCAGCTTCGAGCTTTCGGAGATGCCGGTGTTTCAGGAGCAGTACATTGCCTCCCATTTTCTGCCCCACACGGACCTGGGCCGTTTCCCCCTCGTGGCGGAAAGGCTTGCCGAGAACCGCCGGGACTAGGCCGTTGTCCAAAAAACAACCATCCCATTGAAAAATTGTGATTGGCATAAGGGGCCGTAACGAAGCAGCGCCGCTTACGCTGCTGTTAACGACGATGACTCTTTCTTAACGGCCCCTAAGCAGCCAGCTCGGCCACGCTGCCGTTGAGGGAAACCTCCATGGCCCGAGCCGGGCAGACGGAGACGCAGAGGCCGCAGGCCGTGCATTTTTCCTCGTCGAACAGCACCGCC
>PHAW01000039.1 GCA_002841785.1 Deltaproteobacteria bacterium HGW-Deltaproteobacteria-3 | reverse complement strand
CATGGTGGCCAGGGAGCTGATGGCCCCGGCCATGACCGCGGCCATGGAGCTGATCAGGATGTCGCGGTTCTTGATATGGGCCAGTTCATGGGCCAGGACCCCTTCCAGCTCTTCGCGGCTGAGGATGGTCATCAGCCCGCGCGTAACGGCCACCGCGGCATGGGCGGGGTTTCTGCCCGTGGCAAAGGCGTTGGGGGTGTCGCTGTCGATGATATAGACGCGGGGCTTGGGCAGCCCGGCCCGCATCGCCAGCCCTGCAACCAGGCTGTGCAGCACCGGCGCCTCGCTCTGATCGATCTCTCTGGCGCCGCCCATTTTCAGGGCCAGCTTGTCGCTGAACCAGTAGGCGAAAAAATTCATCCCCAGGGCCATGAGCAGGGCCACGGTCATGCCGCTTTGGCCGCCCATGGCCTGTCCGGCCACCATGAAAAGGGCGGTCAGGGCCGCCATCAACATCCCTGTTTTTATCGTGTTTCCCATGGATATCCTCGTTGCCTGTTTGTGTGCATGTTCAGCCGTTCGTACACCCCTCGTAGTGTCAGGGAATATAATTCAGGCACCAGCCAAGTCAAGGGGACGATGGCTTGAAATGTCAGCGCGGCATGGGCCATTCCTGCTCGCGGCTCTCGGCAAGGTAGCAGAAGCGGTCCCACTCCACCTCCCGGCCGGAAACCGGGCATCGGAGCTGGACCTTGCGCTCGCCCAGGCCGATCACCTGCCAGTCGCCGCTGCGCGGACCCCCGGCAATATGAATCCTCTGGCCGACGACAAAGGTAAAGGGGTTGAAAACAGCGACCTGATGGAGGGGCATGGCGATAATCCTTGTGGGTGCGGTTCAGGGCAGGTAGACGAGCAGGGCCCCGCTTTTCTCCCGATCCTTTTTTTCCCAGAGATAGGCGAGGATCGTTCCGTTGCTTTTCATGATTTTCAGCCGGGCCTCGATGACGTCCTTGAGCACCGAGCCTTCCGGCGAGTGGAGCCCCTTGCCGGTTATGACCAGGACGGTTTGCAGGCGGTTGCGCCGGGCCCGGGCCAGGAAATTCTCCGTTTTTATTTCCGCCTCGGAAGCGGTGCAGCCATGGAGATCGAGCCTCTCCTGGGGCGGGGGCGAGTTTCGGATCGCTGCTTGCAGCGCTTGGGCAGGGGTCGGCAGCTCCTCCTTTTCCGTGAGGATCTCGGTAAGGATTGCGGCGGGAATCCCGGTGGCCAGCGCGCCGGCAAAACTGTCCGGGAGGGTGTCTTCCCGGTCATGGGAGAAGAGGACGCCCAGGTCGTCGCCGGCAGAAAGTTTGCGGATGGGCTGCTTCCCACCCTTTTTTTTCGATCCCCTGACGGCGGGTTCCGCCTGCCGGGGTGAGGGGTTCGGTTTACGCATGGGCTTTTGCTGGGGGAAAGAGGGGGCGGAAGAAAGCATGGTCTCTGAAGATATGCATAGCGTTTTTCCGGGGAAGAGACAAGGGGCAATCGAAAATCTCCATTTTCACGATCTGCGCCATGAAGCCACCAGCCGTTTTTTTGAAAAAGGACTGAATAGAATGGAAGTGGCCAGCATCACCGGCCATAAGGATCTCAAGATGCTGAAACGGGATACTCATCTCCGGGCCGAGGATCTGGCTGTGAAGCTGGGGGGAGTTGACTTTTTGTATTATGTGTATTATTTGTAATACAAAAGGAGGCTGATATGCTAACCGTTAGATTGCCAGACGATATTGAAGACCGGTTGAATAATCTTTCCAAGACCACGAACAGGCCGAAAAGTTTTTATGTCCGGGAAGCCCTGGAGCGATCCATTGGGGACATAGAGGACATCTACCTGGCAGAAAAGCGTCTTGAGGATATTCGGGCAGGAAAAAGCAAAACTGTGCCGCTTGCAGAGGTAATGAAACGCCATGGCATGGAAGGTTGAATTTGATCCGACCGCGGAACGCGACCTCAACCGGCTTGACCCACAGCATGCCCGGAAAATCCTGACCTTTTTATCTGAACGAATCGCCAAGGATGAAGATCCGCGCCGATTCGGCGCTCCTTTACGCTCCAATTTTCCCGGCGAAGCCAGGGAGCGAGCCTTGGCATTTTTTGTCAAGAACGAAGCGGCTTTCGAGGGTCGCTGAGCGGAAGGCTGCCCGGAGTCCACCCCCTAGCTTGTCTCATAGCTCCGCATCAGCAGGGGTTTGGCCTTCTCGAAATCGGCCATGCTGCCGATGGTGATCTCCAAGTCACCGGTGCCGAAATGGCCGGTTGAACCGACATCGCGGGTGAAACCCTTCTCCAAGGTGATGGTGGCGGGATCAACTTTGATATAGACGAGCAGTTTGCCGCTGCCCGGATGCACCTCGACGCAGGCAAAGTTTTTGATCCGCTTGAAGGCGAAGTAAAACTTCAAGACCTTGAACTGTACGTCATCCCCCAAGGCCAGGAGATAGGCCTTCACTTCCTCGTACAGTCCCGCCAATTCCGGTCGGGATTGCTCAAGATATTCGCTCACGGTTTTGTACTGGTTTTTCCCGCCCTTGCCGGTTTTCTTACCCCCCGGCAGCACCTCGGTCGTAATCGCCGCCGAGGTGGCATTGACCAGTTCCAGCAACAGCAAGTCTTCCCCGTAGCGGCGGTAGCGAATCAACTCGATGTTGCGGTTGATCTGCTGGACGGCATGCTCGTCATACTTGGTGAAATCTCCGGCAATGCAGAGCAGGCGCGGGCTTCCCCACTCGATGGCCGTTGCGGCTTCCTTGCCGAATTTTTCCATGACCAACAGGGTGAACTCCGCCTTATGGTCCATGAGCCAATTCAGGTAGAAAAGCCCCTGGTTGATGACGTTTTCGTTCATGGCCCGTTTGTATTCGATGATCACCGGGCAGCCGTTTTCGTCGATCCCCAGGGTGTCGATCCGACCGGCGTAGGTCTTGCCGGTGGAGTATTCCGAGGCGAGAAAGCGGACGCCGAGAAAGGCGTCGAGATGGCGCTCCATCTGGGCCTGTAAGGATTTTTCCACCGAGGCGGAACGGCCTTCAAGCTCTTGGACTTGGGCTTGCTGGATTCTGAACAGCTTGATGTCACTCATCCGTTTTCTCCCAGTTCCTTTTCAATCTGCTCGATGCTGGGCAGGCTGGTTTGCAGTTCCTTGGGCAAGGCCGCTATCAGTTGGTACTCGGCCACGCCGATGGGCTTGTTCGAATCGCGCAAGGCGTATTCGGCCACCACCCGGTTCTGCGACTTGCACAGCAGCAGGCCGATGGTCGGATTGTCCTGCTCCGCTTTCATCTGGCTGTCCACGGCGGCGAGATAAAAGCCCAATTGCCCGGTGTGTTCCGGTTTGAAGGCTCCGGCCTTGAGTTCCACCACCACATAGCAACGCAGCTTGAGGTGATAAAACAGCAGGTCGATGAAAAAATCGTCACCACCGACCTCGATATGCACCTGCCGCCCGACATAGGCGAAACCAGCGCCCAGTTCCAGGAGGAAGCGGGTAATATGCTGAACAATGGCGGACTCGATGGCTCGCTCGTCAGCTTCCTGGCCCACGCCGAGAAAGTCCAGGCGATAGGGGTCTTTCAGCGATTCACGGGCAAGATCGGAGTGCGGGGCCGGCAACCGCTCATCAAAGTTGGTGACCGCTTTGCCCTCCCGTTCCAAGAGGCGGGTCTCGATGTGGATGTTCAAGGTGTTGCGCGACCAGCCGTGCAGGATGGCTCGCTCGGCATAGGCCAGGCGGTGGGCCGGGTCTTTGAGCTTAGCGAGCAGCACCAGGTTATGGCCCCAAGGCAATTGTCCAACAGCCTGTTGGACAATTGCCTCCTCCGGCCAGGCCTCGGCAAAGGCGCGCATATACATAAGGTTGGCGCGGGAGAAGCCTTTCATCTCCGGGAAGGCGGTGCGCAGGTCGTGGGCCAGGCGGTCAATGACCTTGGCGCCCCAGCCCTGCGCGGCCTGCCGTTCCAGGATGTCGCGTCCGATTTGCCAGTAGAGCCCGACCAGCTCCCGGTTCACTGCCAGGGAGGCGCGCTGCTGGGCGTTGTGGATGCGGGTCTTCAGCTCCGTCAGCCAGCCGGCGTAACCGGCCGGGACGGCAGTGAGTGAGGCGGGGGTATCGGCTTGGTTGCTCATGGCAGTACTCCCAACAGCATGGCCTTGATGCGGCGGTGGGCGGCGACCCGGTCGGCGTTGATGAAATGGGTGCAGCCCTTTGCCTTGGGCAGGTATTTCAAGGCAAAGGTGGTTTTTCCCGCGCCGTTGAGACCGGCGATGATCCAGCAGGTGGATTTCAGACCGTTGTAGTTTTGTTCGCTCATGCGGTAGCCGCCCCGGCGGTGAACAACGCCGACTCGAAGGCGTCCCAGGCGGATTGGCGGAGGTTGGCGACTTCGATGCGTTTGGTGTTAGCTGCTTCGATCTGCCCACTTAATATGAACAGCAGTTTCTCTTGCTGAGAGATCGAGACATCAGGGACCGGTAATCCTGCAACCTCCTTGCTGTTTATCGACGCCAGGTTCGTTGTACGTTTAGCCTTACTACGAAAATAGGCTTGTCCGTGGCCGCTGTTGATTACGGCTAAAACGAACTCGGGTAACAATCGATTCTGATCAACCCGAACACGTAGGATATGGTTTTGATGAACGCAATCTTCAATCTCGCCGCGCCAGATAGCCCCGCGCCCTACCAGATCGGGGCTGTTGCCTTCGCAAAGAAGAAGGTCTCCAGCCTCCAGCCGTAATCTAGGCATTTCTTCGTCGGGAACATTGATGTACTTGATTTCTCGAAGATCCAGAATACCACGCTGCACATTGGCAACTCGCAAATAGGGGCGCGCATGTGTGCCTGGTCTGTTTCCAGGACACTTCTGGATGCCATAGCTCACCTTCCCGAACTGACCCAAGGGGACCATTGCTATATCAGATTCGGCCCCAGTGAGTTGGTTAAGGGCACGCAAAATGCTTTCATGACTCCACCGCTCCACATCCCTGAACCGTGCGACGAACACCGGCCGATCTGGCAAGGGCGGCGGAGCGGCCACGCTCAGCGCCTTTTCGAATGTCTGCCAGCCCGCTTGTTCGATGGCGTCGGCATCCTGTTCCAGTTTCTCGGCGCGGTGCAGGGCCGCAGCGTAACTGGCAATGAGGGCATCCTGTTCGTCGAGTGTTGGCAACGGGAATTTCAACGCCTCGAATTGTGCAGGGCGAATACGTGCTTTGGTTGTGTTGCCCGAACGTAGCCGGGCAACTCTCGCTTGAAATGCCGATGAACGAATGACCAAGCGTAAATATTCGGTGTGTACCGTTGAGTTATCGACTGCATAAACCGGGTACTCTGCGCTTACGGCGAGATGGTCAAGCGTGTCAGGGACAACACACAATGAACCCTGCGCTACTCGAATTTTCGATATAACCAGATCGCTCGGATCAGCCTGAAACAAAGGACCTTTATAGCCACGCTTTGCTTCTTCGCTGCGGACGTGAAGCTTTCCTCCAAAGGTGATCTTGGCGATGACGTTCAACTGATTTAGCGGACGTTCTTCCCGATCAATCGGGATAATTTTTCTGGTAATAAAATCTCTTAGCGGACGCTCTGGAAAAACCCCGGCGTGTACTGATTCTCCGTCTTCGATCCAGCGTTCAATCTCCCTCCACCGCCGGATCACGCAGCGAAGGGCACCGGAAAATTTGGCGTATCCTCCTGTTGCGCGCCGTTTTCAAGCCAGGTCTCGAACTCACGGAAGGCCTTGAACAGTTCAGGGAACTCGTTGGGCACTCCTTCGCCGGTCTCGCCGGTGGAGGTGATCCCCACGGTCTTAGGCGCGGCGACGAAGACCGGGTAGTCGAACAGCTCGCGCACTCGCGCCCACAGGGCGGCGGTATGGGCCTCGTCGATGGCGCGGTATTTGGCCTTGAGTTCGGAGAAGAGCCCGGCGATGTGCTTGTCCACCACTTTCAGGGCGGTGCCGACCTCGCGTTTGAGTTCCATCGCGGCCTTCTTGTGCTCTTTGGCCACCTCTTCCTGCCAAACCGGGCGTCCCTGCCGGGTCGGTTTGCAGGTGCTGGGATAGGCGGGCGGCTCGCCCGCTGTCCAGGCGGGCAGTTCGCGGGTAAGACCCAAGGCGGCCAATTCGTTCAGCAGCATTTCGGCGGCGGCATCTTCGCCGGTGACGATGCGCGGGGCATAGTCGGCGTGCGCGTCGTTACGCTGAGCGTCAAATGTGGCATCCAGTTCGCCATGGGCTTGAGTCCAGGCGGTTTCCCAGGCAAAGGTTTCCTCGGCGGTGAACTTGCGCATGAACACCAGCGAAGCCTTGACCGTGGCGTTGCTGGAACGGAAGGTCTCCTCCGGCAGGCTGACCACGGCGAGCAGCTTGGCCTTGCCCTCGGCCCAGCGGCGCAGCCAGGCCAGCGATGGGTTGTTGAGGTTGCCGTCGGGCAGGACGATGCCCATGCGGCCGCCTGGCTTGAGGAGGTTGAGGCAGCGCTCGACAAAAATCAGCTCGGTGGGACGATTGTTCTTGTCCTTGCCGATTTCGAACAGATTGAGGATGGGCAGCCCTTTCTTGCCGTGGCGGTCTGTTTCGCTGGCGGCCTGCAACAACCGTTCGTGACTCTGACGCCAGAGTTCGCCATATCGCTTCTCACAACGGTCCAGGTATGTCTGGTCGGTGGGGACGCGGGTTTCGTCGCTGCCGCCCACCTTTTGATCGCTGCCGACGTTGGAGCCGAAAGGGGGGTTGGTCAATACCAGATCGAAGCGGCCGTTGAAGATACCGTTGATGTCGAGCAGACCGTCGTGATAGTGGATGCCGCCGTGGCCGTCGCCGTGCATGATCATGTTCATCTTGGCGGTGCGGGCGGCGCGCGGCTCGGCGTCGGTGCCGTAGATGCACTGCCAGGCCAGGCGGCCGACGCGGGTGTCGATGGGCTTGTTGTCGTCACCGCTGGGGAGCAGTTCGCGGTTGAGTCGGGAGAACGCTTCTTCAATCTGGCGCTCTTCCTCTTCCTCCGGCAGGCCTTGGGCCTCGATACGGGCGCGTTCTTCATCCTTCTGGTGCTGAATGTCGGCCACGATCTGGCCGCGCACATGCTCGAAGGCGCGGATCAGAAATCCGCCGGAACCGGAGGCAGGATCGCAGATCAGTTGCCTTTCCTGGGGGTTGAGCAGATCGACCATGAATTCCACCACCGGGCGCGGGGTGAAGAACTGCCCCAGCTCGCCCCGGAAGGTGGTACCGAGAAACTTTTCGAAGGCCAAGCCCTTGATGTCGTCGCCAGTCTTGGAAAGGTCAAACTGTTCGAGCTGTTTGACGATACGGCGGAAGGTTTCTTCCGAGATGTCGAGTTTGTCGGTAAGGGCAAACAGATCGTCGGCTTTATAGTAGTCTTTGGTTTCCTCAAAAAGTTGTTCGTGAACCGGGACATCCTTTTTCAGAGAGTATTTTTGGCGGCCATCAATAAATTCAGTGGTGAAGGTGCCGTGCAGCCCGGAGCGTTCGATATACATTTTAATGAAGAGGATTTTCGAGATGGTGTCAAAGGCGCGGCCGGGGTCCATCTTGTGCACGTCGCGTAAAATGCTGTGGCAGTCAAACAGCAGTTTTTGGAACTCCTTACGATTGAAAGCCCGGAGAGACTCCCGGATTTTTTTCAAGCGTTTGGCATCGCCCCAGTCGGTCGCCTTGGGGATCTCGTTGATGGCGATGAATTCGCCGGGGAGCCCCGGCACCAGCCTGAAAATGGCGGTGTGGCGGATGTTGGTGGCGACAAAAAACTCACACCCCGTGGCGCGGGTGTAGGATTCGCCCTGGTAATAGTCGCGTTCCTGAATCTCGATGGTGTCGGTCTTGCACTCGACCACCAGCACCGCACTGTGGTTCGCAGCCTTGTCATCTGCGGATTGCCAGACCACGATATCGACGCGAGGGCTCTTATGTCCGTGCTGTGTGCGGCGCTCCTGGTCCATCTGATCCAGGGCGTAGCCATAATGCTCCACCAGGGCGCGAATGAATTTCTGGCGGACGATTTCCTCGGGTTTGTTGGTGACGTCCCGCCATTCCTTGCGCAACGGAATCCACAACCAGTTACCCTCCTGATGCAGTGCATCGGCCGCAGGCGGAAAAGCCAGACTCGGTTGGTGTGTCGGTTTTTTCATCTTTGCCATTATCGTTTTATCCCCTTGCTGGGCGCGCGCGCTTTCATTCACATAATTATCGATTTTTGATGCTGGTCCCTTGGTCGGTCAGGTCATGAATTTGGTGCTTGCGTAATTAACGGTGTTGAATCTTATTTTTTTTCTTCCCATACGCAACCGGCTCCACGGTCCGGCAACGTTGTTCAACCTGATGGGCAACCCGCTGGATGATTTCATCGGATAACGCCCTTGCACCCCTGGGTGTGGCCAAAAAGCCGGGATTCTTGGCATTGAATACCACCATGTCGCGAGCCTTGCGATCAATATACCAACCCGGCAGGGCCAGAGCGGGAAACACCGGGACCGGCTCCCCCACCGCGCTTTTCAACCACTGCGCCAGCCATTGCGCCTGCCGTCTCGCCTGGGCAATGGGCTCGGTTTCGCTCCAGCCTGGGAATTGCAGGCGCTTGCCGTCATAGACCACCCGTGCCTCTTCCTGCCCACCGCCTTTATCCGGCTTTGGCCGCCCTTTGGTCTCCACCGCATAAACCCCGGCCGGGCCGATCACCACATGGTCGATATTGAATCCCTCGGCCGGGAAATCGTGGTACACCCGGCAGCCAAGCAGCATGAGCTGGTTCAATTCCTGGCCGACCGCCATCTCACATTCCAGCCCCAAACGGAGACGGTGCCGTTTCCGCCAGGTGCGGACAAGTTGAACCATGAGAAAAAGCGTGAAGCCGACAAGAGCGATTGCGTAAGGAATCAGTATACGGGGGGTGATTGGCTGCTGGGTAGCACGACTTTGCAAAAGTAATTGCATGCCCAATAAAAGGGGAACGGCCATGAGCATTAGCGGGTAAAAGGAGAGGTCCATGCCAAGATCATCTACCTGTTCACGCAGGGATTCACCGGGATTACGCAACAGATCACGGGTCAGGGGAGTTCGCCGCTCGCGCCGCTGTATTCTCCTGGCAA
Source organism: Deltaproteobacteria bacterium HGW-Deltaproteobacteria-3 (assembly GCA_002841785.1). Lineage (GTDB taxonomy): Bacteria > Desulfobacterota > Desulfobulbia > Desulfobulbales > Desulfurivibrionaceae > Thiovibrio. The sequence continues at coordinate 1,812 of PHAW01000039.1, read as the reverse complement.
CGGCGAGCAAGCCAATCGCCAGGGAAAAGGAAACAAACACGAGTGCAACCGGAAGAAATTGTACCCAATAATTGGAAACTTGCACGCTACCCCTTCAGAATCTCAATATTTTAAACAAGATGGGTTCGTTATAATGGGGTGGCGCCTCACTGTCAAATAGATTGCCTGAAGGCGCGGCCTCCGTGATTCGGAATTTCGGGGAAGCGTCTGGAGTTCCGGGTACAGTATATGGAACTGCTTTCCCCATGCGGAGCCAGTGCAAAGGGTTTGCAAGGAAACGCAAAAGTGCCATGCAACCGGGCAGTTCTCCGTGTTGCCAGCCAGGACAAAAAAATAACCCGGCCAAAGGCAAGGGGGGTAAAGGGTTGCGGATTCCCCTGTGCAAGGGGGCAAAAAAAATCTGGTTTGCCATTCCCATTCCTGGTACTCTCTTCCAAAGCCGCAGCAAATTTCCCTCCTTTTTCGAGGAGATAGTTTTCGCGCCCTGGCCGGTTGCCGCGGGCGCGGGTACGGTTTGACCGCCGGACCGCAAACCAGAGGGGGCCTCTGCCGCATGGATAAACAGATACATTGTATTGTGACCGGCGAACGGGGAGAAATCCGGTCGTTCGCCCTTTCCCGGCCGACCGTCAAGATCGTGCTGGGTCTCTGTTGTTTTCTCCTGTTCGGCAGCGGATTCGGTTGGTTTTCCTCCGGGGAAAATATCGTGTTGCGCAAGCGGCTTGCGGAAGTGCAAAAGGAGCTGGACGTCACCGTCGCCTCGAACGCCAGCATGCAGGCGCGGACCGCCAAGCAGGAGCAGGAGCAGCAGGCCCTGCTGAACGCCGCCCTGACCGACCTGAAACACAAGAGCCAGGTTATCGAAACGATCCTCGCCTCGGTGGGGGTGAATCTCGAAGTGCACGAAAGCGCGAAAGCCGCGGGCGGGCCTTTTACCCGGCAGCCGCAGGATTCCTACGAAGGCCTCACCCTGAGGGTGGACCATTATGTGGACACCATCCAGTCCGTGCCCCTGGGCGCGCCGGTCCGGGGAACCATTACCTCCCGGTTCGGGGGACGGCTCGATCCCATCAACGGGCAACCCGCCTTCCACAGCGGGGTTGACATCAGAAGCAATTCCGGCGCCAAGATCGTTGCCCCGGCGGGCGGCGTTGTTGTCGCCAGCGGCTACGACAACGGGCACGGCAACTTTATCGTCGTGGACCACGAGAGGGCAGGGCCTCGGACTGGTGGGCAACTCGGGGAGAAGCACCGGGGCCCATCTGCATTATGAAATAAAATACCGGGACAAGTTGATCGATCCGGTCAAGTTTATCCAGGTGCATTCCCGCACCGCCGCCCTGTAGACGAAACAGGCTGCGGCAACGGCCCACTGATGCAGCTCCGGGCGCGGCGGCCGGAGTGAAATTCTTCAGGAAATGCGCGACAGGTGATCGGTATGGGATTTTTTAGCAGGCAGGGCATCGGAGAGGCAAAGCCGGAGACGATCACCAGCGTCATCGGCGCGGACATGCAACTGGCAGGGGATATCTCGTTCAAGGGCAAGCTGCGGCTCGACGGCAAGGCCGAGGGAAACATCCGCGGGGAATATCTCATCCTCGGGGAAAGCGGGATCATCTCCGGCGACGTGGTTGTCTCCACCTTTGTCTGTTCGGGACGGGTTGAGGGCACGGTCAATGTTCAGAAGCTCTATGTGGTGAAAAGCGGCTTTATCGAAGGCAAGGTCGAAACCATGGACCTGGCGGTGGAATCCGGCGCCGTGCTCAACGGGGAAATCAAATCCCGGAGCCAGGAGCTGCGGCTGGTGCCCGG
>PHAW01000269.1 GCA_002841785.1 Deltaproteobacteria bacterium HGW-Deltaproteobacteria-3 | reverse complement strand
CATTTCCTCCAGGGCATGATTGAACGGCCCCTCCGCCCAAAGGGAGACCATCTTCAGATCGAGCCCCAGGCTCCATTCCCCGCAATACACCTGATAGCCAGACTCGCGGATGATCTCGTCCGCTTCGTCGCGCCAGTCCACAACGGACTTGCGGATGTGGCCGAAGATGTCCAGGCTGGTGTCGTAATCCATAAAGCATTGATAGCGGTGGATATCGAGGGCCACGTTGCGAAACTCCGGCTCCTGAAGGAACCCTGCATACTCCCGGAAGCTGCGGAAGCCGTCGTGGAACACCACCGTCACCCGCTCGGGCGGGCAGTGGCGGCGGATGCGTTGATAGGCCTCGAGGTTGAAGCGCTTCAACAGATCGGTGGGGATATCCCAGCGCGGTTCATTGAGCGTCTCGATGCCGTGCAGCGCAGGCTGATCGGCGTACCGCTCGGCCAACCGTTCCAGCATGGCCAGGGAGTGTTCGATGTACTCCTCGTTGGTATGCCACTCGCAAACGTCGAGGATGCCGCCGTTGTCGAAGCCGTTCTGACAGCCCGGCGCGGCATGGAGGTCGAGAACCACCCGCAGGCCGAACTCCCCGGCCCACTCAAAGACCTTGTCGACGATGGCAAGCCCCCCTTCCACAAAGGGGTAGCGCGCCTCCTGATAGCTGCGGTGGTAGGGGTAGTCCTTGCCGAAGAGCCAGTGGCCGACCGGCAACCGCACGGCATTGATGCCGGCACCTTCCAGCCAGGCGAAGTCGTCGCGGGTGATGAAGGTGTTCCAGTGCTGGTGCAGGCGCCGGGTAGCCTCGGCCTCGCCCAGCTCGACGCAGTAGGAGGTCTCGTCGGTGGCTTTAAGCCCCGCGAACAGGCTCGGCGTAATCCATTTTTCCAACACCAGCCAGCCGCCGAGATTGACGCCGCGCAGTTTGCTGCCGCCTTCGTGAACCGTTTGGATAGTCATGGATGATCCTTTTGCATAGTTTTACAGGGTCAGACGGCGTGAGAAGAAAGAGGCGCCGATTGGCAGATGGGAAATTACAAGCAGCGTGGCATCGGGGAGCTGTTCACCGATCAGGCGCAGCATCCGTTCCTCTTCCCGGGGGTCCAGGGAATCGAAGGCCTCCTGCAGGAAAATCCACTGGGGACGGTTGAGCAGCAGGCGCACCATGCCCAGGAGTTGCTGTTCCCCCCGGGCCAGGGTGTTGATCCAATTGTCCTGCTGGTCGAGCTGGTCGATGAGGTTTTCAAGGCCCACCAAACGCAGCGCCTGCTCGAGTTGTTCCTGGCTGAAAACCCGGCGGGAGGCTGGGTAGCAGATGGCGTTGCGCAGGGTGCTGGTGGGCAGATACGGCCGAGGCGGCATGAAGAAACGGCGGCCTTGGCTGGGGAGTTCGATGATGCCGCTGCCCCAGGGCCTTATCCCGGCAATGGCGCGAAACAGCTTTGCCCCTGTGTAGGTGTTGCCGGTGATCAGCACATGTTCGCCCTGGCCGATCTCCATATTGATGTTGTGGGCCAATACCGGGCCGTCGTATTTGGTGATACTGAGGTTGCGGAAGGCCAATACCGGCCGGTTGGAAGTTTTCACCTGGATCCAGTGATCCGGTTGTGCCAACTCCTTCTCCACATTGTCCAACACCTTGAGTAAGCTCAGCGTGCGTTCCACCGAGGCGCGCCATTCGGCGATCCCCCCCACGTTGCCGACCGGCCAGGAGAGGGCGCCAACCATCTGCTGGAAAGCCTGGGCGGCTTGCATCATCGCGCCCAGGGTGATGCTCCCCAGGATGTAACGCGGTGCGGCGATCAGGAGCGGAAAGGCCATGTTCAGCGAGGAATAGCCGGTGCTGAATATCTGAATATTTCGCCATGCCGCGGTTTGCGTGTCCCATGTCTTGCGAATCCTGTAGAACAGCTCATGGAAAAGATGCCGCTCATAGCTGTCGGCATGGATCAGTGCGATGGCCTGGCTGTTTTCCTGCGCCTCCAGCAGACCGGCGCGGAAGTCCGCCTCCGCCGATTGCCGGGCGTTGGTGGCTCCGGTCAGGGGCAGACTCACCTGCCAGCCAAGCCAGGAGGCCAAGGCCGTATAGATGATCGCGA
>PHAW01000038.1 GCA_002841785.1 Deltaproteobacteria bacterium HGW-Deltaproteobacteria-3 | reverse complement strand
AGACGGATCACCTCCACCTCCCGCGGGCTCATGCCATGTTTTTCCGCGAGCAGCCGGCTGTATTCCGCCACCCGATGGACATGGTTGCCGGTCTCAAGGGAACGCATCTCGGCAAGCTGGCCCAGGGTATAGATGATCTCCTTCTGGGTTCCCTCAATTTCCTGGGTTAAAAGCACATTTTCGTAGGCCACCTGGACGTTGCCGCAAAAAACCTCGATCATCCTGCGGTCAAGCTCGCTGAGATCGCGCCAGCCCTCGAGATAGATAACCGTTTCCTCCCCGCGCTCACTGCAAAAATACCCGATATACCGGTTGTCCTGGCAGATGGATTGCTTGAGCGCCGTGGCCTGCTGGACATAGGCAAGAACCTTGTCCGGCAAATCTCCTCCAACCTCGGCATCGAGATACGATTCGTAGGCCCCGGTGGCGGCAAGCATCTTGAAACTGCCCTGGATATTGGCCACCGCGATCCCGGAAGTCCGGCAATACAGCGCGTTTTCACTGAGATGGAGGATGGCAACCAGTTGGGTCAGGACCCCGCTGGCCAGATTGGTGACCGAACGGAGGCGGCAGATGGAGGTGGCCGCGTCGATGATCTTTTCCAGCCCCTTGCGGTTGGCCTCGATGGTAAGGATGTCCCGGTAAGAACGCAGGGAAGCCACCATGGTGGTGAACAGCTTCTGGGCGGTGAGCTCGGTTTTCTCCTTGTAATCGTTGATGTCATAATCAATGATCACCTTCTCCGCCGGCGCCTGGCCGGGCTGCCCGGTGCGCAGGATGATCCGGACAAAGGAATTCTTCAGCTCCTCCCGGATATGGCGGACCACATCGAGGCCGGCATCATTTTTCTCCATGACCACGTCAAGAAAAATGATGGCGGTGTCGGGATGCTCGGCAATGAGCTCCCTGGCCTCCCGTCCGGAATAGGCGTGCAGAAAGAGCAGCCCTTTGTTGTCGTAGGAAAAGTCGGCAAGAACCAATTTGGTAACGGCATGCACCTCTTCCTCGTCGTCAACCACCAGCACCTTCCAGGCGCCGTTTCCCCCACCCTGTTGCCCGGGAGACCCAGGCCCCTCGGGCTCATCCGCAAAAAAAACCGCCTCATGAGACTCCACCATGCGATACCCCCCCAGGTATGGCGGCCGGGAAAAGAAGAACAAAGGATGTTCCCTTTCCTGGCTTGCTTTCACAGGTAATTGACCCCAGTAATTTCTGGGTCACAAGATTATATACGATATGCAGCCCTAAACCGCTCCCCCCTTTTTCCCTGTTTGTCGTAAAAAATGGATCAAAGGCGTGGCTGACCAGATCTTCGGTCATTCCCTTGCCGTCATCGCTGTAGCGGAACCGGACATTGCCCCCCTCCAGCCCTATTTCCACGAGCAGAGCGCCGGCCTGATCCCCATCGTAGGCATGGGTCAGCGAGTTGGTGATGAAGTTGGTGACGATCTGGGATAATGCTCCGGGATAGCTGTTCAGCTCCAGATCCTCCGGACAGGAGATCTCCAAGCGATGCCCGGTGTTCTTCAAAACCGGCCTCAGGCTCAGGCAGACCTCGGCCAGGTATTCCTTGACCCGAAAGGTTCTGCGCCCCTCCCCGGACTGATCCACCGCCACCTGCTTGAAGCTGCGGATGAGTTCCGCCGCCCGGTGAAGATTGGAAAAAATCAGCCTCGCCGCATCCTGACAGAGGGCGAGATACCGGTCAAGATCACCGCGCTTCATCCTCCCTTCCCCGTAAAGGAGCACAATCTCCCTGGTCTTGTTCTCCAGATGCGACGCCGCGGTTACGCCCACCCCCACCGGGGTGTTGATCTCATGGGCAACCCCCGCCACCAGATCCCCCAAGGCCGCCATCTTCCCGGATTGCACCAACTGCGCCTGGGTCTGCTCCAACTGCCCCAGGGTCTCGCGCAATTCCAGGTTGGCGGCGTCCAGACGGGCGGTACGCTCCATGACTCGCCGCTCCAGGGTTTCGGTCAGGGCCAGCAGATCGCGTTCGGCCTGCTTGCGCACGGTAATGTCTTCAAACACCACAACCGTACCCATGACCGTTTCCCCTTCCACAAGGGGGGTGCAGACAAACTCCACCGGAAAAACAGCGCCGTCCTTTCTGGCAAAATAGCTTTCCCCGCCGCGTTTTTTTCTCCCCTCGCCATAGGCCACGCACACCGGGCAATCCTCCCGGCCATACGGCTCGCCGTCCCAGCGCACATGATGGCGAAAATCATGCAGATGCTTGCCGGTCAATTCCGCCTCGTCATACCCAAGGATCTGCAATCCCGCCAAGTTGACAAAGGTTATGCGTCCCTCGGTGTCCAGGCCATAGATTCCCTCCCCGGCGGATTTCAGGATCAGCTCGTACTCCCGGTGCAGCCTGGCAAACTGCTCTTCCGCGGCATGACGCACCGCAACCTCTTTCTGCAACAGGAGATTGGCGTCCTCCAGATCGGCGGTCCGTTCGCGCACCCGCTCCTCAAGCCGGTGGTGGGCCGCGGCAAGTTTCTGCTCCGTCTCCAGGCGCAGACCGATCTCTTTTTCCAGGGGAGCAAAGGCGATACGCCTCAGGGTGAACCACAGGGCAATTCCGGCGATCGCCGTGAGAAAAAACGAGGCAAGCCCCAACTGCCAGTGGAGCTTGCGCAAAAGAGCATCCACCTCGCCGGAGGAAGCCACCATCTGCAGGGTCAGCAGCTTTTTGCCCTGGAAGTGCACCTTCTCTTCGACCAGAAAGACTTTTGCCGCTTCAGCGGGACGGCTGAAAGCAAAAAGATCCCGGCCCTCGGGGTCGATGGCGGCCAGGCGCACCACCTCGGGATGCTCCTCGCCCCAGCGCCGGACGAATCCGTTTATCCAATCGTAATCATACTTGAGGGATGGCTCAAGGAAATTGACCGCCATCAGTTGGAGAAATTCCGTTGATGCCGGGCAATGATGATGTCGCCCAGCACCATGAAAAAAAGCAAGACGGCCATGAAAGCCATGACCGCCTTGCTGTATCTGCCCTGCAGCGGGCCTGACTGCATGTAACCGCCCTCGTTTCCGTTCGTCAACAGGAAGAATACCCGCAACTCACGCACTGGTTGCAGCCGCCGCTGCGCCGCAGGCTCAGCTTGCCGCAAGCCGGACAGGAGGCATAGGAAGAGGGTTCGGCGTAAGGCTCCGGATCCTGCTCCACCTCGCCTTCTCCGCTCTTGTCAAGAACCTTGGCCAGGGCTGCGGGGATTGAATAGCATCGTCCCAGCGAAGCGCTGATCCAGGCGCCGTCGGAGGAGATATCCTCCAGGGTCCGGGCGATCTTGCCCACCAGCCGGTAATCGTGCTGGAGCGCCACGGAAATGACCCGGCCCAGGGCCTCGCTCATCCCGTGCAGGGTCGAGCCGGACTTGGTGGTGTTGAGGAAAATCTCACGAACATGCCCCTGCCCGCCCTTGTTCGCTGTGATATAGAGCGGGGCCGGCCCCCTGAACTTATAGGTGCTGCCGTTGCGCACGTCCATATCACAAAATTCGCAGGTATCCTCCAGCTTACCGCCATGATCGCTCAACACCCCTTCCATGGAGGAATCGCGGAACATGGTAATACCCTTGAGATTGCTTTTCCGGGCATACTGGAGGATCTTCTTGATCTCCGCCACCGTGGTGTCGGCGGGCAGGTTGATGGTCTTCGACACCGCGGTATGATTGAAGGCCTGGCACGCCTCAAGAATCCGGATCTGCTGGTACGGCTCGATCTTGTGCGCGGTCTGCTCGGCAATCCATTCCAGCTTCTCCTCCTCGTACTGATAAAACTCCAGGGGCACGAGAACGAACTCCTTCCAGGAATCATCCACATCCTTGACCTTACGGCGCTGGATCATGGAGAAATAGGGTTCCACTCCGGTGCAGGCCACCCGCATCAACTGGGAGATGGAGCCGGTGGGGGCCTGGGAGGTGGTCACCGAATTATACAGGCCGCCGAGCTTGCGCAGAAGGCCGAAGATATCGCTGGTTCGCTTGCGCCACTGGGGTTTGTTGGGCATGTCCGATTCAATAAAGGCCAGGGCCTCGCTGTCGATTTTATCGACATAAGTCATGTTCCATTCCTGGGGGGTGAGCTTTTTCTGCTTGCCCTCCTTCTTGATGAACTCGGCGTAATCGATACTGCCCTGCATGGACCCCAGCATCAGAGCCAATTGGGTCGCCTTGGCAAAAAGCGGCGCCTCGTGCTCATCGGCATAGGAAACGCCAAAATGGTTCATGGCATGGTGCAGACCGGTAAAGCCTATGCCGATAGGCCTGAACTTGAGGGTGTTGGCCTTGATCCGCTCAATGGGCGGGAAGCCGCCCAGGTCGAGGATCTCATTGCCGGCAATGGCCGCAAGCCTGGCCGCCTCGAAAACCCCGTCGAAAAACTTGCCCTTGTCCTCGTGGAGGCATTTTGACAAACAAACCGTGAGCAGGTTGCAGGCCGTATCCTTGGTGGAAAGGTATTCTCCGCAGGGGTTGGAATAAATCGGATTATGCTTGGCGAGCACCGGGGTGTTGGCCAGGCTCTTCTGGGTGAAGAGCAGGCCGGGGTCTCCTGACTTCCAGATATATTCAGCCACCAGGGTGGTAAGCTCCTCATTATCCCAGAATTTCTCATCGGTCACATTGAGCGAGACGTTGCAACCGCTGTACCTGCCAGGATTTTCCCCCTTGAAGGTGACGAACTCTTTGACATCCTTGATATCCCAGTCCGCCTGAATCATCAGGGCGCCCCGCCGCTTGCCGCCCTGGCTGATGCGCTCCGAGAGATGGGAAAAGCCCTTGGCAAAGGAAACCGGCCCGGAGGCAAGCCCCTGACCGTTGTCAACGATGGTGCCCTTGGGCCTGATCTTTGTCACGTCGATGCCGCCGCCGCCCGCATGCTGGAAGATGCTGACCAGATCCCGCTCCATGTCGAAGATCGCATCGGTGGAGTCTTCCACGTCGCCCAAAGGATAGCAGGAATAAAAACCGGCCCGGCGGGTATAGGGGTTGCCGCCGTTCATCAAAAATGGCGTGGCCGTAATGATGGTGCCGTGGATCAGGGCCTTGGCCACCGCAGGATGCTTGAACTGCTTGCTGATGCGCAACAGCACCTGGGCCATGTCTTTTTCCATGGGCACCCCGGTTTTATTGTTGCGGATAGCGTACCTGGCCTGAACCAGATACTCTTCAAAACGCTCCCATTCATTCAGCGCTTCATCAAAACTGATCGGTAAATCCATCGGGCACCCCTTGGGTAAATGTCATGATTGTCATAAACGTTCAGCAGCATCGCATCTGCTGTGTCATCGGCCTGTTCACAAGGCTGGCTATAGCTCGCAGACCTCTTTTGCGAATCTGCGGCAGCAGCGCTGCTAAACGTTTACATTTCAGAAATTGAGCCACTTTTCTTCGTTCATGGTGAACGATTACTGATTCTCACGGAAACAAAACACGATATGGCGCACCAACCGCAGATGCCACCACAAGATGTTGTATAACATACCCAAAGCGAGGCCTGGAAGAAAGAACTTTTTCAGATAAAAAAACAGAAGAAAAAAAGGCGGACTGCATCTTTTTGTCGGGGGCAACACCACAGGCCAAAAAACACCTCGCCCTACTTCCGCTTGCGCTGGACAAGAGGCAATTGAATGATAAAAATCGAACCCTCTCCAGGACTGCTTTTGGCGGTGATCCTGCCGCCGTGCCTGGCAACTATTTTTTCGCAGGTTGCCAGGCCGATGCCGGTCCCTTCATATTCATGCCGCCCATGCAACCGGACAAAGGGCTGAAAAATCCGTTCCACCTGCTTTTCCTCAAAGCCGATGCCGTTGTCCTGCACTGTGATTTCATAGATCTTGCCCGGCAGCTTTCTGCCTTTCACCTCAACCACGGGAGGCAAATCTGCCTGCCGGTATTTCAGGGCGTTGGCAATGAGATTCTGAAAAAGCTGACGGAGCTGGGTTCTGTCTCCCTCAATGCTCGCAAGAGCGCCTACCCCGACATTTCCCTGCGACTGCCTGATCCTCTCTTCAAAATCCTCCATCACCTCCCGCAAAAGATCGTCCAGGGCAACCATTCCGAAAGGTTGCTCGCAACTGCGCACCTTGGAAAGCTGCAGGATATCATCCACCAGCTCCTGCAACTGCCGGGCGGCTTTAAGAATCCGCCCAAAATATTCGCCCGCCTTGCCGTCGAATTTCTCAGGCCATCTGGCCAGCAACCGCTCGGCAAAGGCAACGATCAGCAGGAGCGGCTCTTTCATATCGTGGGAAGCCACATGGGCGAACTGTTCCAGCTCGGCATTGGAACGTCTGAGACTTGCCGCCAACCGTTCCAGCTCCTGCTGCGCCTGTTGACGCTCGGCCACCTCCAGCAGGAGCTGCGCATTGACGGCTTTTACTTCCTGCGCCCGTTCATCAACCAGATCCTCAAGCCAGTCCCGATATTCCTGAAGCTCCTTTTCCATTTTCTGAAGCCTGGTGATATCGGAAAAGACCCCGTTGGCATAAGCACCGATAGCCCTGGCCCGGTCATGGACCCACAACCATTTCCCGTTTTCATGGCGCAGACGGTAACGGAGGGAAAATTCCCTGCCCTTGGCAAAGAGCAACCCGTATCGCTTCCGGACCTCTGCAACATCCTCGGGGTGAACGCGGCCAAACCTGCTCTGCCCAAGCAGTTCAGCCGGTTCATAGCCACAGATCCTTCGGACATTGGGGCTGACATAGACCAGCAAGCCCTCTGCGTCCGCCCGCCAGGTGACATCAGGCATATTTTCCACCAGGCTGCGGAACTGCTCCTCGCTTTCGCTCAGGGCCTGGGCTGTCCGCCTTTGCGCGGTGACATCCTGCAAGATGACAATGCCGCCGGGAACGCCGCGCACCTTGCCCAGGGAAGAACCGCTTATCAAGACCGTCCGGGTCTCCCCGCCAACCGGGAGGGCAACTTCGATATTGGCGAATGATCCATGTCTGGCCAGATTTTTTTCAAGCAAACAGGCCTTGCAGGCAGCCGGCCCGAACAACAGAGAGCACGGCTTGCCCAGCAGCATCTCGCCCGGGGTCTTAAAAAAATCCGCAAAGGCACCATTGACATCAAGCAGGCATCCCTGCTGATCAACAATGCAGGCAGGCTCGGCCATCCGTTGAAAAATGGCCGCATAGCGTCTTTTTTCATCGAGGATGAAATATCTTGCCTCGCGGAGCCGGTGCTGGGCCGAGCTGGTCTCTTCCTTGAGCCACTGGCTGGCCGCCGCGGTTTCCAAGCGATCAAAAAACAAAGCACAGCCCGGCTGGAGCTGGGGCAGCAGAGGAGGATCGCTGAGCACGGTCCGGCGGAGGCATTTCAAAAAAGAGAAGAAGTCGGCAAAGGGCAAGGCATCCTGCCGGAAAAGCCGGACCGCTTCCCGGCCAAGCGCGGCGGGGATATCCTGGAAAAAAGAGGGGGTGGCCACCGGGCTGTCCGGCTCAAGGCTTTGGCTGTCAGCACCTGACTCAAGAAAATCGGAGAGGCCTTGAGCCAAGCGGGAAACAAAAAAACACCAGGCATCTTCCTGCAGGATAAGGTGCCTGGTGCATCCGGCATGTTCGACCGCAGCAGCGTTAGCGGCGAGGGCAAAGGCACCATTCAGCCCTTTCCCCTTGGCTCCCAACAACCCGAGATTCTTGCCCGGCAGCTTGCCTTTAGCCATATTCCTTGCGTTGCCGTTCCTTGAGGATAATCTTGATGGGAATGGCGTCGAGCTTGAGCCCGGCCCTAAATTGATTCAGCAGGTAGCGGAGGTAGGAGAAATGCACCCCTTTGGGATAGTTGGTAAAGACGATAAAGGTGGGCGGCTTGGAGGAAATCTGGGTCGTATAGTAGAATTTAAGGCGGCGGCCCTGGTGCATGGTCGGATTATGGCTCTCCAAGGCATCCTGCAAGATCCGGTTGAGCTTGCCGGTTGAAAAGGTGCCGCAGTACTGTTTGTACATCTTCGCCACCATGGGCAGCAATTGCTTGATCCCGGCGCCGGTAAGGGCGGAGATCTTGAGCACCGGGGCATATTCGACAAAACTCGTTGCCCGGGTGATCTCTTCCATCATCTGTTTCTGCCGCTTCGCATCCCCATGGAGCAGATCCCACTTGTTGACCAGGATCAAACAGGCCCGGCCCCGTTCAAAGGCATAGCCCAGCACCTTGGTATCCTGCTCGGTGATTCCTTCGCCTGCATCGATCAAAATCAGCACCACATCGCAGCGCTCCAGTGCCCCCAAGGCCTGGAGCACACTGAATTTCTCCAGTTTTTCCTGCACCTTGCCCTTGCGCCTGATCCCCGCCGTATCGATGAGCAGATACGGCTGCTTGCCAACGGTGAGCAGGGTGTCCACCGAATCCCGGGTGGTGCCCGGGATGTCAGAAACCACCATCCGCTCTTCGCCCAGCAGCCGGTTGATCAGGGAAGACTTGCCCACATTGGGCCGCCCCAGGCAGGCCAGGCTGATGGTATCCGGCGGGATGTCTTCGGATTCGGGGAAAACCGGCAGGGTTTCGAGAAGAGTTTCGAAAAACAGCTTGACCCCGTAGCCGTGCGCTGCGGAAACCGGCCAGAGCTTATCCACCCCCAGTTCATAAAATTGAGGGAGCAGCTTTTGCTCAAGCTCCGGGCTGTCCACCTTGTTGACCAGAAAATGCACCGGCTTTTGGGTCCGCCGCAGATAATCGGCCACCTCAAAATCTTCCGGCAGCACCCCTTCCTTGCCATCAAGCAGGAAAAGGATCACGTCCGCCTCCCGCATGGCCTGCATGGTCTGCTCACGGATCAGGCCGGCCATCATCTCCCGTCCGTCGCCCTCAATACCTCCGGTGTCAACAAGGATAAAAGTCCGCTCCTCGATGGTCACCTGTTCATAATGACGATCACGGGTTACGCCCGGGGTGGGGTCGACAATGGCTTTGCGGTGCTTGGAAAATCTGTTGAAAAGGCTCGACTTGCCGACATTGGGCCGGCCGACCAGGGCAACGATGGGATATCGGGTCTGCATGAGTGATAGAGGTTCCGTCTTAAAGTTAGGAGTCGTTACGAAAGATCAGCACTACTATTTTCAACCGCCGACTTCCAGAAAATTTCTTACCTGCTCCACCACAGTCCGCAGGCAAGGGAAATCCCGGCCCTGCGATGCAGCCAGGCGCTCGTGCAGGGTGGTGGCAGCAGGCTTGATGAACTGCCGAAAAAACTGTTTCCCCTTGTTTTTCGAGAGAAAGGCAAAAGCTCCCAAAATCTGCAGGTTACGCTGGAGAGCCATGTAGTAATATCCCTCAATGAATCGTCCCCGGTCAAGGGGAATATGAGCGGCGAGGGCGTCCAGATAGCAACCAAGGAGGGCCTGCTGCTGCGCGAAGGGCAAACCGGCATAGGGATCGATGAGCAGGGAGGCGGGATCATACCCCAACGGACCCAGTCTGGCACCCTGAAAATCGATGATTCTGACTTTCCCTTCGCATATCATAAGGTTGCGCGACTGAAAATCCCGGTGCAGAATAAAATCGGCGGGTTCCCGCATGGCCCGCTCAGCCAGGAAGACAAATTCCTGACCAAGCCCTTGAGGTAGGGACTCCATCCCCAGAAAATCCTCGCACAGGGCCTTCTGAAAATAACCGGACTCCCTGGCCAACATAAGTTCGCGATCGTAGCGGGGGGTATCCCAGCACCATTCTGGCTGAAACCCTTGGCGTGTCTCGGTCTGCAAATGAGCCAGGGCAGTGAGGGCCTGCCGGTAGTAGGCGTCCACCTCCGGCGTCTCTGCCCCATGTTGGAGGACCAGATCATGGAGCTTGGTGTCGCCCAGATCCTCAAAAAGGATAAGGCCGCACTCCTCGGCAAAGCCGTAAATCCTGGGAACCGCAGCCCCATACGCAAAGAAATGCCGCCCCATGGCATTGGCAGCCCGGGCCTCAGCCATGCACAGGGGTTGGCTAACGCTTGGCAAAACGGCCAGTAGGGAAAGGTCGCCTACGGCAAACCGATAAAACTGCCGGTCGGAGCCATCCCCGGCCATCCTGTCCGCCACCTGAATTTCCGGGGGGAGGCCCTGCGCGGCCAGCAGTCCGCTCAAGGCCTGCCTGTGCTGATCCGTAAACACTTTTTAATCCCCCTCGGTAATAATACTGTCCACCACGATGCTGCCGGGGGCAACCTTGGCCCCATCCCAAACCACAACCCGCGTCAGGCTTGCCCCCTCACCGATGCTTGCCCCATGCCCGATGGAAACCCAGTCCTGAAGCGAGACTCCGGCTTCGAGCACGGCATCTTTTGCAAGACAAAAAGGTGTGTCCCCATGACTGGAGGAAAACCCTGGCATCCTTCCTTTGCGCAGGATATCCGCGTGGAGTTTCAGATAATCGGCCGGGGTGCCCATGTCGGTCCAGAAATGACCAGAGACGACCAGGGCCTGGATAGTACCCCCGCGTTTGAGCAAGTCGGCATAACAGTCGATAATGTTATAAAAAACGCCCTCGGGCATCAGAGACAAAACCGCCGGGTTGATGACCTGCACCCCGGTGAAGGCAAGAAGACGCTCGCCCTCCTCTGCGGCCCCGGAAAAACCCACGATCCGGCCCTCGCCATTAACCTGCACATTGTTGAACCGGGGGCAGTCATGCAGCACCATGGTCACATCCGCGCCGGAGAGGCAATGGGTCCGATAGGCTGCGGCCAGATCAAGATCGTGAACAATATCGCCATTGACAGCGAGAAAAGGAGCCTCGCCGAAATGGCTTTGCGCCAAACGCAGTCCGCCTCCGGTTCCCAACTCCAGGTCTTCCAACTGGACATGGACATCCCCTTGCCCGTGGAGCATGAACCTGATCTGCTCCCGGAGATGATGGGCATTGACCACGATCCCCTTGGCTCCGCTCCTGCGGAGCTGGGTCAGGGTATGTGTCAGAAGGGGGATGCCGAGCACAGGAAAAAGTGGCTTGGGGCGTTGCAGGGAATAGGGGCGCAGGCGGGTCCCGAGACCCGCGGCCAGAACCATGGCTTTCATGAGATGTATAATCCTGACGGCAGAGTATAGGTAAAGAAAAACAGAAGAATTATAGCGACAGGGTTCCGTCCGCAAGCTCCTCTACCCCGACCACGACAATCCCAGCCCGATTCGCCGCCTCGATCACGGCCTCCCGGTCAAAGAGCAGGGATTGACCTGTTTCCACTGCCAAAACAGCACCCTTGACCGAGGACATGGTCTCGATGGTTTTTACGCCGATGGCCGGAAGGTCGAAACGGAAATCCTGCTTGGGTTTTTTCACCTTAACAACCACGGTCTTTTCTTTGCCCAGCGCGCCGCCCCGGATGATGGCGGCATCTGTCCCCTCGATGGCCTCCACTGCCAGCACGGTACGATCCCGAACCACAACGCACTGCCCGATATCAAGGGCGCCGATGGCCCTGGCGGTCTGCCAGCCGAAACGGATATCCTCCATCTGTTCGGCAGATGGTTTTTTCTTGGTGAGAACCCCCCTGGGAAAGAGCAAATCCTTGAGATAGAGGGTGGATTCCAGGACATGAATCCCCTCTTTTTCCAGGGCATCTGCCACCGCCCGAAGGATCGCATCGTCCTGCCGGGCGTCTATTTTATTCCACAGGGTCAGCCCCTTGAGGTCCGGCCAGACGTCCTTGAAGATTTTGGTCTTGGTGATAGCGCCCAAAAAGACCGTTTCCGTAACGCCATGTTCCCGGAAAAAACCTATAATTTTGCCAAGCTGGCCGAGCTTTACCCAGCAAAACCGGTCGGCAACGGTTTCGAGTTCTGGCCAGGACTCTCCCTGATGCGCAACGATCACCACCTCGCGCCCCGCCTTTTTGGCGGCCTCGGCAAAAAGTTTCGGAAACTGACCGCCGCCGGCGATGATGCCGATGCTATTCTTCGTCATCACCGGCCATACGCACCGCCCCGCGCTTCGAGGTGGCAAAGAAATTCACCAGCTTGGCAACCGGCACGCAATCGGGAATCTCCTCCAGGGTCTTGGCAAGCGCATCCTGCAGCAACAATTCCGGACTGCGGAAGATAATCTTGTAGGCCTGCCCCAATTTCTTGATCTCATCGGCGGTAAAACCAGAACGACGCAGGCCGATGCGGTTGATCCCAGTCACCCGCATCTGGTTGCGGATGCCGGCCATGATCACATAGGGGGGCACATCCTTGCTGAGCCCGGACATACCGCCGATGTAGGCATACTCGCCGATGCGGACAAACTGGTGCACGGCGGTAAGGCCCCCGATGATTACCCGGTCGGCGACCTCGACATGCCCGCCCAGGGTGGCGGCATTGGCCATGATCACATGATCCCCGACCACGCAGTCATGGGCAATGTGGGTATAGGCCATCAGCAGGTTGCCGCTGCCCACCGTGGTTACCCCGTGGCCGCCCGGAGTGCCGCGGTGGATGGAAACATACTCCCTGATCTGATTATCGTCGCCGATAATCAGCCGGGTGGGCTCGTTGTTGTATTTCAAATCCTGGGGCGGCCCGCCGATATTGGTGAAGGAGCCGATGGTATTGCGGGCGCCGATGGTGGTAAGGCCGGTGACCACGGCATGGGGGCAGACCACGCAATCGGGGCCGATCTCCACCCCTTTCTCGATAACGGCATAGGGGCCGACGGTGGTGGAGGCATGCACCTTCGCCCCGGGATCAATAACTGCGGTAGGATGTATGTTCATTGCGCCTTCGCTTGGGTTTGGTTGATTGGGACATTAAAACGGATAAAAAGTTCCGGGGACGCTCAGGCAAAAGTGGCCATGAGCTCCGCTTCGGCCACGAGCTTGCCGTCGACATAGGCCTTGCCGTCCATTTTCCAAAATCTGGCCTTGCGCTTGCTCACCGAAAGCTCGTAATGCAACTGGTCTCCAGGCACGACCTTTTGCCGGAATTTCACGCCGTCAAGCCCTGCAAAATAGACGAGTTTACTGGCAACCGCCTCGGGATCGGTGACATAGGCAAGGATCGCCCCGACCTGGGCCATGCCTTCAAGAATCAAGACCCCTGGCATAACGGGTTGCGAGGGAAAGTGCCCCTGGAAAAAATTCTCGTTCATGGTCACGTTCTTGTACCCTCGGATGGACTCGCCGAGATGCATCTCGACAATGCGGTCCACCATGAGAAAGGGATACCGGTGCGGTAAAATCTTCAGGATTTCCAGGATATCAAGCTGTTGCAGATCAGAATTCATGCCACCTCTCCTTTCTTTTCACTGAAACCAAACTTGGCTGCCGAATCATCTCCCGCTCCGGCAGCCAATCCGGCCATTCACTCTTTGTTTGCAGGACTATCATCTTCGCCTGGGATCCTTGCCCGGGACAGCTCGGCAATCTGCCGTCTCAATTCCCGAATCTCCCGCACCATTTCCGGAAGTTTCGCATAGGCCGCGCTGGTGCGCAGCCAGGTTTTGTGGGGGATGGCCGGAATGCCGGCCACGATGGCGCCAGGTTCCAGGCTGTTATGCACCCCTGATTTGGCCGCAACCATTACCCGGTCC
>PHAW01000268.1 GCA_002841785.1 Deltaproteobacteria bacterium HGW-Deltaproteobacteria-3 | reverse complement strand
AGCGCCTGGTGCGCGGTGATCAGGGTGCCGGACCGGTGGGCGGCTTCCACCACCACGACGCCCAGCGACAACCCGCTGATAATCCGATTCCGGGCGGGAAAGCGAAACCCTTCCGGCAGGGTTCCCAGGGGAGTCTCGCTGATGATCGCGCCGTGGGCGGCGATCTGCGCATGGAGCTTCTTGTTTTGGCTGGGATAGACGATGTCCAGGCCGCAACCCATGACCGCGATGGTCTTGCCCTCTGCCGCCAGTGCTCCCCGGTGGGCGGCGGTGTCTATCCCCAGGGCAAAGCCGCTGGTGATGACCAGATCGTGGCGGGCCAGCTCCGTGGCCAGCCGCTCCGCCACCTGCAATCCGTACGAGGAGGCCGCCCGGGCTCCGACCATGGCGATGCCCGGACCGCTCAGGAGTTGCGGATTTCCCAGGACATGGAGAATCACCGGCGGGTCGTGTATTTCCTTGAGCAGGGGAGGAAAGAAGGGATCGTCCCAGCAGAGCAATGTGGTCCCTGCTTTTTCCGCCAGACGAAGCTCTTTGTCCGCTGCGGCCACGGCAATGGTCCTCTGGCCGCACAGCGCGGCAAGGGAGTCTTTGCGCAAAAAACCGCATTCCTCAAGCGCCTTGCGGCTGGCCGCGAGAATCTGCCGGGCGGAGCCGAACCGTTCGACAAGTTTCTTGAGGGTGGTTGGGCCGAGCCCCGGGGTAAAGGCGAGGGTGAGCCACTGGGGTCTGGTGTCCATATCAGCAAGATCGCACGGAAGAGAAGGGGAGTGTTTGAAGTCCTGGCAACGTCTCGAAAATTCAGGAGAGGTTGAGTTCAGGGTAAATTAATTGTCAGGTGTTGGCACCAAAAAAACAGGACCTCCGGCAGAGGCGGTCCTGTTTTTTTGGTGTATAAGCCGGCTAATCGTTATAAAAGGCGAAGAGCAGATTGCGCCGGGTGGGGTGTTTGAGTTTTTTCAACGCCTTGGCTTCGATCTGGCGGATCCGCTCCCTGGTTACGGCGAAGTTGTCGCCAACCTCCTCCAGGGTCAGGTCAACCGAGGTGTCGATGCCGAAACGCATGCGCAGGACCAGCTCCTCGCGCGGAGAGAGGGTGCGCAGGACGTTGCGGAGATTCTCCCGCAGGCTTTCCATGGCGGTTGCCTCGTCCGGCGAGAGCGAGTCCACATCCTCGATGAAATCGGAAAGATAGCTGTCCTCGCTGCTGCCGATGGGGGTGTCCAGAGAGAGGGGCTCCTTGGCGATCTTCAGGATGTTTTTGACCTTGCTCAGGTCAATATCGAGCCGTTCGGCCATTTCCTCGGGGGTGGGTTCCCTCCCTGTTTCCCGCAGGAAATCCTTGGCGCCCTTGAGGAGGCGGTTGATGGTGTCGATCATGTGCACCGGGATGCGGATGGTGCGGCCCTGGTCGGCAATGGCCCGGGTGATGGCCTGCCTGATCCACCAGGTGGCATAGGTGCTGAACTTGTAGCCCCTCCGGTATTCGAATTTTTCCACGGCCTTCATCAGGCCGATGTTGCCTTCCTGAATAAGGTCGAGCAGTTGCAGTCCCCGGTTGGCATATTTTTTCGCCACGCTGACCACGAGGCGCAGATTGGCTTGCACCAGGGCGTTTTTTGACTCGCGGCTGGCTTTTTCGCCGGCGGTGATTTCGGCCAGCAAGGCAACCAGCGATTCATGGTCGATGCCATGGGTTTTGATGCAGCCCTGCAGAAAGAGGGGGTATTTGACCGTATCTTCCCTGATTTGGGCTGGCGGAGTAAGTTTGACCTCTTGTTTGCGCAGCCGGGCGATGATGGTGGAGAGATGCTTGGCGCTCAAGCGGTCGTGCTCGAAAAGTTTGGCGATCGCCTTGGTGTTGCGTTTGATGCGGATCCTGATCTTCTGGGCTTCACTCTTGGTTGTCGCGGGGGCGAGCAGGTCGAGGCGGAAGGCCGAAAGCTCTTCGTTGAGCCGGTGCGCCTCGCTGATCTGCCAGAGGAAATGCTCCTTTTTTTCTTCATTGACCTGATTGTTTGTTTCATCCAGGCCGCGCAGGATATCGGCGATGCTCCGTTTCCCGGCCAGCATCTTGTCCGCCACCTCGCGCAGGTATTCAATGGCCAGCGGC
>PHAW01000037.1 GCA_002841785.1 Deltaproteobacteria bacterium HGW-Deltaproteobacteria-3 | reverse complement strand
ACAGGATGCTTTATTTTCAACCTCCGTCAGGGAATGATTTCAATCGGTCAACTCTGCCATCGGCCCTGACGGGTACCCACAAATTTTGCTGAAGAGCCATGGCCTATTCGCAGATCTCGACAAACTTCAGCTTCAAAAACGACACTCACTCATCAACCCACAGGTTTTGACTGTCGGTTTCGAGAAGCTCACTAATGACTTTCTTACTGAACTAGATCAACTACAAGAAACCCAACAAAAACTCTCAGCACCCGATCCACTCAAGCACAAGATCGAAGAACTCTTCGATGGTCGAGTAGGCGAACCACCGAAAGACCAAGCGGCAATTGATGACCTGTACAAGCAAGCGGAGGCCCGATTCAAATTCAAAATTCCGCCGGGCTACCAAGATGCCGACAAAGACAAGGATGGACCCGACGAACACACTCACGGCGGCATCATATACAAGCGAAAGTACGGTGACTTCCTCGTTTGGAAACAGCTTCTCACCCACGGTAAATCCGTTAATGCCAAATCCGTCATCTTTGTGACAGACGATGGGAAGGAAGACTGGTGGAGGAAGATCGAATCGGACGGGCCAAAGACAATCGGACCACGCCCAGAGCTTATCGAAGAGGCACGGACAGAAGCCCACATCGAGACATTACTTATGTACAGCCCAGAGGGATTTCTGAAGTACGCTAAGGAATTCCTGAAGGCTCAAGTATCAGAAGAAACCTTGAAAGAAGTTCGAGACGTGTCCATAACGAGATCACAGAGGGACATCAGTTTTCGTGAGTTCAAAGAAATGGCTGTTCGCGCAGAGCGGGCAGTTTTTCTCTGGCTTGAGGGACGCTTCGAAACCGTTCAAGAGAATCGGGTCGGCTTCCCGGACTTCATTGCAGAACGCGACGGCAAGATGTTCGGCTTTGAAGTAAAGATAGTTCCGAACAACAAAATGTTCATGCTCCGCTTGAAGGAATTAATTTATCGAGCATACTATGCATTGAAGGAAAACGGCTTTAATGAAATCGCCATCGTATGGATCGTAAACAGCCAGACGGAGGGGGAAAAATTCAAACGAGACCTCTCACGAAGAATCCTAGATGAAATGCCGAACAATCTACGAATGATCATCGGCGTATTCGAAGACCCTGAATCCGGCGGAGTCGGATTTCTCCCCTACGACGAGTTCGGGGGGGAGCGAAGCTAACTCTCCGCCACATTGAACAGTCTTCGGTAGCCACTGAACTGCCCCAGCCTTAAATACAACAAATGGGGAAAACAGGGGGAAAATAGGGACATCCCCCAATTTCCGTCCCAACTCCCACGCCCATAGCCAAGATAAAGATGGTGCGCCAGTAGCACTGATGTGCTACTATAAGTGTGCGCTTTTCACCCCTTGGAGGCACCCATGCCCACGACCACCATCCGCTTACCCGAAGACCTGAAAGCCCGCGTTGCCGCGGCGGCGAAACGTTCCGGCATGACCTCGCACGGCTTCATTCTTGAGGCCATTGCGGAAAAAACGGAGCAGGAGAATCTGCGCGCTGATTTCGATGCGGTTGCCGAGGATCGCTATGCCCGTATCGTTGCCTCCGGGAAGACAATTCCATGGGAGGAAATGCGCGGCTATCTGGAAGAGCGTCTTGCCGGTAAAGTGGCAAAGCGCCCGGCAGCCCGCAAGCTGGCAGGCTGAAAATGCCGCGTCTCGAATTGGCTCCGGAGGTGGGGGAGGATTTTGATCGCATCCTCGATCATCTTGCCCAATATCAGGTTGAAAATCCGGGGGCGCGCATTCGGGAGATCATCGAGGCGATCAACGTGCTGGCGCACAGCCCCCTGATCGGCCGCCCCGCGAAGAATGACAAGCGAGAACTGGTGATCGGACGCCGTTCGCGCGGCTATGTGGCCTCATACCGCTACGTTGCCGAAATCGACACCGTTTTTATCCTTGCCGTACGCAGCCAGCGGGAGGCAGGCTATGCCACCGACCCGAAAGAAGACAGGCCATGAAAACCCAATGGCCATCGGACAATAAAGGGAATGCCGTAAGCAGCAGGCTTTTAATAAAATGATAAAAAGACCTTTCTTCACTTGGGAAGGCGAGGTGCTGGTCCTCAACATCCTCGGCACTCCCAATGCCAAGAAGGATGCTATCGGCAAGGTAAAGGGCCATCAACTCTGCGTCAGCGTCAAGGCGGTGCCGCGGGGTGGAAAGGCGACCGACTACATGGTGCGCTTCCTGGCCGAGGAGTTTGGCGTTGCGGTGCGTGATATTGAGGTCGTGACCGGCAGGATGAATGTCAACAAGGTGCTGAGAATCAAGTCTCCCACGCGGCTGCCGGGGGTTATCGGGCAACAGAAATTATTTTAGTCTCTCAATCACCCCTTGCTCATCATGGCCTCCATCGCCCTTGACAATCGACCTGTTTAAAGACTATATTTAGTCTCACCAACCCCATAGAGGTAGAACATGAAATTATCCAGCCAAATCAAGCCGATCAGTTATCTCAAGGCCCACGCCGCTGAAATTGTCCGCACCCTGGGCGAACAGCGGCAGCCGCTGATTATCACCCAGAACGGCGAAGCCAAGGTTGTCGTGCAAGACATTGCCAGTTACGAGCAAACCCAGGAAGCCATGGCCCTCCTGAAGATCTTGGCCCTCGGCAACCGTCAGATCGAAGAAGGCAAAGTCCAGCCCGCCGCAGAGGTGATCAAGCGCCTGCGCGAACATAGGGAAACCCGCTGATGCCGCATCCGGTTTTCTTAACCGATGATGCGGCCCACGATCTGGACGAGCTGCATGGCTACATCTCCCGGCACGACACCCCGGGAAGGGCGGATTACGTTCTGGCGCAGCTCGAAAAAGCGTTCATCAGTTTGGCAGAATCTCCCGAACGCGGAGCCCACCCACCGGAACTGCTGCACCTGGGGATTCGCGAATACCGCGAAATTTTCTTCAAACCATACCGAATGATCTACAGAATTGTGGACGGGACCGTCTACGTTTTGCTGGTTGCCGATGGCCGCCGCGACATGCAGGCGCTGCTGCAGCGTCGGCTTTTAGAGAGTTAAGCCCAGCTTCCCACGGTTCACCGGCCACACCCGGCCTCACCCCCCTCCCTTCTTTTCCCCAAACCCCACGGTAATCCAGAAAACCCTGGCCAGGGAACGCAACGGCTGGCTCGGCTGGATCAGATGCCGCAGCTCATGCAGGGGCGGCTTGCCCTCCTCCGGCGGCAGGGTGAACATGAAACCGGCTGCGGCCAGACCTACACCTCCGGCGATGAGAAAACAGAGGCGGAAACCAGCCATCCCCCAATAATCAATGAGCAGCCCCGCCAGGATCGGCGGCAAGCCGTTGGCGGTGGAGACCCCGAGTATCCAGAGGCTGGTATAGGCAACCCTCCCTTCGTTGCGCACCCGGCGCAGCATGCCGCTGGCGCTGACCATGGTGAAGGCGCCATTGAAGATCGTGGTGAAAACGATGACCACCACCGCCAGCAGCCCGGTCATCCGGCCACCCGGCAGCAGCCCCCACCAGCAAAAAGCCAGCAGCGCATGTGCTCCCAAAAGCTGGATCATGGCCGGCACGCTGCCGAAGCGGTCGGCGGCCCTGCCCCAGAAACGGACAGTGCAGGCCACCCCGATCCCGCCTGCGGCAAGGAGGAGCATGATCCTGGCCTCGGAATAGAAGAGCATATCGCGCAGATACATCACCGAAGCGGCGTTGAGCCACATGACCGAACCGGTGCCCAGCATGGCGAGGACGAAAAAGCGGCGGTACTCTTGATCCGCCAGCGCCTGCCGCAATGAGGGTCTCCGGCCGGAGACCCCGAAATCCGTGGCGACGACCCGCTCGCCGCCCGGAATCTTTCTGATAAGCTGCACGCTCCAGAAACCTGCGCCGATGCCCGCCGCATACAGGAGAAAGAAGCGGCTCAGCCCCTGACCCAGGCCGAGGATCAGGGCCATGGCCAGGGCAAGGGCGATGATGATCACCTGGCTCATGGCGGCCTCGATGGAGAGGTAGGAGCCGAGAAGCGGCCGGGGGACGATCTCGTGCAGCCACGGGTACCAGGCGCCCACGCCCACGGCCCGGATGAGGGAAAAAGCCAGGGTGGCGAAGAGCAGCACCTGCCAGCCGCCTGCCTCGCCCCAGCGGCTTATTGCCCAGGGAACAAGAAAAACCGACAGGGAGAGGACATTTCTGGCAAGCCAGGTCCAGAGCAGCAGCTTCCGGGGGCCAAGCCACTCAACGAGCGGCACGGTGAACACCACCAGCAGCATGGAAATAGGGAGAAAGGAAAGCAGCAGCCCCACCCAGGCCGGGGGCATATTGAGGTCACGGGCAAAGAGGACCATGGCCGGTCCGGCGATACATTGCCAGGAAAAGACGTTGACCGCCGTGAAGATCAGAAAAAGACGGGGCGGCTTTGGAAGCTCCCGCACCGCCGCGAGATAGGAACGCAACATGGTGTACCCCGGCAAAAAAGGAAAGAGATCACACTATCCCAACAGTTACCAGCGTATCCGCTGGTCTGCCTCTTGGCAATGCCAAGTACAGCCGGGGGATTTTGCCCATTTGCGCGAAGAGGTCTTTTCTTCCCCTGTAAACGCTGGTATAGAGAGAAATACTATTCATGTTATGCCGTTCGGCCGGAGCGTGCCGAAGGCCAAGAGCTGCACCGCACGGTTCGACAGGGTTCTCCTGAGCGCAGTCGAAGGGCTCACCGCGAACGGTAAATACTCTGACGGATTAACAAACCACGACGGACTGGCGCTGACCGCAGTCTCCGCCTGCCGCTCAACAATAGAGGCAAACCATGATCATCACCCCCGTTTCCACCACCTCCGCCAAGGGCAAAGAGATCCTGTCCGGGTTGCGCGACCGTTTTCAACTGGCCGATTCAGCCTGCCAGCAGACCGTGACCTCCATCATTGCCGACATCCGCCAGCGCGGCGATGAGGCGCTGATCGAATATATCCGCAAGTTCGACGCGCCCAAGATGAGCGCCAAACAGCTCCGGGTCAGCGAGGAAGAGCTGCACCAGGCCATGGAATCGGTGGATGAGGAATTCCTCGACACCCTGGAGCTCGCCATCGAGCGCATCTACACCTTCCACGAGCGGGAAAAGGAACAGTCCTGGATGGTGACCCGGGAAGACGGCGCCATCACCGGCCGGCTCGTGCATCCGGTGGATTCCGCCGGACTCTATGTGCCGGGCGGTCAGGGCGGCAAAACCCCCCTGGTCTCCTCGGTGCTGATGAACGGCATCCCCGCGGCCATCGCCGGGGTGGAGCGGCGGGTGATGATGACCCCGCCCGATGAAAACGGCACGGTCAACCCGGCCCTGCTGGTGGCGGCCCAGGAGATCGGGATCACCGAAATATACAAGGCGGGCAGCGCCTGGGCCATCGCGGCCCTGGCCTACGGCACCAAGACCATTACCCCGGTGGATGTAATCGTCGGCCCCGGCAACCAGTATGTGACCGAGGCCAAGCGCCAGGTTTCCGGCCGGGTACGCATCGACATGATCGCCGGACCCAGCGAGGTGCTGATCATCGCCGACGAGACCGGGGAGCCCTCCTATATCGCGGCCGACATGCTGGCCCAGGCCGAACACGACCCGCTGGCCCTGGCCATGTGCATCACCACCAGCGAAGAGCTGGCCGGACAGATCGTAGTTGAGCTGAAAAAACAACTGGCCGACCTCTCCCGCTCCGAGATCGCCCGAAAATCCCTGAGCGAGCGCGGGGTGATCCTGGTGGCCACGGATCTGGAGGAAGCGATCCTGCTGGCCAACCAGATTGCGGCCGAGCACCTGGAGCTGATGGTCAGCGAGCCCTTTCTCTGGCTGACCCGCGTCCGCCATGCCGGGGCGATCTTTCTCGGCCGCCACACCCCGGAATCCGCCGGAGATTATCTGGCCGGCCCCAACCATGTGCTGCCGACCATGGGCACGGCCCGCTTCTCCTCGGCCCTGGGGGTGGAAACCTTCATCAAGAAATCCAGCCTGATCGCCTATTCCCAGGAGGCCCTCCAGGCGGACAGCGGCCATATCCAACTGCTGGCCAAGCTGGAAGGCCTCACCGCCCACGCCAATTCCGTGGCCATCCGGACCAAGAAAAAATAGGCCGGACACCCTCGGAATTACCAAGGGCTCCAAACATATACAGGCCTAGGCATGGCCCATATTTTTTTGCCTTCCCTTTGCTTTCGGAGTATATTGGCTACTTAGTTTTCCATACCATATTGTTCCCTCTACACGTTGCACACAAGGCTCCATGCTAAAAACCATTCTCATAGTCGATGATTCCGCCATGATCCGGCGGATCGTCAGCCAGCTTGTCCAGCGACTGGGCCACCAGCCCTTCACCGCGGAAAACGGCCTCCAGGGATATGAGATGGCGGCCGAGGTCCGGCCGGACATGATTATCATGGACATCGAAATGCCGGTGATGGATGGCTTCGAGGCAACCTGGCGGATCAAGGCTGACCAGCGCACCGCCCATATCCCGGTGATGTTCTTCACCGCTCTGGGGAGCGAGGAAAATATCCTGCAGGCCAAGGAAGCTGGTTGCATCGGTTTTTTAAACAAGCCGATCTGCAAGGAAGAGCTCAGCCAGGCCATCCTCGACATTTTTGGGACGGACTGACCAGACATGGCCTCTATTCTGGATCACCTCTTCGATACCGCTTTTCTCGACCAATCCATCGACTATCTGGCCGAGGCGCTTGATCTCGCAATCACCGTGCTCGACAGCGAAGGAATGCCTGTTGCCAGCCGCCAGGACAAGGGGGGCGACACCCCAGCCAGCCGCGCCTATCCTTTTAGTTTTTCCTCCGACATCGGCTCTATTGTCTGCGCCGCACCAAACCAGGACCTCCTTGACCAGGCCGAGCCGCACATCTTCTATTGCATGGCCTCCCTGAACAGCCAGCTCCTGCGGGAAACGGAACTCCAGGAAACCACCGAGGAGATGCTGCAGCTCTCCAGCCAGATGAACTTCCTGTTCAAGGTGGCCAAAAAAATCATCGGAATCGATGACCTGAAAAAATGCTACCAGATCATCCTGGATGAAATTTCCCGGACGACCAAGGCAGACCAGGGATTTATCCAAACCAAAGGGAGATGGGACGAGGAAATCCGCGTCACCCACAAGATCACCGACGAAGAAGTGGATGCAACCAGAAACAGCATCTGCCTGAAGCATACAGCGGCAGACAGCACCATCATCTGCACCCGTGAAGACGGCGCCTCGCTGCTTTACTCGCCGATCAAGGAAAAAGACAGCCAGAGCGGCCAGATGGTCTTTATCCGCGCCCGCACCCGCCGGGCTTTTTCCGCCTCGGAAAAACAGATGGTCGCCATCATCGAAAACATCATTTCGCCGACCTTTGAAACCCTGCGCCTGTACGACAGCCTCCAGGATCTCTACCTGAACACGGTCAAGGCCCTGGCCGCAGCCATTGACGCCAAGGACGAATACACCCACGGCCATTCCTTCCGGGTGGCCAAGTATGCCATGACCATTGGCGGACAACTTGGGCTCGACAACCAGCAAATCAACGACCTGGAAATCGCCGGGTACATGCATGACCTGGGCAAGATCGGCATCTCGGAACTGATCCTGGGCAAGCCCAGCAAGCTCACCCACGAAGAGTTCTGCCTTATCCAGAAACACCCGGTCTTCACCGACAAGATTCTCCAACCCATCAAGTTGCCGCCCCACATCCTCGAAGGCGCGACCCAGCACCACGAGCGGATGGACGGCACCGGCTACCCCTGTGGTCTGATGGGCGCGAACATCTCCCTGTTTGGCCGGATCATCGCGGTGGCGGATGTCTTCGACGCGCTCACCTCCAAACGCCCCTACCGTGACGCCTTGCCGGTGGAAGCGGCTCTCCGAAAGCTGTGCGACGGCATCGACAGCCTGTTCGACCGCGAGATGATCCTCGCCTTTATCTCGGCCCTGCGAACGGAACAGAGCAAGGAGGTGCTGGCCGGCATCAACATGGGGCTGAGATACGACGACATCCATAATTTAAACCAGTTCCTCATCGAACTGAAGGAATTCGCTCTGGACGCTAACCGGAGTTGACCCCGGCCTGCGGACGACAAACAAGGAAACCCATGCAAATCCTCAAGCATCTTTTCGACAACAACAAGAACTGGGCGGCCACGATCAAAGAGGCCGACCCTGATTTCTTCACCAAACTCGCCAACCAGCAGCGCCCCGAGTATCTCTGGATCGGCTGCGCCGACAGCCGGGTGCCTGCCAACGAAATCGTCAACATGCTGCCGGGCGAGATCTTCGTGCACCGCAACATCGCCAACGTGGTGGTCCACACCGACCTCAACCGGCATCACCGCCGCCCTGGAAAACAGCGAGCACGGCCTCATCGACAACTGGCTGAGGCACATCAAGGACGTGTACCGGTTTCACCAGAAAGAAATCGACGCCCAGCCGGGCGAAAAGGAAAAACTCGATCTGCTCTGCGAGCTGAACGTGATGGAACAGGTGGCCAACGTCTGCCATACGACCATCGTGCAGAACGCCTGGAAGTCCGGGCAGGAACTGGCGGTGCACGGCTGGATCTACCGGGTGAGCGACGGCATCCTTCGGGATCTCAATGTTTGCACCACCGGCATCCACGAGATCCCCAGCATCCAGCGGATCGCCTGAATACGCCGTTCAAAGGACCTTATTTCTTCTGCTCGCTGTCCTTTGGACTCTTAACTCTGCACTGTGCATTCTTAACCAAAAATCATCCCCATGCCTGTCTTCCAACTGAGCGACAGCCTGCTTTTTCCGCCTCCGGCCCTGGCCAGGGAAGACGGCCTGCTGGCGGTGGGCGGCGACCTTTCCGTGGCGCGGTTGCTGCTGGCCTACCAGGACGGCATCTTCCCCTGGTACTCCCGCGGCGAACCGATCCTTTGGTGGTCGCCCAACCCTCGTCTGGTCCTGTTTCCCGAAGAATTCCATCTGTCCAAACGGCTGGGACGCACCATCCGGCAGCAGATATTTACGCTCACCTTTGACACGGATTTTTCCGGGGTTATCAACCAGTGCGCCCATCTCCGGCTTGACGAGGGAGATGGAACCTGGCTCAGTGCGGAGATGGTCGAGGCGTATCAGAATTTGCACGACCTGGGTCATGCCCATTCGGTGGAATGCTGGCAGGAGGGAAAACTGGTCGGCGGGCTGTACGGGGTTTCGTTGGGCGCGGTGTTTTTCGGGGAATCCATGTTCAGCCTGGTGCGCGACAGCTCCAAGGTGGCCCTGGCCGGATTGGTTGACCGTCTGCAGGGGTGGGATTTCGAGCTGATCGATTGCCAGGTCGGCACCGGCCATTTGCAGCGGCTTGGAGCCAGGGAGATTCCCGGCGAGGAGTTTTCCCGCCGCCTGGCCCGGGCGGTGGCCAGACCGGGCCGGCAGGGAAAATGGAGCACGGCCTGACAGGCAATGCTCAGGGCATCTCGCAAAATCTGAAGAGCAACTCCTCAAGGGTGGCGATTCCGGCCGGGTCAATCCCCACCTGCCGTGCCACCTCCTGATACACCGGGATCGGGGAAGGCTCTCTCTCCCGCAGGGCGGCCAGGGACACAGCGTTGTCCGACTTGGAGAGCTTTCTGCCGTCATCACCCATTACCAATGGGTGATGATAAAAGGTGGTTTCCGCAAAAAAATTGTCCCCATGCAATCCGGCAAGAAAAAGCTGGGCCGCGGTGGAGGGCAACAGGTCCTGACCGCGAACAATGCAATTGATCCGATCATCCAGATCATCGACCAGGCTGACCACTTGATAGGCGGGCAGATCCTCTTTCCGCCAGAGAACAAAATCCCCCATCGCCTTGCAGAGCGCAATGTCCTGTCCCTCCACCCGGAACACGCTCCCCTCCGGAACCCGCACCCGTTGCGCCTCCCCTGGCTTAAACGCTCCGGCGCGGTCCCGGCAGAATCCGGGATACACCCCATCCGGCGCATGTTGCCTGATCGTGCTGCGCGAACAACCGCAGGGATAGAGATGACCCAGAAGCTCAAGCTCGGCCAGGAAGTTCCGGTATCGCTCCTTCCGAAGCTGCTGGGAAAACCGGCGACGAAAATCATCCGGCCCCGCCGGTCCCTCATCCCAGGTAAGCGTGAGCCAATCGAGCTGGCGAAAGATATCCTCAAGATATTCCGGCTTGGCGCGAAGGCAATCGGCGTCATCGATGCGCAACCGCAACGTGCCGCCCGCCCTGCGCACCATCAGCCAGGTGAGAACGAAATTAACCGCATTGCCGAGATGGAGCAGGCCGCTGGGGGTGGGTGCTATGCGGGAACGGATCATATTTTTCATTTTCCGGGTCAAAAACGGCTTAAAACAAACTGACTCCAAGCCCACGCAGTAAGCGGCCACAGGGTGGTGCAGATTGCAAGGAAGAGGCCTGCGAAATGTGCTATCGCACACGAGCAGACCGATGACAGGTAAGCGAGCCTGCGAGACTCCGCGGCAGATGCGGCGCCCTGTGGCCGCTGACGTTAGAAAAGCTTGCCGTCGCGGCTATGCCGGAGAATGAGCTGGCGGAACATCTCGATGATGCCCCGGGCGAGCAGGTTTATGGATTGGGCGTTGCTGTTCTCCGCAGCCGATCGGTCGAGCAGGATGTTCAGTTTCGAGTCAAACCCTTCTTCCGGCTCCCAGTAATTAATCAGGAACGGCACCTTGGGCAGAGGCAGAATCGTAAGGGAATGGTCCGCGCCGCCGGCCAGGGCAACAGGTTGTGCCCCGAACAGATGAAACATTTCAAAAATCAGGTCGCGGTGGGCGTCGGCCAACTGGCGCAGGGGCTCTTCGCAGCGGTGGCTGAAATACTGGCTCCACTCGGCAGCGCCGGGCAAGGTGGCATAAGGCACCCACTCGCCCTGCACCTCCTTGCCCTGGCAGAGAAGAATATAGTGCAGCAGGGGCACATATATCCAGTGGTTGAGATGGCAGTCGGAGATCATCTCGCCTGCGGGGGTGATGCAAAAATCCTTGCCCAGGCAGTTGATCGCCAGATTGCCGTCCACCAGCCGCGCCCCAAGACGCGGCGCCAGAAGAGAAAAATCCAGAACAGCCACCTGCCGCCGCAACTGCTCTATGGCCTGTTGGTGGTCCTCCTCCAGGGAGCGGCGCTGGACAATCCGCTGGCTTAACTGCGCGGCGACCGCCGGGTCCAGATAGGGACAGGCAGCCGGTTTTTTCTGCCCCTGCAGCACTGCGGCGGCAAAGGCCATACAGGAAGGAACCCCGCACTGGCCGCAGTTTGTTTTCGCCAGGGCCGCGTAGATTTCCAGGGGATTTTTCAGTTCGGACATGGTTCATGTGCTCCCACAAAAAAAGAGGCCCGCAGGCCTCTTTTTTCACCTGCATTCTGCCGCCCCAAGCAATCAGCCGGGCCGGTTCCAGCCCGCGGATTTCTTGAAGCCGCCATCCTGGGCCACCACAAAACATGCGCAGCCCGGCTGGCTGTCGGCGAAACGGATCCCTTCCGCCGGCACCATGACCATGATCCCGGTGGCCAGGGCATCGGCGTCCATCACCGAGTGCGCCTTGACCGTGACGCTGGTTGCCATCCTCGGCGAACGACCGGTCTGGGGGGTGACGATGTGATGGAACATCTTCTCCCGGTCGTAAAACACCTCGTAGCTGCCGGAGGTGGAGATAGCGCCGGTGGTCATGGCCAGCACCTCGGGATAGGCTTTTTGCTTGGCCGGGTCCTGGATGGCCACGGTCCAGGGTTTGCCCTTGGCCGCGGTGCCGCTGGTGCGGATATCGCCGCTGCAATTGATAAGATGGCTGGTGATCCCTTGTGCCGCAAGGAGCGCGGAAGCACGATCCACAATATAGCCGGGGGCGATGCCGTCCAGGGTGATGCCCATGCCCTGGCGTCCAAAGGAGATATCGCCGGCAGAAAAGCGGATCTGCCCGGAACCAATCCTGGGCAAAAGCGCGCTGATCTCCCCCTCGGAGGGTATCGCGCCTGCGGCAAACCGATCCTTGAAAAGATCGACCAAGGGCTTGACCGTGATATCAAAGGCGCCGCCGGTCTGCTTGTTGAGGTAGAGGGAACGGGCCACCACTTCGAGCACCTCGGGCGGGGCCTTGCGCAGAGCGCCGGTGTTGTTGAGCTGGGACACCGGGCTGGTGGAATCGTGGCGGCTCAGGAGCTTGCCCAACCGGTCGATCTCCGCCCAGGCGAGGCCAATCGCGTTTTCCGCCTCATCCTTGGAGGAATGGATGGCGGTGATGGACAAGAAAGAGCCCATGACCAGCCGGGTGGAGGAAACCTTGTATTCCTTGGGTCCGAAAAGAACCGCCTCCGCCTGGGGCGTGGGCAGCAGGGCCGCGGAAGCCGCACCGAGGCCGAGCAGGCCGGAAAGCTTCAAAAAGGATCTTCTCTGCGGATTGCACGGATGCAGCATGGTCGATTTCGTCTTCATTGTGTCCCTCTCTCAAGACAATACAAAAGGATTGGGGAGACTCCCCTTTCGCCTTTCATTTGATTCCGTTTCCATTCAAAAAGACATTATTGGTAGGAGCGGCTTGAGCCGCGATTTTTCTTGGTTTCGCGGCTCAAGCCGCTCCTACAATCCAGCATCTGTTCCTGTCTAGGATGCCATCTTCAAGCCGTCGGCCTGCCGGGCAATGGCTGCTCTTCCCTCGTATTTCCGCATGATATTGCGGGGGCATTTTTCCACGCAGATCTCCTGGCACTCCGGACCATAGGCGATGCATTTCGGATGGTCGATCGTGATCAGGCCGTCCACATAGGCAACGGCCTCGGCCGGGCATTTCTTCACGCACATCTGGCAGGAGATGCAGCCCACCTCGCAGACCTTGCGGACATTCTTGCCAAGGTCCTTGGTGGAGCAGGGCACATGCACCCTGGCCTTGAGGCTCATCAACTCGATGACCCGCTTGGGACAGGCCCGGACACAGGTGCCGCATAGTTGCAGGATGACGGCCCGCCGAAGCCGAGATTGGCCGCGGTGCAGGAGGCAAAGCCGATGTACTCGTGCTTGTGGCTGACCCTGCCCTCCTTGCGGGAGCAACGGACCAGGGCGATCATATCCTCCACCGCGGTCATCTTCTTGCCGGTGAGCTGGGCCACCCGCTCGGCCACTTTTTCCTTGCCGGGATAGCAAAGGTTGGGCGGCACCTCGGGGTTGGTGACCACCGCAATGGCGTAGCCCTCGCAGCCGGGATAGCCGCAGCCGCCGCACTGGGCGCCGGCCAGGGACTCCAAGACCTCTTCGATCAGGGGGTTGGCCTCAACGGCGAAGCGATGCGCAGCCAGGGCAAGACCGATGCCGAAGAAGAGGCCGATGCAGCCCAAAAGAGCGATGCCGCCCAGGGCGAGTTTGACTAATGCTGGATCCATTTCAACACCTATCCCAGAGACACGGGAATAATTAAAAAAACTAACGCAACGGCGCAGAGGCGCGAAGATAACTTCCCGGAATAAAGACGCACCGTTAACCCTGCTAAAACTTTGCGTCTCTGCGCCATTGCGTTAAAATTTCTCCTAAGCCACTAAAAAAGAGTGAGCCCGGAGAATCCCAGAAACGCCAGGGCAAACTGTCCGGCGACGATAAAGGCGATGGGCACGCCCTTGAAGGTCGACGGAATATTGGCCAGCTCCATCCTCTCCCGCACCGAACTCATCAGATACAGGGCCAGGAGAAAACCGCCGCCTGCCCCCAGGGCAAGCATGAATGACTCCCAAAAATTGTATTCGTTGTCAGCCAGAATCAGCGGCACCGCGATGATCACGCAGTTGGCGATGACCAGCACCAGATAGACGCCAAAGGCGTTGAACAGGGCGGGATTCACCTTGCGCAGCACCGTGTCCACCGCCTGCACCGTTAGGGAAACCAGGCCGATGAAGATCACGATCTGCAGAAAGTTCAGGTCATAGGGCTTCAGAATGAACTGGTAGAAAAACCAGCTCATGATGGCGCTGACCACCATGACCAGAGTGAAGGTGAGCCCCATCCCCTTGGCAGTATCCTTGCGCTTGGAGGTGCCGAAAAAGACGCAGAGTCCGAGATATTTGGTGAAGACGAAGTTGTTGATCAACAGGGCGCTGATGAGGATGGAGAGCAGATAGCCGAGATAGGGCTTCATCACCGTAAAGGTTGCCGCCGCCCCGCTTTCGGCAAGACGGCTGACGGTGACCACATGGGGCAACCGGGAATTGAGCGGCTCCGCAAAGGTCAGGGTGGCGGTTTTCTGGTCCTCGGCCAGGACCACGCTTTCCAGCGCAAGCTTGATGTCCGGATCCTGCTCCTCGTGTACCCGGTAGTTTGCCGGATCCTCGGCCACGGCGCGGTCCACGGCGGAAGTAAAGGTCACGACGATCTCGTTTGGCGCCTTGCCGAAGGACTTACCGGCAATCAGCTCCTGCGCCTGCGCCAGAACCGGCAAGCCAAGGAGCAGAACGAGGGAAAGCAGTATCCTTCTCATACTATGCATATTCATAAATTCAGGCCCGTTTTGCTCGCTTGTAGACGATCTCGACATAGTTGAAAAAGGCCATCATCAGGCCGACGCAGAAGAACCCGGCAAAGGGCAGCACGAAGAAGAGCAAGGGCTTGAAGCCCAGCACATCGTAGCCAAGGACGGTGCCCAACCCCAGCAGCTCGCGGACAAAACCCAGGGCCATCATGCCGAACATGAAGCCGAGCCCCATGCCGATGCCGTCCCAGAACGAAGCGTTGACGCTCTCCTTGCAAGCGAACATCTCCAAGCGCATGGTGATGATGGCAAAGGCGACGATGAGCTTGACGAAGATGCCCATCTTGGCGTAGGCCTCGGGCAGGTAGGCGGCCAGGACCATATCGATCACCGTTACCCAGGTGGCGATGGTCAGGGTGTAGGTTGGGATCCGGATCCGGGGATGGATGACATTCTTGAACAGGGAAATGGTGCAACTTGAAAAGACCTGGACAAAGAGCACGGCGATCCCCAGCATGAAGCCGTTCATCACCGTGGTGCTGATTCCCACCGCCGGACACATGGAAAGCACCAGCCGGAAGATGGGATTCTCGTTCAGGATCCCGTTGACCACCAATTGCAGACTTGTTTTGTCAGTCGCCACTGTCACATTCTCCTAACCCCGATAAAAGGGATAAGTGCGTTAACGAAATCATTTTCTGCCCAAAAAACACAAAAAATGATTTCTAACTTACTAAAAAGGCGTCGCGATATGCTGTTCAGCCAAAACACGGTCCAGGATCGCCACGCGGTAGGCGAACTTCTTCACCATCGCCTTGATCCCGTTGGTCACTGCGCTGCTTGAGATGGTGGCGCCGGTGAGGGCGTAGATATCGTCATCCTGGTACTGCTCCTGGATGCGGGCCACCTCATCCGCGCCGAGACCGTACTTGCCTGCCTCCAATCCTTTGAGGTATTCCTCGGGCAGGGGCGTTTTCTTGACTTCCAGCTTCTTCACCGTTTCAAGGGGCTTGCCCTTGAACTGGTTCTTGAAATAGTCCTGGTCTATCTCCGCGCCCAATCCCGGATCCTCTTCGTGCTCCATGATCTCCAGACCGCGGATGGAGAAATCCTGATCCAGGGCCAGCATGGCGCCGATGAAGGTCTTGAAGCCGGGAAACTTGCCGGGCAGCAGATAGGCCATGCGCTTGCCGTCGTTGGTGACCACGATGGTCTGGTCGGCGTAACGCAGTGGTTTCTCCGCGCCGATGGCCGCTCCAACCGCCTGGGTGCGCTCACCTTCCTCGACCGCTTTTTCCGGAGAAATGGTCACGGGGGTCTGGGCCACAAACCCGCCCGCCAGATCGATGGTCACAAAGGAAAAGGAACCGTCTTGCAGGGGGAGGAGATAGCCCATGGCCAACTCCTCGCCTTCGCCGACGAGGTAGCGGTACACCTCATGCATGGCGACGCTGTCCGGGGCGGGGTTCTTTGCAGAAAAACCCAGCAGGCTGAGCATGACCTTCTGCTCGTTGACATGGATATTGTGCTTCTTCGCCTTGCTGGTGGCGATGAAAGCTGCGCCCATGACCAGCCCGGCCAACAGGCAGGCCACGGTCAGCCGGAAGATGATGGTGAGAATATTCTTCATTTGCCACCTCCCTGAAGAGGCGCAAAGCGTTTGGGCTTAAAGAATCCGTCCAGCACCGGGCTCACCGGGTTCATGAGCAGAATGGCGTAGCAGATTCCCTCGGGGTAGCCGCCCTTGAGACGGATCAGCACGGTGAGCGCCCCGATGCCGACGCCGAAGATGAGCTGGGAGGTCTTGCTGGTCGGGCTGGTGACGTAATCGGTGGCCATGAAAAAGGCGCCGAGCAAGGCGCCGCCGGAAAGCACAGCCAGCAGCGGATCGCCGGAGAACAGGACCTCCCCGCCGAAGCACCAGGACAGCAGAGCAATGGTGGCCAGCATGGAAACCGGAATATGCCAGGTGATATAGCCGCGATAGAGCAGATACAACCCGCCCAGCACGATGAGCAACCCCGAGGTCTCGCCGATGGACCCGGGCCGCCAGCCGAGGAAGAAATTGGTGTAGAGGTTGGCTCCGACGCCGAACTGCTCGCTGAAGCCGGCAAGCCCCTGGGTCTTGAGTACTGCCAGTGGGGTGGCGGTGGCAATGGCGTCGATGGGGGTGCCAAGATAGGAAAAGATCGCCATGTCGGAAAGCGGCGGCAGCCAGGCCGAGGTCATGGCCACCGGAAAGGTGGCAAGGAGAAAGGCCCGGGCCAGCAGGGCCGGATTGAAGATATTGTAACCGATCCCGCCCAGCAGATGCTTGCCGATGGCGATACCCATGACCGCGCCCAGGATGGGCAGCAGCGGCGATACCCCGGGCGGGATGACAAAGGCGATCAGCATGCCGGTGATCACCGCGCTGCCGTCCTTAATGGTGATCCTGCGGCCCATGGCCTTCTGGGTTGCGGCCTCGACCGCCACGCAGCTCACCACGCTGACCGCGGTGATGAGCAGGGTCTGGATGCCGAAGATAAAGACGGAAAGAACCAGGGGCGGCACCAGGCAGGCCACCACGGTCCACATGATTTTTTCAACCGACTCGCCGCTCTTCACATGGGGGGAAACGGAAACCTTCCACAGGTGTGAGATAGCGGGGGTCTGGTTGCACCCAGAGGGTATAAGTTTCGTTTGAGCAGACGAG
Source organism: Deltaproteobacteria bacterium HGW-Deltaproteobacteria-3 (assembly GCA_002841785.1). Lineage (GTDB taxonomy): Bacteria > Desulfobacterota > Desulfobulbia > Desulfobulbales > Desulfurivibrionaceae > Thiovibrio. The sequence continues at coordinate 6,477 of PHAW01000037.1, read as the reverse complement.
CTGCTCAACTCAGCTTTGCACCCAGAGGGTATAAGTTTCGTTTGAGCAGACGAGCTGCTCAACTCAGCTTTATCTGAAGCGTGCTCGTTAATGGCCGTTCTCCTTCATTTCATTCTCAGCCGTTGTCCAAAAAATAATGGCTTCGTAGCAACTCAAAATCTGCTTCAACTAGGTGCTTCGACAGGCTCAGCACGAACGGAAATCAATGTACCGTGCCGTTCGCCCTGAGCCTGTCGAAGGGCCGCTGTGTTAACCACGGTGGTAGTTTCGCAACGTCTCCTAAAAAATCAACGTTTGGCCTTCATCTTGGCCAGCCGGACAAACTGGACCAAGGGGCGTTTTGCCGGGCAGACATAGGCGCAGCAGCCGCACTCGAAGCACTCGAACACCCCGAACTGCCCGGTATCCTGCGGCCGGCCCGCCTCCACATAGAGGGCGATCTCCTTGGGCTCTAACCCCATGGGGCAAGCCTCCAGACACCAGCCGCAGCGGATGCACTGGGAGTGGGGAGTGGTGTCGATCTCGTCCTCGGCGAGGAACAGCACCGAAGAGGTGGTCTTGGTCACCGGGATATCCAGGGAAGATACGGCAAAGCCCATCATCGGGCCGCCCATGACGATCTTGGCAAGCTCCGGCGTTACCCCGCCCAGGTACTCGACGATGTCGCTGACCCTGGTGCCCACCTTGACCAGCAGGTTGGCGGGCCGCGCGATCCCCTTGCCGGAAATGGTCATCACCTTTTCGTACAGGGGCTTGGACAGCACCACCGCATCATATATAGCACGGGCGGTGCTCACATTGTGCACCACCACGCCCACAGCCGAAGGCAGGGCAAAGCCTGGCACCTTGCGGCCGGTGATGGCCTGGATGAGCTGCTTTTCCGACCCTTGCGGGTACTTGACCTGCAAGGGCTGGACAACAACGGTGTGTTCCGGCGCTGAGACGGCGGCTGCCGCCTCGGTCATGGTCTTGATGGCGTCGGGCTTGTTGTTCTCGATGCCGATGAAGCATTTTTTGATGCCGAGGATCTTGAGGATCACCAGAGCGCCCTCGACAATCTCCTGGGCGCGCTCCAGCATCTGGCGATGATCCGCGGTGATATACGGCTCGCATTCGGCGCCGTTCAAGATCAGGGTGTCCACCGGATTGTCCGGCGGAGGGGAGAGCTTGACATGGGAGGGAAAGCCAGCGCCGCCGATGCCGATGATCCCGGCCCCATGCACCTTGGCGAGCAATTCTTCCTTGGCAAGCTTTTGCCAGTCGCAGCGGGAATACTGCACCGGCGCTGCGTCCTTATTGGTCTGGATGGTGATGGAGGGCGCGCTGACGCGCATGGGGTGGCCGGACATGCCGAAACTCTTGATGGTCCCGGCAACCGGGGCATGGAGGGGAACCCCGAGTCCCTTGGTCACCTCGCCGATGACCTGACCTTCCCGCACTTCGTCCTTGGGAGCCACCGTGGGGGTGCAGGGTGCGCCGATATGCTGGCCCAGAATAATCTCAAGCTCGTCGGGTGTGGCCATCACCTCAATGGCGAGGTTCTCGGTCAGGCCCTTTGATGCAGGCGGATGCACACCACCTTTGGGGAATGTCAGTAGAGAGGTCATGCCACCTTCCCTAATAATTGAGAAAGAAAAATTGTTTGGAGGACGAAGCTCCACGGGAGATCTGAACCAAAATAGTACCCGTTTTTTTTGCTACTCGCTATCAATCAGAGGAGTTTCTCCTTAATGCAGAATTGTTCTTCATGTCAAGTCAAAATAAAAAAACACCACTCTGCTCGCCTGCACAGAGTGGTGCTGAACCATAAAAAAACAACTTTTAATGCCGTCCGGACCAGGACAAAAAACTACAGATGAACAGGTATCATGATCCTCGGCACGATGCGTTACGCCCCGTTGTTGGGCTTAACCGAATTTATCCCAATATCCGATCCACCTCTTCCCGGTCAGAATCCATAACATAGGGAATGCCGGAAACATCCGCAGCGTCCCGAGTCAGGGCCACCAAATCGTTACGCTCGATGTACTTGAGAGCGAACTTCCGGGAACCAGCCATGAACTGCTGCAAGCCCTGCTTCATCCTATCAATGTAAGAGTACATGCCAATGGCGCCGGCAGGCAACTTGTCGAAATCCTTGCCATACTTCTCCCGCAGCTCCGCAGCAACGGCAAAGAGCTTCATGTACCCATCGGAGACATTCTCCTCTTCGGTTTCCATCTTTTCCCGCATGATCCGGCCATGGGTTTTGCCGACCATGGCCGCGGTGAGCATAGCCCGGCCAAGACAGACGGCCTTTACATAAGGAGCTCCCAGGGCCAGGGCCTTGTGAACGTGGTCTTCCAGGGAAAGCCCGCCGGCAATGGCGATGGGGGGGATATAGGCACCCCGGGCAGCCAGACGCTCACACATCTGGTGAGCCAGACACTCCAACTGCACAGTGGGAATGCCCCACTCGTTCATCATCCGCCAGGGACTCATGCCGGTGCCGCCGCCGGCGCCGTCGATGGTGAGCAGGTCGATCTTGGCGTCGGAGGCGTATTTGATGGCCCGGGCCAGATCAGCCGGCCGATAGGCACCGGTCTTCAAGGTGACGTATTTGGCCCCCACGGAACGGAGGTGCGCGACGGAAGAATGAAAGGACTCCTCCGTGACCATGCCCAAGCGGGAATGACGCTCGAATTCGGTGATGGCGCCGACGTTGAACGCCTTGGCCACCGCGGGGTTGGTGGGGTCGGGCAGAACGATATAGCCGCGCTCCTTGAGCTGCAGGGCCCGCTCGATGGAGTGCAGCTTGACCTCGCCGCCGATATCCTTGGCACCCTGCCCCCATTTCAGCTCAAAAATCTCGATGCCCAGCTTTTCAATGACATACTCCGGGACCTTCAATTTGGTATCTTCCACGTTGGCCTGGATGATGATGCCGCCGGTGCCGTCGTACCATTGCCTAAAGGCGGCGATCCGGCGTTCCATCTCCGGGGACTTGACGATGTGGCCTTTGGCGAACTCCGCCTGGGGATCCATGCCGCAGATGTTTTCTCCGGCCACGACGATGACGCCGGAGATGGCGGCGCCCACGGCAATCTCATCCCAGTTGACCCGGGCGATCTCCGTGGAGCCTACGGCGCCGGTGAAGACCGGGAATTGCAACTTGATGCTGCCGTCGGCGCCTAGATAGGTGGCGGTGTCCACGGCGGGAAAGGTGGCAAAATCAGGGTCCGCGGCCACGCCCACGGCACCGACGGCGGTGCCTTGGATGTTGAAGTGGGAAAAATCCACGGGATAATCCTTTTCCGACCCCGAGGTGGTTTTGCCGAAGGGAGCTGGATAGAGCATCTCCCGTCCCTTGATGGCGGATTTTCCAATCTCGCAGGGACCCCGGCAGCCGTCGAGACAGGTCACGCAGATGCCGGAAGTCGGAGCCGGATTCACACGGGTGGTGGTCAGGGTGGCGGCGCTACGGTTTGGTTTGCTGAATGTCATGATCGCTCCTCATTATTTTAATGTTTTACTTTTCTGTTTAGGGCCAAGCCGCAGCCATCAAGTATTCCTCCGGAAACCGCCCTTTCGGCCAACTGCTGCGTTGCCCGGCCGAGGCAGAACGTCTTGCCAGAAGCCAACAAAAACAACCGCTCCCATCGACAAAGGCGAAGAGTTACAGCGTGATAACCGGTGGCAACAAAGCCAATCACGCATGGCTCTCCACGATACCATTCCGCTTGTTCGTCTTCCTGACGCCTCGCGGTCGGACGAAATTGCCCTTTTCCGGGCAGGCACCAATTTAAGTACACAAAATGTATGCGCACAAAAATGCGGCAATAATTTGCCGATAATAACACCAGAAAATTTTTTTTCAACACAAAACAACCAGCTATTATAAAAGGATAAAATTTAAAATAATATATTCAGCCGACCACTACCACATGTCGTTTTTTTGGCAATATTGCCAAAAAAACAGAACTACCCAAGAAACAAGCCGCGCCGAAAAGACCGGGGGAAACTCCGCCACAGCCGCAAAAAACAACAGGAATACGGCCCGCAAGCACAAAGTGTGAAAAACTGTTATTCGGCAAAATTGCCGTTTTTTTGTTTGAAAAAGAGCAGAAAAAGAGGTATTTTCCCGCGTGGCTGAAAAAACGGAAAAAAAAGAATTGGCAATCCTGCGGCTGCTGCAAAAGGCGAACTCCCCCGTTGCCAGCTCCCGGCTGACGGAAAATCTCCAGGCCATGGGACATGAGGTCAGCGAGCGAACCGTGCGCCATTACCTGTTGGAGCTGGACCGCAGGGGGTTGACCAGCAATCTCGGCAAAAAAGGGCGGAGCATCACCGTTGCTGGCCAGATGGAGCTGGACAGCGCCAGAATTTTTGACAAGGTCGGCTTTCTCACCGCAAAAATCGATCAGTTGACCTACAGAATGAGCTTTGACCTGCGTCGGCGAAGCGGCACGGTCATCAGCAACGTAAGCCTCATCCCTTTATCGTTACTGGACCGAGCGGTGCCGATGATCTGCAAGGTTTACGCCGCAGGCTATTCCATGGGTCGCATGATGACCTTGTTCGCCCCAGGCGAGCAACTGGGAGACATGGTTATCCCGGAGAACATGGCCGGCCTGGGAACAGTCTGTTCGATCACCCTGAACGGGGTGCTTCTGGCCCACGGCATCCCCACCCACGCCAATTTCGGCGGCCTTCTGGAACTCCGGGATCGCAAGCCGGTGCGCTTTGTGGAAATTATCAAATATAACGGCAGCAGTCTCGTTCCCTTGGAGATTTTTATCCGAAACGGAATGACCGACTACCTGGGAGCCATTAAAACCGGCGACGGCCGAATCGGGGTGGGATTCCGGGAGATGCCGGCGGACAGTCGCGACGGGGTGCTCTCCCTGATCCAGGAACTGGAAAAAGTCGGGCTGGGGGCGTTTTTAATGGTGGGCTGGCCGGGACAGCCGCTGCTGGAAATTCCCGTGCTTGAGGGCCAGATCGGGGCGGTGGTCATCGGTGGCCTCAATCCGGTTGCGGTGCTTGAGGAAACCGGCATTCGCATCCAGTCACAGGCCATGTCCGGCCTGGTGGAGTACGAACGTTTGTTTGATTATCGGGAATTGGAAGCACGTGCCCATGCCTTGACTCGCTGAATGCAACCGGCGGGCAAGAACTGCTCGCCCCGCAAAATTTTCCCGCTTCGCCTCCCGGCGCAATTCGCTGTTGTAAGCCCAAAAAATCCTGATAGGATAGTATTTTTTGATCATTTGACAACTGACGAAAACTATCCAGTCAACCAGCGAAACAATAAGAGGGCCGTCACGCAACGGCTATGAACCCAACTCTCTTCACAAAGGACAACACATGTGTCGGTTAGCCATGAAAACCGCGAGCAAGCCCTTCTCCCCCTTTTCGGTGTTGCAGGCCATGGAGGCCATGCAGGAAGGGTATGACGGCAGCGGTCTCGGCCTGCTCTTGCGCGGGCTTGAGTTTACGGAATACAAGTACAATGCCGGGGATCCAATCCTTTCCGGGATAGCCCACTCCGAGGCGGCCCTTGCCCGGCTGAACAAAATCATGACCGAAACGGGCTTCGAATTGAAGTACGATCACGAATTTGACGTAAAACGGCAGATGATCGAGGCCAAGGACCGTTTCAAGTACATCCTGCGGGTTTACAAACAGTCGGCAACCTGGTCCAGTTTATCCGCAGAGGAGGTGGAGAACAAGCTGATGCTGACCCGCCTCGCTCTGCGCGCCGACGGTGAGGCCCACGGCAACGACCTCACCGCCTTTTCCCTGTGGCCCGACGTGGCCATGATCAAGGAAGTGGGCTGGCCGCTCGGGGTTGGCGAGGCCATGGGTCTGGATTCCGGCCGGATCACCAGCCGGATCTGCATGGCCCAGGGCCGTCAGAACACCAACTACGGCATCAACCTCTATGCCTGCCACCCCTTCTTCATCCAGGGCGTGGCCACCATGACCAACGGCGAAAACACCGCCTTCATCCCCATCAAGGATTGGCTCTCCGGCCGTGGGTTTCCAGGCTACATCGGCTACCAGTCCGACTCCGAGGTCTTCGCCCACATCCTCCACTATGTGACCAAGCAGCTCAAACTGCCGCTTTCAACCTACAAGCACGTGATCACCCCGCTCAAGAACGAAGAGCTGGCCGTGCATCCCCAGGGCGATTTTCTCCGCGGCCTGCGGGACGCCTGCCGCCGCCTGATCATCGACGGCCCCAACGCGGTGATCGGCACCCTGCCCGATGAAACCTCCATGCTGGTCATGGACGCCAAGAAGATGCGCCCCGCCACCGTAGGAGGCAAGCCCGGCGAGTGGGCCATTGCCTCGGAGATGTGCGGGGTTGACGCCATGATCCCCGACCGGGATCGATCCAAGGATTTTCAGCCCATGCGGGAACACACCGTTATTATTCCTCCAGACAGACAGGAGTTGCAGATATGGTCTCAGTTCGATCAATTGCCAATACAC
>PHAW01000267.1 GCA_002841785.1 Deltaproteobacteria bacterium HGW-Deltaproteobacteria-3 | reverse complement strand
TGTAAGATCGCGGGAGCCGGAAGCCTCAAAACTGCTGAAATCATGGGTGCCGACCACCATCGGCAAACAGAGCCGCACCGCGTCGCACATAAAAGGGGCTCGGACCTGGGCGGCATACAGCCGCCGGCAGGGCGGCATGATCTCCGTGGCCATGAAGGCGTACTCATACACCTTGCCCGTGGCGTTATAACGCGCATGGAAATCATGCGCAACCTTTTCGGCGTCAAGCACCCGGATGGCCTCGGGCAGCATGCTGTTGAGCCCCTTCACCAAACCGGAAAGAGGGATGGCCGAATCGGTCTGAAAATTGGCCGTCATCCCCTGGGCATGCACCCCGGCATCGGTTCGCCCAGCCCCGTGCAGAACTACCGGAGCCTGGGTCAGACGGGCAATGGCCTCTTCCACAACCTGCTGGATGGTGGGCTGCCCCAACTGCCTCTGCCAACCGGCATACCCAGTCCCGTCATAGGCCAAGACAAGCTTGATGTTTCGCACTGCGCGCTACGGAAAAATGGGGACGATTCTCAGCCCGGTGTTCTCCGGAAAGCCGCACATGAGATTCATGTTCTGCACCGCTTGCCCGGAGGCGCCCTTGACCACGTTGTCGATGGCGGAGAGGATTATGACCCGGCCGGTGCGCGGATCGAACTTTGCGCCGATATCGCAGTAATTGCTGCCCCGGATATACTGGGTGGCCGGATACTGCCCGGCCGCGCAAACCCGGACAAACTCCTCCTTACGGTAAAAATCCTGATACAGTTCGGCCAAGCCGGAGAGCGGCTTGACCGCTTTTGCATAGATCGTGCTGAGAATGCCCCGCGACATCGGCACCAGATGCGGGGTAAAGGATACCGTCACCGGCTGGCCGCACAACCCGCCCAGCTCCTGCTCGATCTCCGGGGTATGCCGGTGCTCGCCCACCTTGTATGCCTTGAAGCCATCGGCCACCTCGCAGTAGAGCGAGCCCACCTGCACCGACCGCCCTGCCCCGGAGACCCCTGATTTCGAATCGATGATAATGGTTTGGGGATCGACAAGGCCGGCCTTGAGCAGAGGCGCCAACCCCAGGATGACGCTGGTCGGGTAGCAGCCGGGATTGGCAACCAATTGCGTGTTGCGGATCGCGGCCCGATGCAGCTCGGGCAAACCGTACACCGCGGTGGCCAGGAGATCCTTGGCGCTATGGGGCTGGTACCATTGCTCGTAAACCTGCGCGTCATGGATCCGGAAATCGGCGGAGAGATCGACCACCTTCTTCCCTGCGGCCACCAACTGCGGCACGATATCCATGGCGGTCTGGTGGGGCACCGCGGTAAAGAAGAAATCAGCCCGCTCGACAAGCGCCTCAACCGGGAGATCTTCGCAGATAATATCCGCCCGCCCCTGCAGGCTGGGAAAAACCTGCGAAAGGGGCTTCCCGGCGTATTGCCGGGAGGTGGCCACCGCAATCTCAACCTCGGGATGGTTGCACAGTATCCGGGCAAGCTCCGCCCCAGTGTATCCGGATGCACCGACAATGCCGACTCGTACCATCTTCATCTCCACTCAGCTTGAAACCACAGGGGGCCAGACACAGGCCAAAAAAAAATGGACTCGTAACAACTCCGAGAAGTCACAGGTCCACCACACAAAATCAAAGGATGCAAAGCAATAACCGTTGTAATCGCGGCTTTTTGCGATTTCAACAAAAAAAAAATCAGGGGAAGAGCGATACGCGCCTTCCCCTGATGAGATACACAATAGTGTTGGTGATATTGACAAGGCAATACCAGGCAACGATTAACGCTTGGAGAACTGGAACCTCGCTCTGGCCGATTTCTGGCCATATTTCTTCCGCTCTTTCATGCGCTGATCGCGGGTCAGAAAACCCGCTTTTTTCAAGGCCGGCCGATGCTCGGGGTCAACGACCAGAAGGGCCCGGGCAATCCCGTGGCGCAGAGCCTCGGTCTGGGCAATCTTGCCGCCGCCGGTCAGGGTGGCCATTACATCAAACTTTGCCCCGGTGTCGGTCCTTCTGCAGGTAGTCAAAACCGCCGCCGAAATAATCCGGCACGCTCATCTTGTTGACCTGAATGTTGCCGGAACCAGGTTTCAACCACACCCTGGCAACTGCGGTCTTTCTTTTTCCGGTCGCGTAAAAACTAGTATCTGCCATGTTCAAGCTCCAGTATCCTGTTGTTAAAAAGCAGGATTTTATAATTGTTGCAATCGCACAAAGCCACGAACACAACGGTTGGGACAGTGTAACCTTTTAATTTGTGGTGAGGACCTGTTGACTGCTTCCCTCTCCACGAGCCTCTTATAATTCCAGGGACTCAGGCTGCTGGGCGGTATGGGGATGCTCCGTTCCGGCATATACCTTTAATTTCTTCAGTTGAGCACGGCCCAGAGTGTTCTTGGGCAACATGCCGCGCACAGCCTTGCGCAACATCTCTTCCGGCTTTTCCGCCATGAGAACCTTGGCGGTCTTTTCCTTCAAGCCGCCCATAAAACCGGTATGATGACGGTAGACCTTGTCGTCCCACTTCCTGCCGGTCAGACGAACCTTGTCCGCATTGACCACGATGACAAAATCACCGACATCCTGAAAGGTGCAGTAATTGGCCTTGTGCTTGCCGCGCAGACGCGTGGCAATTTCGGAAGCCAAACGGCCAAGAACCTTATCCTGAGCGTCAACGATCAGCCACTTGCGTTCAATATCTTTGACCGGGGTCAAATAAGTCTTCATTTCAAATCCCTCGCAAAACGAAATAGAATATATCTATATAAGTCAAAATGGCCCGTTCTGCCATGAAAAAATGCAGGACGGGCTGTCGGTCAATGCAAATAGGCCC
>PHAW01000266.1 GCA_002841785.1 Deltaproteobacteria bacterium HGW-Deltaproteobacteria-3 | reverse complement strand
ATGAAATCTTCCTCGTCGTCTACCAGCAGAATTTTGATGTCGTCCATGATGTCCTCAAGGTCGGTTGGCGGGCAGCAGTGGTGGGCTGTCCTATGGTTTCTTCCGGTCGGAGGGGCGTTTTGCCTCCTCATCGCCGTCCAGCAGGGAGAGGGCGGTGTCAAATTCTCCGGCTTGGGCGAAGGTCGCGGCAGTCATCGCGTCTCCGAAGCGCCTGAACAGGGATCTTTTTCCCTGCCGTTTTTTCCTCCGGCCAAGGGCGGCGGAAATGGAGTGTTTCAGGGCGGAGGTGTCAAAGGGGGCGATGAGTTCATCGGCGGCTCCGGCCTGCATCCCGGCGATGGACAGCGGGATGTTGTCCGACCGGTTGATGAGTATCACCTCGGCCTCTGGTATTGTCTCTCGGATGGCGAGCAAGGAGTGCAGCCCCTCGCTGCCTGCCTGCCGGATGTCGAGCAGGACAATCTCCGTCCCGAGAGGGGGCAGGGGGGGGGATTCTCCGGACAATGCCACCGTTATTCCCCAGCCTTGCAGCAGCCCCTGCATTGTTTCGGCAAAGCCTGCGTCGCTTGAAACAATGAGCGCGGTCGCCTGCATGGTCGCCTGCCCGGATTCGGTTTTTATCGCGCCGATTCCGTGGCGAAAACGCCGTAGGTCATGCGAATGCCGCCCAGTCCCAGCGATTGAAGAAAGTCCTCACCGCCCGGTGCCGGGCGGTGAGGACTTTCGGTCAGGATAACGGCCTCGGCATGAAGCCCTTCTTCGGCAAAGGCGGCGGCCATGAAGATCTTTTGGAACTGGTTGATCGCCCTGCTCCGGATGGAGACCGGCGCCATGTTTTGGGCGGTTTCCCATTCTCCTGCCTCGGCAAAAGTGATGGCTGTCATCCATTTCTGAAAGGTGTTGAGTGTTTTCATGGCAACCTCCGCAAGTGTTGAGCTGTTTTCCGCGCCCCGGAACAGATGGGCGCTGTTGCTTTGTGATAATACAAGGATCGTGCCATGGTTTTATTGTGAGTGAAAACAGCCAGTTGATAAAACAGAGGCGCCAGTGAAACAAACAGGTAGAACATTGTGAAACAAAAAGGAACATAGGGGGCGGAGTGGGGGGTGTGGCGGATCGTGCCGAGCGAGGTTTGCCGTTCGGCCGGGTCGCAGGCAATGGGGAAGTGATGCGATGTTTCTCCGTTGTGGCTTGGGGAGCGCGGTGTGCCACGGGGTGCGGAAAAAGATTGACTTCCTGGTTCAAGATGCGGTATTTGAAACATGTGAGGACAATATGAAACATTGTTGCGGGTTGCAGCCTGCTTCTTGTGTTCCCTCTCCCCAGGACTTCTCCGCCCTGTATAAGCGTAGATTCCGGGGGGGTAGGGCTTTTGCAAGAGGATCAACGGTCTGAGGTTAATGGTGGAAAACCCAGAAAACGAAAACTTTTGTCCCGATCTTATCGAGATCCTCAATGGGGTGCCGCACGGCATCGCCCTTGTCGACCAGGATCTCCGGATCATCATGATGAATCGCTTTCTCGAAGCGCTTACCGGCTATTCAGGCGAGGAGGTTCGCGGCATATACTGCGACCATGTGCTGCGCACCGGTTTCGGCAGAAACGTGCAGGTGTTTCGCCAGGCCCTGGACTCCGGGGTTGCGTGCAGCATCGAGGGTGACATCCTCGGCCTGAACCGCAAGAAGATCCCCACGCGTTTTACGGCCACCCCGGTTGTGGAGCCCGGAGGCAAGGGGCAGGCGTTGGTTCTGGTCCTTGAAGACATCGCCGACTGTCAGAAGACAGGAGGCAAGAAGGAGGTGGGGACGGCCAAGGGGCTGCTGGGGCATAGCCCCAAGATGCAGGAAATCTTTGAACTCCTGCCGGTTCTCGCCCAGACCGATTCCTCGGTACTGATCACCGGCGAGACCGGCACCGGCAAGGACATTCTGGCCGAGGCCGTCCATCTGGCTTCTCGCCGGAGCAAGTATCCCTTCATTAAGGTGAACTGCGGGGCGCTGCCGGAAAGTCTGCTCGAATCGGAGCTCTTCGGTCATGTGCGGGGGGCGTTTACCGGAGCGCACGCCGACAAGCACGGCATGTTTCAGCTTGCCCAGGGCGGCACCATCTATCTTACCGAAATAGGCGATTTG
>PHAW01000265.1 GCA_002841785.1 Deltaproteobacteria bacterium HGW-Deltaproteobacteria-3 | reverse complement strand
GTTGCCGTGGCGCGGAAGATGGTTTCTTCTTCGTTGGCCAGCGGCAAATGAAAGCGGGCCATGGGTTTGAACAAGGCGGTGTGCGGGCAGCCGCTTCCGGCAATAACCAGCCCCATCAGGGAGCATAGCGCCCTTTGCGCCGTGGTTTTCTGGGAAATCACCCTCTCGGCGGTTGTAACCTGAAGATCGAGCACATCAAAGGAGAGAAGCTTTTCGCCCCGCCGGACAATGGGGGCAATGTTGACCGCTGCCGGGCAGTGGGGGGAGGAGGCTTGGGTCAACGGGCAACTGGCGCATTGGGAAAAGGAGAGCTCTGTCCAGTGCGGCAAGGGCTCCGCCTTGGGTTCCGGCATGGTTTCGAGGGTCTGGGGGTCGAGGCGGATGGTAAACAGTTCTTCGCTGTTGTCTTGCAAACGGAAGCGGTATTCGATGACCAAAGGCTGCGGTTGCATGTCGGCGCTGTGTTCTCTGCGTTGTTTTTCACGGTGACGGCGAAGCCTGTCATCCCTTCGAGGAAGAATACTTCCATGGTAGGGGAAATTATTGTAAAAAGCAACGATTCCCTTCGGTTAACCGGCATGGCGCAAGATGAAGATGCCTGGAGATTTTGACTTTAACACCTCCACTCTGTACACTGGTTGCAGGGTCGGGGGATGCATCTAAAAAGAGAAAGACCCGGCGAACTCCGGGCATTGTCGAGAAATTGCATGACGCCGAGTCAATTGCTGTCCACCATCCTGGTTATCCCGGGGATAATTTTTTTGAGTGTCGCGGCGCGCCTCTGCGTGCAGACCTGGCGGCAGGTGCCCATTTCCCTCGCAGGGAAATGGCAGGCCTTGACCGGCCTGATCCTTTTTTTCATTGCCGGATACCTCTTTTTTATCGTCATTCAGGTCAGGCAGCTTGTTTTTCCAGTGGAGATCGTCACCGGCCTGGTCTTTCTCGGCGGCTCTCTTTTTGTTTTTCTGGTCATCGGCTTGTCCAGGCTCACCATTGCCAAGGTTCGGGATGCGGATAAGGAAATTCTCCGGACAAACACCGCCCTTGTTCACAAGAACACGGAACTTGAAAAGGAGATTGCCGCCCGGATGGAGGCGGAAGGGAGGGCCAAGGCCCGGCTTCAGCATCTGACCACCCTGCACGCCATCGATATGGTGATTACCGCGAGCCTCGATCTGCGGCTGACCATGAAGCTGTTTCTGGAGCAGACCGTTTCGCAGCTTGGCATGGATGCGGGCGCCATCCTCCTGCTCAATCCCCACACCCAAACCTTGGACCATGGAGCGGATTGGGGTTTTGAGGGGCTGGGCATCCGGAAATCCAGAGTGCGGCTCGGCGAGGGCGGCGCCGGGCTTGCCGCCTATGAGCGGAGGATTGTTTATATTGCCGACATCACCGAGCTTCCCAACCCCTTTGTCCGGCTTGAGCTGCTCCAGCATGAGAAGTTCATAACCTATTATGCCGTCCCCTTGATTGCCAAAGGACAGGTGAAGGGCGTCTTTGAGATTTTTTGCCGGCAGCGGTTTGAGGCCGACCCGGAATGGTCTGATTTTTTTGAGGCCCTGGCCATCCAGGCGGCCATTGCCATTGACAATGCGACGCTTTTCCGCAAGCTTCAGGAGTCGAACATCGAATTAACCCTGGCCTACGACACCACCATCGAGGGGTGGGCAAAGGCCCTGGAGTTGCGAGATTCGGAAACAGAGGGGCATACCCAGCGGGTGGCGGAGCTTACCCTGAAGGTTGCCTGCGCCCTTGGCATCCGGGAGGATGAGCTTGATCATGTCCGCCGCGGCGCCCTGCTCCATGATATCGGCAAGATGGCGGTGCCCGACTCCGTTTTGATGAATGCCGGGCCGCTCACCGAAGAGGAGCAGCAGATCATGCGGCAACACCCTGCCTTTGCCTTTGACCTGCTGTCTCCCATCCATTATCTGCGCCCAGCCCTGGATATCCCTTATTGCCATCATGAATGGTGGGACGGCACCAGAATCTTCTCCATTGCCGACACCTGGGACGCCCTGATCTCGGCCCGGCGCTACCGCGAGGCCTGGCTTCCGGAAAAGGTTGCCGCACACATCCATTCCCTGGCCGGCACCCAGTTTGATCCGAACTTGGTGGATATCTTTCTGGCAACGGTGTGAGGGGTGGTGGTTTCCCCCTGTGGGTGGCCTGCAGCATTTTTTCTTTCCGCCGGGGGATGTGACCAGCGTCACATGTCCGTGGGGCAATTTTTCGATGGGTGTTGCGTGTGAAGCGAAGCTTTTGGGGGGAGAGGTTCTTGAAGATCATCGTGGCTGTGGTGGTTGTCTGGGTGTCCCTGATGATTTATGGGCAGAACAAACCTCTGCCCAAGGGAGTCTCGCTGGAAGGGGCGGTGCGCTCCGCGGCACACGTCGAGTTCCTGGCCGATTGCACCTATCAGCGCAACGGGCAGCCGGTGCGCGAGCAAGCTATTTTTAATCGGGTCCATCAAATCATTGATGGGGCCGAGCGTTTCATCCTGCTCGACTTTTTTTTGTTCAACGGAGTTCATCCCAAGGGGGGGAGCTTCCCTGCCCTGTCCGAGGAGATTACCCGCAGGCTGGTTGAAAAAAAACAGCGCGCGCCCCAGGTGGACATCGTGCTCATCACCGACACCATCAACCGGAGCTATGGAGCGGAGGAACCGGAGCATTTCCAGAGACTGCGGGCCGGCGGGGTGCGGGTCGTGTACACGGATACCCGCAGGCTGCGTGATTCCAATTTCATGTATTCCGCCTGGTGGCGGCTTTTTTGCCAGTGGTTCGGCACCGGCGGGAATGGCTGGCTGCCGTCGCCCTTTGCCCAGGACGGGCCCGCCATGACCCTGCGGGGATATTTGAGCCTGTTCAACTTCAAGGCCAACCACCGCAAGGTTGTGGCCAGCGAAAAAGAAGCGCTCATTACCTCCGCCAACCCCCATGACGCAAGCGGGTATCATTCCAATATCGCCATTGTCGCCCAAGGTCCGGTGGTTCAGGATGTTGTCGAGTCGGAAGCCGCCGTGGCGAGGTTTTCCGGAGAGACTTTGCCCCAGTGGGAGATTCCGGTTCGCCCGCAATCCGGCGAGATGCATCTGCGCTTGCTCACCGAGGGGAAAATCAAGGCGCGGTTGCTGGCGGCCCTTGCCCGGGGAGCCGAGGTGCGTCTGCTCCTTGACCCGAACAAGGATGCCTTTGGCCGGAGCAAAAACGGCATTCCCAACCGGCCGGTGGCCCAGGAACTTGTGGAAAAATCCCGGGGGGCAATCCAGGTGCGCTGGTATGGAACGCACGGCGAACAGTTTCACCCCAAGCTGACCATGATTTCCCTGCCCGGAGAGACAGTGCTCATCGGCGGCTCGGCAAATCTCACCCGGCGCAATCTTGACGACCTGAATCTGGAGTCCTGCCTTGAGGTGACGGCCCCCGCGGATTCGCAGGTGATCCGCTCGGCAACCGGGTATTTCGAGCGGATGTGGCGAAATGACGGCGGGGACTATTCCCTTGATTTCGCCGAGTTTTCCGAGCACTCGCCGTTTCGCTACGTCCTGTACCGTTTTCAGGAGTGGAGCGGGATGTCGACATTTTAACCGCACCCTGACGGGGCAACGTGTGCTACAATAAAAAAAAGCGGTGAACCAAGGGGATATTTAGGGCTGGGAGGCTAGAGCGCTCGGCCAACAGGGCTTTGGGGGCGACCATGAATGAAAAGATTCTGGTAGTGGACACCGGACGTCATGTTCGTGGATATGGTGATGCCGCATATCAGCGGCGACAAACTGTGCCGGATCGTGCGCTCCATGCCGGAGTTGAAAAACGTCTGTATCGTCATCCTCTCCGCCATCGCTGCGGAAGAAAACATCGACTGCGCTTCGTTCGGCGCCAATGCCTGTATCGCCAAGGGACCTTTTCGCGACATCGAGCAGCATATTTCCCGGTTGCTCACCGCCCGCAACAACAAGGAAGATTTGTTGTCTTCAGGGATTGCCGGGCTTGAAAGCATTTACCAGCGGGAGATCACCAAGGAGCTTCTGGGTTCGAGGAAACATTTCGAAGTTGTCCTCGGCAATATCAGCGAAGGGATCGTCGAGTGTACCGGCGAGGGGCGGATCGTGTATGTCAATGCCGCCGGCGCGGCCATCCTTGGCTCCCGGGAAGAAAAAATCCTGGTCGCTGATTTTTTCGATTTCTTCGCGGAAAGCATGCGGCAGGAAGTGGCATATGCTTTTGCCGGACTCGGCGAGCATCCCATTGCCCTGGGCGAGGAAACAGTCCTGCTGCTGAAGGGGCGGCGGGTTGCCCTGAATGTGCTGCCCATTGTCGATGCCGGCCAGCGAACGGCCATCGTGATCATCCAGGACATTACCGGGCGCAAAGCCGCGGAAGAGAAGCTTGAGAGCTATCGCGACCATCTGGAAAAAATGGTGGTGGCGCGCACGGCGGAGCTTTCCCAAAAAAATGAGCAGCTCCGCGCGGAGATCCGCGAACGCCATTCCGCCGAGGAACGGATGGGAGAGGCCCAGCGGGAGTGGGAGCGGACCTTCGATGCGGTGGATGACATCGTTGCTTTGCAGGATGCCTCTTTGCGCCTGACCAGGGTAAACAAGGCGACGTGCCGGATTTTGCGCAAAACAGAGGCGGAACTGGTTGGTCGGTATTGTTACGAGGTGTTCCGGGGGGCTGGCGAACCCTGCCCCGGTTGCATGGAGCATTTTGCTTCCCCTGCCCGCAAGTCTTACAGCCAGGAGATTGTGCATCCGGAGTTGGGCCGGACCTTTCTGCTCACCGCCACCCCGGTTATGGACGACCAGGGGCGGATAAGCGGCGTTACCCATTTTGCCAAGGACATCAGCGAACAGAAAAAACTGGAGTTCCAGCTCATTCAGGCCCAGAAGATGGAGGCCATCGGCACCCTTGCCGGCGGCATTGCCCATGATTTCAACAATATCCTTGCCGCGGTGGTGGGCTACACGGAGCTGGCCATGCTGGATCTGCAACAGGATATGCCCGTGTATGCCAAACTTGAGGAAGTGACCAGGGCAGGCAAGCGGGCCAGGGATCTGGTGGCGCAGATCCTTACCTTCAGCAGGCACAGCGAGGCAAAGCGGGAACCCCTTGAG
>PHAW01000036.1 GCA_002841785.1 Deltaproteobacteria bacterium HGW-Deltaproteobacteria-3 | reverse complement strand
AATGGCAGCCTTGCCCTGGCCGTCGATCTTGGGAATCCGCCAGGGGCAGACCCGGACACAGGTGAGGCAGGAGACGCAGAGATCGCGTTCCACCCAGGCGGCCTTGCCCTTGTCCAGCAGATCCTGGGCGGTGATGTAGCCGGCTTTCATGGCCAACTGGCGCAGGGCGACCATGATCTCGGCGAAACGGACGTCCTGGGGGCAGACAAAGACGCAACTGCGGCACCGGGAGCAGAACCAGAGCAGATCGGATTTAAGCAACGCGTCTTTCAGCCCCATCCGGATCATGTGGATGATCTTGCGGGGGTCGAAGTCGGGGATTGCCTGACTTACCGGGCAGATACCGCTGCAGGCGCCGCAGGAAAAACAGCGGTTCAGGAATTCGCCTCCCGGAATCGCGGTAACCTCGGCGCTGAAGGCCGAATTGATATCCTTGCTGGAGATTGCCATAACAAAGCCTCATATGAAGATATGAAACCCGGCAATGGGCGCCGGGTAATGTTCTATCCGGTTGGTCCGGGTCGGAACCCATTGAACCAATACAGCGTCGGCTACTCTAGCATAAAAAACTATACCTCCCAATAGGTATATCTACCAGAATAAGCGGTTTTTCGGGGGTCGGCCCGGTGGAAATGGGCGTTGATGTTTTCCCGAAAAACGGAATTTCCTTCAGACAGGTGCTTCGACAAGCTCAGCACGAACGGAAGATCAATGCATTTTAAGATAATATCCGCTCACCCTGAGCCTGTCGAAGGGGTTTCTTCCCCTACACCAGAAACCGGAACTCTCCCTTGCCCAGCAGATCCTGAAGATGGAGCACGCCGGCCAGCTTGCCGCGGTGGTCGGTCACGGCCAGGAAGGTGATTTCGTGGCGCTGCATGATGCTGAGGGCGTCGGCGGCGAGAAGTTCCGTGGTAATGGTCTTAGGCTTGGCGGTCATGGCTTCAGCCAGGGGAAGTCCGCTCAGGCTGCCGCCTTTCTGGCTGAGCAAACGGCGAAGGTCTCCATCGGTGAGAATGCCGATGATTTCTTCCTCATGCATGATCAGGACCGCGCCAAGGTTCTTGGCGTTCAGCTCGGCAATGGCCTCCGGAAGGCTGTTTTTGGGGGAAACCTTGGGGATCGCGGCGCCGGTGAGCATCACCTCGGCGACATTGACCTTGAGGCGCTCCCCAAGGCTGCCCGCCGGATGGTTGCGGCGGAAATCGCTTTCCTTGAACTGCTTGAGGTTCAAAAGAACCACGGCCAGGGCGTCGCCCATGGCCAGGGCGGCGGTGGTGCTGGCCGTGGGGGCCAATCCCAGGGGGCAGGCCTCCTGGGGCACCGCGACCTTGAGCACCGCATCGGCGCCCCGGGCCAGGCTGGAAGCAGGATTGCCGGTCATGGCAATGATCTGGGTCCCGCGTTTCTTGAGGTTGGGGAGCAGGAGGGAGAGCTCGGCGGTTTCGCCGCTGTAGGAGATGGCCAGGATGACGTCCTGGGGATCCACCATGCCGAGGTCGCCGTGCATGGCTTCCACCGGGTGGAGGAACAGGGCGGGGGTTCCGGTGCTGTTCATGGTGGCGGCGATTTTCTGGCCGATGATCCCGGATTTGCCGATGCCGGTGATCACCACCCGGGCCGGGCATTCCATGATCATGGCCACTGCCTTTTCAAAATCGGCGTCGATCTGGTCGAGCAGAGCGATGATGCCGTCCGCCTCGATCCTGAGAACTTCCTTGGCCTGTTCAATGCTCATGGGCTGGGGATTCCTATTTTTTGCCCGTGGACTGGCAGGCGTTCCTGGTGCCGAGGAGAAGCTTGCAGAAATCCTTGTCCGGCGCAACAGGATATTCCCCGTCGAAACAGGCCTTGCAATAGTTTTCCGGCGGGCCGCCGCATGCTTCCAAAAGGCCCTCAAGGCTGAGATAGTAGAGAGAGTCAAGGCCCAGATAATCGCGGATTTCGTCAACGGTTTTCTTGTTGGCGATGAGCTCCCCGCCCGAGGGGAAGTCGATCCCGTAATAGCAGGGATTCCGGGTGGGCGGGCAACTGATCAGCATGTGGATCTCTTTGACCCCGGCTTCGCGCAGGAATTTGACCCTGGAGCGGCCGGTGGTGCCGCGGATGATGGAGTCGTCCAGGATGATGACCCGTTTGCCTTTGAGAAAGGAACGGATGGGGTTCAGCTTGACCCGCACCGAAAAATCGCGCATGGACTGGGTGGGCTGGATAAAGGTGCGGCCCACGTAGTGATTGCGGATTACCGCCATTTCCAGCGGGATGCCGGAGGCCTGGGAAAAACCGATGGCCGCGTAGTTGCCGGAATCGGGAAAGGGCATGACGAAATCCGCGTCGATCTTGCACTCGCGGGCCAGGATTGCACCCATGCGCTTGCGGCTCTGGTAAACGTTTATGCCGAAGATGTCGCTGTCGGGCCGGGCGAAATAGACCTGCTCGAAGATGCAGAAACTGCGACGCTGGCTGGCTTCAAGATGGAGGGAGCGTTGGCCGTCGCGGTCGATGATCAGGATTTCGCCGGGCTCGATGTCGCGGACATACTGGGCCTCGACCAGGTCGAGGGCGCAGGTTTCCGAGGCGACGATGAAGCCGCCGTTGTTGAGTTTGCCGAGACAGAGCGGCCTGAAGCCTCCGGCATCGCGGACGGCGATGAGCTTGTCTTCGGTCATGAGCAGGATGGAGTAGGCACCCTTGATGCTCTCGAAGGTGTCGATGAGCGCCTTGTCTAGGCCAAGGTGGGAGCAGCGGGCGAGCAGATGGACCACCACCTCGCTGTCCATGGTGGACTGGAAGATGGAGCCCTTTTTCTCCAGCTCGTCGCGCAGGGAGCGGATATTGACCAGGTTGCCGTTGTGGGCCACGGCCACGGTGCAGCCCTGGTGGGTGGCGATAAAGGGCTGGGCATTGACGATGTTGGAGGCGCCGGTGGTGGAGTAGCGGACATGGCCCACGGAGAGGTGGCCTTGCAGGCCTTGCAGGTCGGCCTCGCTGAAAACATCGTGCACCAACCCCATACCCTTGTGCTGGTAAACCAGGCTGCCATCGCTGGTGACGATGCCGGCGCTCTCCTGGCCCCGATGCTGGAGGGCGTAAAGGCCGAAGTAGGTGAGCTTGGCTGCGTACTTATGGCCGAAAATTCCGCAAACGCCGCATTCGTCCTTGGGGCGTGATGCGTCTGAGTATGTCATGGCGTTTTGTTCCTCATTATGTAACGGTTCAGCACCACCACATCTGCTTCGGAGTCTCGCAGGCCCGCTTACCTGTCATCTCGGCCTACTCATGTGCAATAGCACACTTCGCAGGCCTCTTCCTCGCATCTGTGGCAGCAGCGAAGCGGCGCTGCTGAACCGTTACATTCCGTATGGTATGCTGGTCATCATCCGAAAAAAAAGAAGAAATATACATCCTAATTATATGGATGGGAAATATTTTTTTGGCGCGACTACTTTTGACTTTTCCCGGCGTGGTCCAACCCCCGGAAAAAATTGAGCCAGGAGGAGGTGTTGTTGAGCGCCCAGTTGCGCGGGGGGACAAAGCCTTTTTGCATGGATTCCGGCAGGCCGCGGGCGGCAAGGCGTTCGTAGACCCGCACGTAGAGGCAGCGTTTCTTGCCGGGGTACACCTCGCACCAGCCGTCGCGGCTGCCGCCGCAGGGGCCGTTCAGCAGATATTTGGCGCAGCCGGCTTGCGGACAGACAAAGGCCAGGTCGCCCAGGGTGCAGTCCCCGCAGTTCTGGCAACCGAAGAGGAGGAACTTGGTCACATGCTCCAGGTGGGTGAGTCCGTTGTCCAGTCCGCCGCCTTCCAGGGCAAGGCAGATTTTTTTGCACACCGGATAGAGCGGCGCCTTTTTGGTAAAGGCCAGGTTGTGGACGAGCCGGGCCATGCGGTAGTTGACCTGCAAGCCTGGCTGTCTCTTGTTGCGGGGTGCTGGTTCGGCGGTGTTGAGGCCGGTCGCCGCATCCTTTGTGTAGAGATAAAAGCCGTCCTGATGCCAGTAATTCATCTCCGCCACCAAGTCTCGCCAGTTCCCGGCAAGGGAATCGGCGGTGGAGAGGAGATAGTCGATGTTTTCATAGGTAAGTCCAGGCCCGCCGAGATGGGCCCCCGCATAGCCCAGCCCCTTGAGGATGGCCAGCAGCTTCGCCCCCCGCAGCAGCCGGGTTTGCTTGCCTTTGTCCGGACTTGCCGCCTCACGGCGGATTTCGGCATACAGCCTGTCGGTGATGATGCAGCCGGGGATCTTCCCGCTGTGCATCAGGGTTGCCACCGTAAGGTTGGGGATAAAGACATTGCCCAGCATCGGCAGGTTCAGCCCGGTTTGGCGGACATACTGGATGGCTTCGTGGAACTTGCGGGCGTCGTAGCCGACCTGGGTGATGATATAGTTCGCGCCCCGCTCGGCCTTGCGGTGGAGCTTGGCGTACTGCATCAGCAGCTCCGCCTCCAGCCGTTTGAAAGGGGAGAGGGCCACGCCCATGAGAAACGAGGTGGGTTGGATGGCTCCCTTCCCCCGGTCCGGGCCGTAGTTTCCCTGGTTCATCCGGGAAATGAGATCCAGAACATGCACCGAGCCGAGGTCGAAGACCGGTTTGGGGCAGCCCTGGTAGCCTTCCTGGGGATAATCGCCGGTGATTACCAGCAGGTCGCGGATGCCCAGGCGGTCCCAGGCAAAGAGCAGGCTCTCCATCTGGTTGCGGTTCTTGTCCTTGCTGGAAAAATGGACAATCACGTCAAGCCCCATTTTTTGGATCTCGCGGCCCAGAACCTCCGGGGAGAGGGCGGCCTGGCCCCCGGCGTTTTCGGTGATGCTCACCGCCTGGATGCGCGGGTCGCGGGCCAGCTTTTCGGCCAGCTCCAGGGTGCGGTCGTGTTCCCGGCTGTGGCCGCCCCGGCTGGGCACCAGTTCAAGGGTGATGGTGAATTGCTCGGGGTTGCGGAGCGATTGCCCGAAAGGGGATTTTGTCTCAGCCTGCATGGGAATGGGTATCCGGGTATGATTTTTTTCTTGCTCAACAGGGGAATGCAAGTAACCATAACCATTATTTCCGGAAAAGGAAACAACCGGGCGGAAAGCTGATGACCGGGGGGGACGGTATGGAAAATGAGACGTTCCGGCGCCAGGCAGCCGGGGTTTTTGACGAGCGGGCCGAGGAGTATGACGCCTGGTTTGAGGGAAGCCTGCTGTTTGCCATTGAGCGTGCCGCGCTCCAGGAACTGACAACGCCGCTTGCGAGCCCGAAGCTGGAGGTCGGCGTTGGGCCGGGCCGCTTTGCCGAGGCCCTGGGGGTGGAGTTCGGAATTGACCCGGCTCTGTCTCCGCTGCAATTTGCCAAAAAACGTGGCGTGCAGGTGTGTCAGGCGAAGGGGGAGTCGCTGCCCTATGGTGGTCGGAGCATGGGCACGGTGCTGCTGCTTTTCACCTATTGTTTCCTTGCCGATCCCATCCCGGTGCTGCGGGAATGCCGAAGGGTGCTCAAGCCCGGCGGGCATTTGGTGCTGGGGCTCATTGTGGCTGACAGCCCATGGGGGAGAATGCTCCAGCAAAAAAAAGAGGCAGGCCATCCGTTCTACCGGCAGGCCCGGTTTTATGATCCGGCCGAGGTGGAACAAAGCCTGGGTGGGTGCGGTTTTTCCGTGGAGGAAAGACGATCCGGCTTGGGGCAGCCGCCGGAAGCGTTGCGGGAGATGGAGCACTCCCTGCCCGGGCTGGTCAGTCAGGCGGGTTTTGCGATCCTGGCCGCCGGGGCGGTTCCGTGAGCCAGTTTTTCCGCTCCCGCAGGAACTCGACGGCGAGAAAGGCCGCGCCGCTGACGATGATGCCCGCCGCGGTGATCGCCGTCAGCCAGCCATGGGAGTTTTTCCTGTGGTGGCGTTGCGCCACAGGCGGCAGGTCTCGCGTGCAATAGCGGCAGACCAGGGCCTGGAAATGGATGTCTTCCTTGCAGAACGGACAGGTTCGTGTACGCATGGTGATAACCATATAGCGACTGTCGGTTGGTTGTCAAGAAGGAGGTGCGGCTTTTGCCCTTTTCTCTCGCCGGGGGAGGCGGGAGCACACAAGATTTTCCTTGTCAGCACCCGGTTCCCTTTGTAAGATGAAGCCATTATACTCTGAATACAATTATCCCCATGAAATAAAAGGAGAAAATTATGGCGAGCGACAAGGTTATCCAGGTTTCCGACGGCGATTTCAGTGCAAAAGCCCTGCAGTCCGAGACCCCCTTTCTCTTGGATTTTTGGGCGCCGTGGTGCGGACCCTGCAAGGCGATCGGCCCGGTTATCGATGAGTTGGCCGCCGAGTTCGAGGGCAAGGTCACGATCGGCAAGATGAATGTCGATGATAACCCTGTTACTCCCGGCAAATACGGAATTCGGGCCATTCCCACCCTGATTCTTTTCAAGGGCGGGGAGGTTGCCGATCAGGTGACCGGCGCGGTGGGCAAGCAGCAGCTCAAGGCCATGATTGAAAAGGCTCTTTAGTCCCCGGCGTGAGGCATGATGGTTTTCGGGCCCGGTTCGAGTATGCCGGGCCTTTTCTCTTGACCTGTGTTCTGGCTCTTGCCATGAGTGTCCCGGCCGCCGGGCTCAGCGGCTGTGCGACCCTTGACACCATGCTGGGCTGGGTTGGTTTTGGCGAGGGTTCTGCTGTGCAGGAAACCCCGGAAGCCCTGGCCATGGAGGGGATGGCCGACTTCAACCGCGGGAAATACAGCGCGGCCTTGAAACGTTTCGTGGAGATAAAAGACCGGTTTCCCTTCAGCGAAGTGGCGCTGCTGGCCGAACTGAAGGCCGCCGATTCCAATTATTACATGGACAAGTTCAGCGAGGCCAAGACCCTGTATGAAGAGTTCGAGGCCAACCATCCGACCAACGAGGCCGTCCCCTATGTTTTGTTCCAGATAGGCATGTGTTATTACAGCCAGATAGGGACCAATGACCGGGATCCTGGCAACGCCCAGAATGCGGTGCAGGCCTTTGGGCGGTTGAATCGCGCCTATCCCCATTCGCCCTATTTCGTGGAGGCTTCGGCCCGGATTCGAGCCGCCCGCGATTTTCTGGCCCAGCATGAGTTTTCCGTCGCCACCTTCTATCTGCGCATCGATGAAGACAAGCAGGCCCAAGGGCGGCTTGAGTATCTGCTTGCCACCTATCCCGAGGCCAGCGTCAAGCCCCAGGCCGCCGAGCTTTTGGCTCAGTTGAAGTCCGGCCAGGGCATTGAGAAAACCTGGCGTCGTTTCGTGCCCACGCTTTCGCTGCCGGACTGGCAGTCCTTTACCTCCGCCTTCGGCATCCTGCCCGGCGGCGGCAGCGCCGGGACTGCCAAGGAGTAGACGTTCTGCGGATATGCGGTTTTTTGATGGGCCTTTCCTGTTTGTGCGGGGAAGGCCCATCGTTGTTTGTGTCCTTCTGTGCGTTGAATTTTTTTTTGTAACATCGTCCTGCTGGTGTCTTGGTACGGCATGCGCAACAGTATGTGAACTCGCCAAGGAGGAAGGCCGTGATTCTTGACCCTTACGGTCAGTTTATCAAGGAAATAACCGCACATTGTGATATCTCTGACAAGACAATTCTTGAGGTGGGATGCGGGCATGGGAGGATAACCCGTGACTTGGCGCGGCATGCGCGAAGGGTTGTTGCTATTGATCCGGATGAGGGCGCACTGCAAAAGGCGCGGACTCAGATCAACGCGGAGAATGTGGTATTCCTCCGTTGCCGGGGGGAGTTGTTGCCCTTTCCTGAAGGGTGGTTCGATATGGTCGTCTATTCCCTTTCCCTGCACCATCTTGCTCAAGACGCCATGCGGGTGAGCTTTAACGAAGCAGCCGGACTGCTCGGAGAACATGGGCTGATCGTGGTGATCGAACCTGGCGAGGACGGGACGCTGATCAAGGCGGAAGAGCGGTTCGGGGTTGGAGATGGCAACGAGACAGGGGAAAAGGATGCTGCCAGGCGTGCTATTGCGGATTTGTCAGGCTGGCGGATCGGAAAGACGGTCTGTTTCCAGACCTGTTTTCATTTTGTCGACCAACAGGATTTCCTTGAGAGCCTGTTGCCTGATTACAAGAGCAAATCCCCATCCCTTATTCGGGCGATAGGGGATTATCTGGCCGACTGCACGGAACATGGTCGGATCGTTATGCATGCCGACCGGCGGATGGATATCTTGCTGCGGGCGTGAACGCGAAGCCTGCGGGCGGGCTGCATTCTCCCGAGATCATCATCTACAGCGCGGACCTGGCGGAGCTTCTTGGGATTCTGGAGGCGAAGGATTTGGAGGCGCTGGCGGCGTGGCTTTTGTTCAGGCTGGAGGCGCTGCATCGGGCCGGGGCGGAGTTTGCCGTGATTGCCTCCAACACCCCGCATGTCGTTTTTGATGAAGTGGCAAGGCGTTCTCCTCTGCCCATGCTCAGTATCGTAGAGGCCACCTGTGAGAAAGCGGAAAGTCTGGGGCTGAAGCGGCCCGGTCTCATGGGAACCCGGTTCACCATGGCGGCGGATTTTTTCTTTAAGCCATTTCATGCGCGGGGGATGTCGCTCGCTGTCCCTTCTCCGGATGAGCAGCAGTTTATCCACGAAAAGCTTTTTTCCGAGATCGAGTTGGGGATCATCAAGGATTCGACGCGGCAGGAGCTTCTGGCTATCGTCGAAAAAATGATCGCCCGGGATGCCATTGATTCGCTTATCCTCGGCTGTACCGAGTTGCCGTTGATTCTTGATCGGGACGCCTTTGGCATCCCTTTCTTGAATACGGCGGCCATCCATGTGGACAGCATCGTGCGTGCGGCCATGGAAGGGGAGGCCTGAATGGGGCTGCTCGTGTTCAGGCGGGGTTCTTCTTCTTAAGCTTCTTGTCGTAACGTTCCTGTTCGCTGTAAATGCAGCCGCAGTAAGGCTGGCGGTACAGCCCCATCTCGAGGCTGGCGTCGATCCCTTCCTGCCAACCGACCCGAAAATCCTCGTAATAAAACGGTACCCCGAATTGGGCTCCCAGCTCCTCGCCCAGTGCCCGGATGGTTTCATGGCGCTGGTAGCGGCTGTACAGCAGGGTGGTGCTGAAGGCCTCGGCTCCAAGCTCCCTGGCCTTTCTCGCCGTCGCATCAAGGCGCATCCGGTAGCAGAGCGGGCAGCGATCCTCTTCATGGAAAACGACCTGGCGCAGATATTCCCTGAGGCCGTATTCCCGTTCGTATTCCACCGGCAGAGAGGTCCGGCGCGCCAGATCCTCCAGGGTGACGAGCCGCTGCTTGAACTCCCGGAAGGGGTGGATGTTTGGGTTGTGGAAATAGCCCTGCACGGAAAATCCCTGTTCCCGCAAGGCGGTGAGGGGAAAGATGGTGCAGGGGCCGCAGCAGAGGTGGAGGAGAATGGTCATCTTCCGGCCTAGGACTTGCTGAGTTTGAATTGGCGTGGGCTGATGTTGAGCTTGGCGATCTTGTAGTTGATGATCCTGAGACTGGTGTCCAGCAGTTGCGCGGCCTTGGTCTGATTGCCCTGGCATTTCTTCAGGCTGTCGATGATCAGCTCCCGCTCGAAATTGTCCACCGCCGCGGCAAAGGAAACCGGGTTGGCGTGTTCGTTCACCGAGTCGGAGGTTTGCAGCGAGGGCGGCAGGTGATAGCTCTTGATCGAGTCCTCGTCGCAGATAAGCACCGCCCGTTCGATGCAGTTTTGCAGCTCCCGCACATTGCCCGGCCAGTGGTACTGGACCAGGAGGTCGATGGCCGGAGTGGAAATGCGGCGGATCTGCTTGTTGTTTTCCTCGTTGTATTTCTGGAGGAAGAAATCGGCCAGCAGCATGATGTCGGTGCGGCGTTCCCTTAAGGGCGGCAGGTAGATGGGGAAGACGTTGAGCCGGTAGTAGAGGTCTTCCCGGAAGGACCCTTCTTCCACGGCTTTTTCCAGATCCTTGTTGGTGGCGGTGATCAGCCGGACGTTGCATTTGATGGGGGCGATGCCGCCCAAGCGCTGGAACTCGCGGTCCTGCACCACGTTGAGCAGTTTGACCTGCACGCTCTGGCTCAATTCGCCGATTTCGTCGAGAAACAGGGTGCCGCCCTCGGCCAGCTCGAAGCGGCCTTTTTTGGCGGCCTGCGCTCCGGTGAAGGCCCCTTTTTCGTGGCCGAACAACTCGGACTCCAGCAGGGTTTCGGGCAAGGCCGAGCAGTTGACCACCACGAACGGGGCCTTGGCTCGCTTGCTGTTGTGATGGACAGCCTTGGCCGGTGGCGTTGGAGTCCGCCACCCGGTGGATCATCTCGAACACCTCCTGCATCCGGTTCGAGTTGCTGACGATGCTGGCCACCCGGTATTTTTCCGAAAGTTCCCGCCGCAACTGGGTATTCTCCTGCACCAGCCGCTCCCGTTCCTGATTCACCGCCTGGATGCGGACCACGGTCTGGGCGATGAGGCCGGAGAGCACGGTGAGAAACTGGAGATCCTTTTCAAAGTCCAACCCTTCGTGGTAGCTGCGGTCCACGCTCAGGGCGCCGATGGTCTTGGCCCCGTGCTTGATGGGCACGCAGAGAAAGGAGAGGGCGTCTTGGCTTTTCTCACCCCTGACCCGGGTTTTGTTCAGGAAAAGGGGTTCCTGGCTGATCTGGGGCACCACGATGGGGGCGCCGCTGGCCACCACCCGTCCGGTGATGCCCTCGCCGAATTTATAGATCCCACGCTTCCGGGCTTCCGCGGTCATGCCGGGAGCCACCTCGGTTTCGATCTGGCCGGTGAGCGGGTTGGCGATGGTCACCGCCCCGTTGCCAAGGCTGGTGCGTGCAGCCAGCACGGTGAGGCTTTCTTCCAGGCATTTGCGCAGGTCGTCCGAGGAGGCCAGGGCCCGGGTTATTTCGTACAGGGTGGCCAGGTCAATGGGCTGGCGGTTGTTTTCAGGCATGGCTTCTCCCGGGTCTTTCTTACGGTTTGGTGTACGTTATGCGATACAGAACGGCCCATTGTAACAAATTTGTCTGATATTGCATCTGGAAATGTGCGGAAACGGCGAGATTCGAAGGGGAAATGCTGCAAAAAGCGGGCAATCCAGGCAGCCCAGAGGGTGTATCCCAGGTCGCTGAAATGGACGCCGTCCTCGGCGAAGCAGGGAGCCGCGTCCGGCGCCTGGGTGTTGAAGGTCGAGCATAGATCAAGAAACGCGGCTTTTTTCTGCCGGCTGAGCTGGAGCAACCCCTCGTTCAGGCGGGGAACGACGGAAGGCGCCAGATGGGCGGCCCGGATGGGCGGCAGACTGGTGACGGTAATCTGCGCCGGGGGGAGCGCGCTGCCAAGAATGTCCAGAATGGCCGCGTATTCCGGCAGAAACCCATACTCTTCCCTGAGCAGATTATTGGTGCCGATCATGATAAACACCCTGTCCGGCGTCGGACAACGGCGCAGATGGAAGGGAAGGTTGGCGAGCAGGCCGGCCACGGTTTCTCCGGCCACGCCACAGTTGCATGGAGCATGATCCGGGAAGCGGCTCTGCCAGTTGTGGAGTGCGACGAGGGAATCGCCGAGAAACAGGAGCTTCATGGGCGTCGATTCAGCAGGGCTTGGAGATAAAGATTGTTGCGGCCAGATTCGCCACGGTAATTGAGGCGTCCCGCACCGGCTGGCTCTTGGTTTCGCTGACGATATCCTTCGGCGATGCGGCGGAGGTGTCGATCAGCCGCTGCCAGAACCGGCCTGCGGGCGGCGCAGGGATGATGAAGTCGGCGGGGGTGTGCCCGCCGTTGAGCATGACGAAAAAGTCGTCGTCGCGCCGCACCCCGGCGGCCGCGCCATGCAGGACAAAAGCCAGGGTCTTGCAGGCCGGCGACCAGTCCGGCCTGCCCGGGGTGGTGGATTGCCACTCGATCTCCGGGTTCTCTTCCGTGGCGGGGAAAAAATCGGTGCGGTGGAATACCGGGTGTCTTTTCCGCAAGTCGATGATCTGGGTGAAAAAACGCAGCAGTCCGTGGTTTTGCTTGGCCAATTCCCAGTTGAGCCAGCTTGTCTCCTGCTGGGTCCGGCCGAATTCATCGCCCGCCACCAGCATGGGCACCCCTTGCGAAAGCATGAGGATGGCGGCAAAGGTCTTGATCCTCCGGAGGCGCAGCCCTGCGATGGTTGCGTTGTCCGTTACCCCTTCGCTGCCGCTGTTCCAACTGAGATTGTCATTGCCGCCGTCCCGGTTGTCCTCGCCGTTGGCCAGGTTATGTTTGCTGTTGTAGCTGACCAGGTCGTAGAGGGTGAAGCCGTCATGGCTGGTGATGAAATTGATGGAGTTGCGCGGGGAGCGACCGTCGTCCTGGTAGAGGTCGGCGCTGCCCGCGATGCGGGTGGCAAGGGGGGCGACCATGCCCTCATGCCCGCAGAGGAAGCGGCGGACATCATCGCGGAACTGGCCGTTCCATTCGGCCCAGCGGCGGTTGGTGGAAAAGCTCCCCACCTGATAGAGGCCCGCGGCATCCCACGCCTCGGCAATGATCTTGGTGTGGGCGAGGATGGGATCTTCGGCGATCTTTTCCACCATGGGCGGATTGCTCAGCACGTTGCCCTGCTGGTCGCGGCCCAGGACGCTGGCAAGGTCGAAGCGGAAGCCGTCCACGTGCATCTCGATAACCCAGTAGCGCAGGCAATCCATGATCAGGTGGCGGACCAGGGGATGGTTGCAGTTCACCGTGTTGCCGCAGCCCGAGAAGTTGAGATATTCCCGGCTCCGCGGATCCAGCAGGTAGTAGATGACATTGTCCAGCCCCCGGAAGCTGATCACCGGCCCATTGCCACCGCCCTCCGCCGTGTGGTTGAAGACCACGTCGAGAATCACCTCGATTCCGGCTTTGTGCAACGCCTTGACCATCTCCTTGAATTCCCGGACCTGGTTGCCGTTGCGGCCGTTGACCGCGTAGGCGGCCTTGGGCGCGAAAAAGGAGATGGGGCTGTAGCCCCAGAAATTCTTCAGCCGTTCGCCGGTGAAGGGGTTGTTGGTGGTGAGTTCGTGTTCGTTGAACTCGGTGACCGGCAGGAGCTCCACCGCGGTAATGCCGAGTTTCTTGAGATAGGGGATTTTGTCCACCAGTCCCTGGTAGGTGCCGGGATTGGCCACGCCGGCGCTTTCGTGCCGGGTGAAGCCCCGGACATGGAGCTCGTAGATGATGCTCTTTTCCAGGGGGATATTGAGGGGCCGGTCGCCTTCCCAGTCGAATTCGTCGCCGATGATGCCGCAGCGCCGCTGGAAGGAGCTCAGCGGGGTGCAGAGACCGGAGCGGCAGTAAGCGACCCCCCACTCCGAGCCTCCGGTGAGGGCCTTGGCGTAGGGGTCGAGCAGCAGGTTTTTGGTGGCAAAGAAATGGCCCGCCCCCTTGGGGTCGTACGGGCCGGACATGCGATAGCCATAGCGCAGGCTGGTGTCGAGATCGTGGAGCAGGATATGCCAGATGTTGCCGGTCCGGTTGATCTTCGGGTCAAGGGGGATTTCGGCGCAGGGATCTTCGGCGCCGGACTTGAACAGCACCAGGGTCACGGCCTCGGCATGGCGGGAAAATATGGCGAAATTAACCCCTTCCGGCTTCAAAAACGAGCCCAAGGGAAGCGGGTACCCGGCGCCCGTGGTAAATTTTTCTTTGCGCATGGCGTATTTCCTCTTGCCCGGAATGAAATCAGTAATTATTATTGGTAATAATTATTAGTTTTAAAGTGATGCATTCATTATATCGTTTCCACAAGGAAGATGACAATAAAACTGAGGAGGTATGCCATGGGATTAGCGGAAAAGTTGGGTATGGGTGATCAGCCTGTGTCGATCGACTGGGATCTTACCCCTTCGGATACCTTTGCCATGTTCGAGAGCTGGGGAGGCAAGGACCAGCAACGGATCCGCAACAATTCAGAGCTGCACTATTATTTCTATATCGATAACTGGAGTTCGCCCGCCAAGCTCTGCCTGATGGAGCGGGGCGTCAAGCATGCCAAGATTTTGGCCCACATCGACTGCCCGCAGGAGATGCTGAAAAAATGCGTGTCCCGGCAGGGCAAGGACATGCGGGACCAGAGTTATGCCATTGACGAGGGAATCAAGCAATGGCTGCTGGAAAAAATCATCGAGAGCGAGGATTCCTACCGGATTGCGCTGGTGGACAATTCCGTGACGCAGGAGATTATGGAGACAGGGCTTCCGCTCAAGGGTGATTCCTTGCCGGTGGCGGAGAAGGTCCGCCTGCGGGCGGCCGGGGGAGTGGTAAGCGAATTGGAGGCTGCTACTCTTGCTGCGAAAATCGGCTGTTACGACAGCCGCCACAACCCCAGGGGAAATTTTCGCAACCTGCTGGTGGACAACGGCGACGGCCTCACCGTTACCGATGGGGCCACCGGGCTCATGTGGCAGCGGGGCGGCTGCGATCTCACCACCATCCGCAATGTGCGTCCATCTCCATCCCTGTTTTTCCAAGGAGCAGCCCTTTATCTTTTTAGCCGACCAGCGCAAGCCCGGCGGCTACTGGTTTATGGATTTCAAGCAGGGTACGGCATTCTGGGCCTCGGGCACCATCCCGGGCGGCTTCGGCAGGGTGTGCCGCACCCTGTGATTCGGTAAAAAAATCAAACGGATAAAGAAAAAGGCTGCCCACGGGTGGCCTTTTTTCTTATCCGGGGTCACGGGAAAACCGCGCAACAAAATCTTGCAATTTGTCCGCTCCGGTTATAAAGAATCTAGCAGGTTGGAACGGACATCACATTTTCCCGTCTGTGTCCGGACGGGAATTTTTTTATTGAAAAACCGCATGACAAGAGAGGAAACATCCATGCCTGAATTCAACAATGTCACCATCGTAAAAAAAGCCAATGTCTACTTTGACGGCAAGGTCACCAGCCGGACGGTGGTGTTTCCCGACGGCTCCCAGAAGACCCTGGGCGTCATGCTGCCCGGAGAATACGAATTCAACACGGCGGACAAGGAGCTCATGGAGATCATGGCCGGCGAGCTGGAGGTTTTGCTGCCCGGGACATCGGAGTGGAAGACGATCAAGGGCGGAGAATCCTTCGAGGTGCCGTCCCACTCCAAGTTCGGCTTGAAGGTGCGAAGCCTTACCGATTATTGTTGTTCCTTCATCAAATAGAAAGAGCGGTGTCCCTGCAAGCTCTCAGGCCGGGTTCCCCGGCTCGGCGCTCTGTGGCGCACGGTGGCGCATTGTTTCGCCTGATTGCCTGTGATACTATACGGTGTGTCTGGGGAAGATCGGGAAGCGCTTTCTGCTCGGAGGAGTCTCATGGGAATGACAAGGAAGATTCTGTTGTTGTTGCTCTTTTCTCTTCTGGCAACGCCGGCTTTGGCCAAGCAAGAATGGCTGAGCGTCGCCGTGCGGAAAGGCGCGGTAAGGGTTTCCCCTACGCCTTTCGCAAAGATCGCCGCCACCCTCAACTATGGCGAGCGGGTGGACGTGCTCGCCGAGCAGGGCCTGTGGTTCAAGGTACGGGACCAGCGGCAAGGGCGGGAAGGCTGGATGCACGGCGCCAGCCTCATTGCCAAACCCATTGTTCTTAAAGCCGGAGAGCGGCTGGGGGCCGCAGCCTCGGAGGATGAGCTGGCCCTGGGCGGCAAGGGCTTCAATGCCCAGGTGGAGGCCGAGTACAAGGCCAGGGGCAAGAATCTGGACTATGCCGCGGTGGATTGGATGGAGCGGATTCAGGTGAGCCCGGAGGCCATGCGGGAATTCCTTGCCAAGGGCGGCTTGCAGAACCCCGAGGGAGGCGCCGGCCATGGAAAATAAACGATCGTTTCTCCTCGCTGTTGTGTTGCTTTGCTCATGTGCCGTGCTGGTTGCCGGGTGCAAGACCACCGATGTGATCGACGGCCTCGGGGCGGTCCAGGTGGGCGGCTTCAGGCTCAGCGAGTCCCAGGTGGGCGCGCTCAAGAAAACCGCCGTGGCCCTGGAAAAGGCCTTCACCGATATCACCCCGGAGCAGGAATACTATGTGGGCCGCGCGGTGGGCGCCACCCTGCTGGGGAAATACCCGCCCCGCACCGACCCCCAGACCGTGCAGTACCTCAATCTGGTCGGCCAGTCCCTGGCCAGGGTCTCCGACATGCCGGAAACCTACGGCGGCTATCATTTTGTGATTCTGGAGGATGAGGGGATCAACGCCTTTGCCGCGCCGGGCGGCCTGATCTTTATCAGCCGGGGCATGCTGCGCTGCTGTAAGGACGAGGACACCCTGGCCGCGGTGCTGGCCCATGAAATCGCCCATATTCAATTGAAGCACGGCCTGCAGGCCATCAAGACCAGCAGGCTGACCAGCGCCTTCTCCATCATGGCCACGGAAGGGGCCAAGCAGGCCGGGGGGCCGCAATTGTCGCAACTCACCGGAATTTTTGAGGATTCCATCCACGATATCACCGCAACCCTGGTCAACAACGGCTATTCCCGGGCCTTTGAACGGGAGGCGGATGTCGCGGCCCTGGAGATTCTCGGCCGGGCCGGCTATGACCAGCGGGCCCTGGTTGCAATGCTTGGCGAGATGAAGCAACGGCTCAACCCGCAGGGTCTTGATTTCGCCAAGACCCATCCAGACCCGGCGGACCGGATTGCCGACCTTGCGCCTCTGCTTGCCGCAGCCACGACCCCGGCTGGGATGGCGGTGCGGCAGCAACGGTTCAAGAGCATTCTGGGCAGCATCTGACGTGATCAAGAAAGGTTGTACCGGGCTTACCCTCGGCCTGATCGCCTGTGCCATGGCGTTTTTTCTCTGGCAGCAGGGAGCGCTCACCGGTTTCGAGCATGCTGCCTGGCAGTGGCGGGTTGCCCATTTTGCCAGGCCGGCTGCGGCCACCAGCCGGTTGCGGATCATCGCCCTCGACCAGAAAAGCCTGGACTGGGGACGCAGGGAAAACAACCTCTCCTGGCCCTGGCCGAGGGAGGCGTATGCCACGCTCCTCGCCTTTTGCAAACGTGCCGGGGTTCGGGTGGTCGCCTTTGATATGCTGTTCAGCGAACCGTCGCTCCACGGCGTGGGGGACGACCAGGCCCTGGCCATGGCCATGCGGGAAAACGGACCGGTGGTGCTCAGTTGCACCCTGGCGCCTCCCGGGGAGGGGCCGGCGGAGAATGGCTCAGCCCCGTCCGTGCTGACCATTTCCGGCTTTTCCCAATGGCTCGCCGGAAGCCGCGCGCCGGTGCTGCCCCAGGCGGTGACCATGCCGGTGGCTGAACTGGCCGAGAGCGCTGCCATGCTGGCCAACATCAGCAACCGCCCCGATCCGGACGGGGTGTTCCGCAGAGCTCCCCTGTTTGTCAACCTTGCCGGCCATCCCGTGCCCTCCCTGGCCCTGGCCGCCTATCTTGCCGGAGCCCCCGGCCCGGTTCCCCTCTCGCTTGGCAAAAAACATCTCCAGGTCGGGGAACTCGGTGTGCCCCTCGATGAAACAGGGCAGGCCATCCTCAATTTCCGGGGTTCATCGGGCACGGTCACAACCATCTCCCTGGCCGCGGTGGTGCAGTCCGAGCTGCAGCTTGCAGCCGGGGAAACCCCGGTCATCGATCCGGCGGAGTTCAAGGATGCGTACGTTTTTTTGGGCATGACCGCGCCGGGGCTGTACGATCTGCGGGCCATTCCCATCGACGGGGTCTATCCGGGGGTCGAGATCCACGCCACCATGCTGGACAACCTGCTGTCCCAGGATTTTCTCCGCGACAGCCCCGTCTGGCTGGCGGTATTCCTGACCCTGTTGTTGGGGGTGCTGGCTGCGATGTCCATCCTGTTTTGCCGCAACGCCTGGCAATCCTCCCTGGCCTTTGTCCTCCTGCTCCCCCTGCCCTTTGTTGCAGGCTTTGTCGCCTATGATCGTGGCCTCTGGCTGCCTGTTGCTGTCCAGGCCGCGGCGGTGCTGCTTGCCCTGGTCAGCGGGGTGGTGTTCAACTTCGCCACCGAAGGGCGGAAAAAACGCTACATCAAGCGCGCCTTCAGCCAGTATCTCCATCCCACCGTGATCGACCAGTTGGTGGCTAACCCGGAGCGGCTGCGGTTGGGGGGCGAGAAGCGGGAGCTCTCCATCTTCTTCTCCGATCTGGCCGGGTTCACCGGGATGTCCGAGCGGCTGGAACCGGAGCACCTCACCCTGCTCCTGAACGAATATCTCTCCGCCATGACCGACATCATCCTGGCTTCGGGCGGGACCATCGACAAGTATGAGGGGGACGCCATCATCGCCTTTTGGAACGCGCCGCTTCCCCTGCCGGATCATGCCGGACGCGCGGTGCAGGCCGCCCTGCGCTGCCAGGAACGGCTGGCCGAGTTGCGCCCCGATTTCAAGGCACGGTTCGGCTGCGACCTGTTCATGCGGATCGGCATCAACACCGGGCCGGTGGTGGTGGGCAACCTCGGCTCCAGCCAGCGTTTCGATTACTCCATCCTGGGCGACAACGCCAATGTCGCGGCCAGGCTGGAGGGGGTCAACAAGGAATTTGACACCCAGATCCTCATCTCCGAACCGTGTTGCCGCCAGTTGCCCGTGGGCATGACGGTTCGGGAGATCGCCAGGGTTGGGGTGGTGGGGCGCAAGGAGCCCATCACCGTGTTCGAGCCCCTTGCGCCGGGCGATACGAGGCGGACGCTGCAAGACCGTTTCGCCGCGGCGCTTGCCCTGTATTATCAGGGCGAAATTGCCAGGGCCAGGGAAGCCTTTCAGGATATGGGCGCGGACGATGTGGTGGCCGGACGCTATGCCGCCCGCTGCCGGGAGATGCTGGCCAATCCGCCCCTTGCCTGGGACGGGGTCTGGCGGATGAACGCCAAATGAGACCGGGCGAGGTGCAGAGCGATATCCCAGGGACGAGGATTGTCTCCCCCCTGGACCGGATCCGCCCCTGTGTCCGGCGATATTCCTCCCGTCTTGTAGGCGGGCTTGTCGCCCTGCTGATTGTCGATCTCCTGCAACTGGGCATTCCCCGTTTGGTGAAACGGGCGGTGGATCTTTTGTCCCAGGGGGCGGCCAGCCAGATGGCCCTGGCCCAAAGCGCTTTTGCCATCTTTGCGCTTGCCGTGGGCATTGCCTCCTGCCGGTTTGTCTGGCGCTACCTGATCCTCGGGTTTTCCCGGATGGTGGAGCGCGACCTGCGCGATGATTTTTTCCGCCATCTCCTCACCCTGGACCGTCCATTTTTCCAAAAGAAACCGGTGGGCGCGATCATGGCCCTGGCCACCAATGATCTGGCCGCGGTGCAGTTGGCCGGGGGCATGGGCGTGGTGGCCTGCGCCGACGCGGCGATCATGGGCATCGCCGCCCTGGCCTGCATGGCCTATATCAGCCCGCAGCTCACCCTGATCGCCGTCATCCCCATGCCCTTGCTGGCGGTGTTGACCAGGGTGTTGTCCGCCCGGCTGCATCGCCGTTTTTTGAAGGTGCAGGAGCAGTTTTCCTATCTCACCGAATTTGCCCGCAACACCATCACCAATATCCGGCTGCTCAAGGCCTATACCCAGGAAGCGCCGCAGGCCGAGGCCTTTGGCCGGCTTGGGCGCCAGTACCAGGAGGACAACATCCGTTTGGCCAGGGTGCACGGCACCCTGTTTCCCATCTCCGGGCTGGTGGGCAATACCAGTCTGCTGCTGGTGATTTTCTTCGGCGGGCGGTTGGTGATCGGCAACGTCATCACGGTGGGTGATTTTGTCGCCTTTATCTCCTATCTCTACCTGCTGACCTGGCCCATGATGGCGGTGGGCTGGGTGGCCAATCTCTTCCAGCGCGGGTTCACCTCCCTGGGGCGGCTGGACGAGGTCATGAACGCCAAGCCCACCCTGGCCGAACCCCCGCACCCCCTCGCCTTTCCCGCAGGGCAAACGGAGATCACCCTGCGCAACCTCCATTTTCAATACGAGGGGCAGGAGCAGCCAGCCCTGGCCGAGGTCAATTGTACGATCCGGGCAGGGGAGATCGTCGGTCTGGTGGGGAGGAGCGGTTCGGGAAAATCCACGGTATGCCATCTTCTGGCCCGGCAGTATCCCGTGGCGGACGGCGCCATTTTTCTCAATGGCATTGATGTCAACCGGTTGTCCCTGGGTTCGGTGCGCGAACGGGTGGCCTATGTGCCGCAGGATGTGCTGCTTTTTTCCGACACCGTGGCCGCGAACATCGGTTTCGGCAATCCGGCGGCCAGCCAGGAGCAGATCGAAGACGCCGCCACAATCTGCCGCATCCACGAGGAGATTCTCGGTTTCAGCGAGGGGTACCAGACCCGGATCGGCGAACGGGGCGTCATGCTCTCCGGCGGTCAGCGCCAGCGCATCGCCCTGGCCCGGGCCGTTCTTCTCGACCGGCCCATGCTGATCATCGACGACAGCTTATCCGCCGTGGATCTGGAAACCGAGCAGGAGATCATCTCCGGCCTGGCCAGCTTTCTGCCGGGGCGGACCTGCCTCATCGTCTCGCATAGGATCGCCCCCCTGCGGGACGCGGTCCGGATCATGGTTCTGGAGGAAGGGCGGCTGCTGGCCCAGGGCAACCATGCCGAGCTGCTGGCGACCAGCCCTTTCTACCGCACCATGTACCTCCAGCAGCAGATGCAGAGTCAGCGGGAAGAGGAGATGTAACGGTGCGGGATAATTACGGATATTTCGAAGAAGACCAACTGGGCAAGTTCGGCGATCTCAGCCTGTGGCACCGGATTGTCTTTCTGGGCAGGCCGTATTGGCTGGGGGCCCTGCTGGCCGTGCTGCTTTCCTTTGCCGTGGTGGGCTGCGGCCTGGCCCTGCCCTATCTGATCCGGCTGGCCGTGGATGACTTCATCCTCAACACCGGGCCGGATGTCGAGGCCCGCCTGGCGGGTCTCAAGCACCTGGCTTTTCTCTTCTGCGGCCTCATGGCCTTCGAGTTTTTCGGCAATTTTGTCCAGGTGTTGATCCTGGAGTGGACCGGGCAGAGGATCATGCACCGGATGCGGCAGATGATGTTTGTCCATCTCCTGCATCTCGACCTGAAGTTTTTTCACCGCAACCCCGCAGGCCGCCTGGTAACCCGGCTGACCAACGACATCCAGAACATGCATGAGATGTTCACCTCGGTGATCGTCACCCTGTTCAACGACGGGGTCAAGCTCCTGGGCATCCTGGGGATACTCTTCTGGATGAACTGGCGGCTGGCCCTGTGCATCTGCCTGCTCCTTCCGCTGATGGTGGGCAACACCCTCTGGTTCAGCCGGTTGGCCCGCGATGCCTTTCGACAGATCCGCACCCATCTTGCCCAGATCAACTCCTTTTTGCAGGAGTCGCTCTCCGGCGTCTCGCTCATCCAGCTTTTCCGGCGCGAGGAGTCCAGCCAGGCGCAATTTTCCAAGCTCAACCAAAGCTTTTTTGCCAAGGCTCTCTACCAGATCAAGGTGTTTGCCGTGTTCATGCCGCTCATCGAGCTGATGAGCGCCCTGACCATCGGCACCATCCTCTGGTACGGAGGCAGCCAGGTCATGGGTGGGAAGATGACCATCGGGATGCTGGTGGCGTTTCTTTCCTACATGCGCCTCTTTTTTCAGCCCATGCGCGAGCTGTCGCAGAAATATTCCATTGTCCAGTCCGCCCTGGCCTCGGCGGAGCGCATCTTTCAGTTGCTCGACTCCAAGGAGACCCTGCCCCTGGCCGCTGCGCCCTTGCGGCCTGCCTCCGGCAAGGGCGAGATCGAGTTTAAGGAGGTACGCTTCGGCTATGCGGCGGAGCATCCGGTGCTGGAAAATTTCTCCTTGAAGATTCCCTCCGGCCAGACCCTGGCCATCGTCGGCGCCACCGGCAGCGGCAAGACCACGATCATCAATCTGCTGGAGCGGTTCTACGACCCGGATGCAGGCGCGATTCTTCTGGACGGCATCGACCTGCGCGATCTCGATCCGAACTGGCTGCGAAGCCAGGTGGGGCTGGTCATGCAGGACGTGTTTCTCCTGCCATCCACCATCCGGGACAATGTCCTGCTCGATGTGGAAAAAACCGACGAGGCGTTGTGGGGGATACTGGAAAAGGCGCAACTGGCCCGTTTTGTCCGCCAGTTGCCCGAGGGGCTTGCCACCAGGGTGGGAGAGGGCGGCATGGATCTGTCCGCCGGGCAGCGGCAGTTGCTGGCCTTTGCCAGAGTGCTGGCCCGGGAGCCGCGCATCCTGGTGCTGGACGAGGCCACCGCCAGCGTGGACCCGGAAAGCGAGATGCTCATCGAGCAGGCCATTGGCGCAACCTTTTCCGGACGCACCAACATCGTCATCGCCCACCGGCTTTCTACGATCCGCAGGGCCGATCATATTGTGGTCATGGCCGAGGGCAGGATCATCGAGCAGGGGAGCCATGCGGAACTGGCGGCTGCCGAAGGGGCGTACCGGAGGCTGTTGACTATTTTTAGTGCTGGGTCAGGGGCATGACCGCATTATATTGGGGCTTCTGGGATTGATCAAAAAATAGGGGGGTGTCCCTGATTTGCCTGGTTTGCTAATAATTTTCATTATCTAGGATAGTCCCTTTTTCCCCCCACCCTGCCTGGCGGTTTTTCTGCATCGATTATTGCACTAAAGCCGTCAATTACGAAGGGAAGCCTTTGGAGTAGTAACTCAAGTGAATGCTTTGTTAGTTCGCAATGCAAGCTAAAAGGTACTGGCTTGCCTGGTGATCGAATCTCCATATTCCCCAAACAGGCACGACACCACTGGCGTGCCCAGCATTGATTGCATCTCGGCACCATTGATTTAGTCGGGAAAGTTATGGCCGTTGGGTTTTCAGCTTCTATTGGTATAGCTTTAAATTTCCTGCCAAAGTAACTTCTCGTAGCTTGTGATTTCGGAAAACTTTGGATATTTGTGAATTTTTCAACTCTGTATTGTTTCTTATTCGTAAACATGTGGCAGCCATACACCTCTCCATTAGACGCAATAGCCAAGTTTGATTCACCTGCTGGGCAGTAACGGTCACTGCTTTCGGATCTAAGAAGACCGATAACTTCGCGTAGGTACCCATATGGAACAACGTGTCCTTGAGATAAATGATCAAGAGCATAATTGAGGGCATCTAATTGGTATGTTACAACTAACCTTTGTTCGTCTTCGGAGCAGAATCCGAGTTCAGATTTCTCTGAAACTGAAACAGGCGTTATGTCGATTCGATTGGGCTTCCATTTAGAAAAATATTCAAGCAAGTCTACGAAGGTTACATTATTCTGCAGATGTAGCCGAGTATAGGTTGCCTCGAAATCATAGGAGATTCCTGCTCTTTCTAATCGCGCTAGATTCTTCAGGATTATTGCGTGTGTGCCGGTGAGAGCTTTTTTTTTCGGTCTCTGTTTGTCGTGAATGTAATCTGGGCCATCAATGCTTACGGTAACCGTAATTTCAAATTCCCTGAGCACTTCGAGGTGTTTTTCGGTTAGGATTGTCAGGTTAGTCACCACGCCAAATCGTGGTTGGTTTTTGAGTGCACCTGTCGTTACCAAGTTGTTAACTTTTTTGCATAAAGTCCTAATCGCGGGAAGATTCAACAGCGGTTCGCCACCAATAAATTGTACTAATCTAATATCATTATGTTTTTGTACTATTTGCATTAGGCTTGCTAGCACCTGGCGATCATCCATGAGAAGTGATTTGCCACCGTAATATCCACCTCCGGCATAACAATATGAGCAATCTAAATTACATGATTGACTTGTGTTAATCGTAAGTCTTCCTAACACATGATACTCCTGTGGTAGCACATGCGGCCATCTCAACAGTAGTCCGCATGTGCTAGTACTTAATTAACTTTTGTTATGGATGTTCTACCAGCAACCAATACCGCAATTTCCTGTATTTCCATCAGTGGCAGCTGCACGAAACAGTAGTTCTGCTTTGTGCACATCTTCAAGGCTCATTTTTGTCGCAGTCAGAGAATGCTTCGCCAGTGATTCCATTTTTATTTTTGCAACCTCAACGAGCCCGTTAGCAAATTTTTCAGCTGCTTCTGAAGAGAGTCCGTCGAAATTGACAATTGTTTGACCAGCCATGTGCGTTCTCCTTTGTGGTTGATGGTTAAAGTATTAGGCTTAGTCAGGCTGGTGATTTCTACTTCGAGAAAGGTTCTTCACCAGCACAAAATAACCCCTTCTGTGTTCTCATGTCGCGAACGCTCTCATGGAAATCACCTCCTTTTTCCGGAAAGGCAACTGGCCGCCCAACATTGCAACAAGCGGAATCTGGTTTATCATATCACCTTCTGTGGGCGGGCGGACTTCCCGCTTATTGCATTTTCTCTGGTATTCACGCCCCCTATTTAGGTTAGGTTGGAAAATGTGGGAAGTCAAAGGAAAATAACCCCAGATCATAACAGGGTATTCTTAAGGGTGCCGATATCCCGTTTTTCCTTGATGTAGCGGGTGATGGTGTTGAAGTTTTTGGTATCCCCCACCATGACGCAGCCGATGATTTGGTTGTTCTCGATGACCAGCTTTTTGTAAACGCTCCCTGAGCTGACCACCTGCGATTCATGGCGGCCTTCCGCGTCGATGTTTCCCGCGGCGGCTACATCGATGCCTGCAACTTTCAGGATGTTGCTCATGGTGGCGCCCTGGTATGCAGCCTCGCCGCCCGCCATGTTGGCCCCCGCCACCCTGCCCTGCTGCATGGCCGCGGGCCAGATGCCGGAAACCACCCCCCGGTGCTCGGCCACATCGCCCGCCGCATAAATACCGTTGGCGCTGGTCTCCAGCCGGTCGTTCACCGTGACCCCCTTGTCGCAAGCAAGACCTCCACTTTGGGCCAGCTCCAGATTGGGGCGGACCCCGGCGGAGACAATGACCATCTGGCCGGGCAGGATGTCGCCGCCTTCGAGGACAATGCCATTGGCTTGGCCATTGCTGTGGGTGATGGTTTTGGTCATGGCCGAGAGGCGGAAGGCAAAGCCCATCTTCTCCATGAGTTTCTGGAGCCGTTTTGCCCCCTTGCTGTCCAGTTGCCGGGGCAGGAGGCGCGGGAAAAATTCCACCACCG
Source organism: Deltaproteobacteria bacterium HGW-Deltaproteobacteria-3 (assembly GCA_002841785.1). GTDB lineage: Bacteria > Desulfobacterota > Desulfobulbia > Desulfobulbales > Desulfurivibrionaceae > Thiovibrio. The sequence continues at coordinate 757 of PHAW01000036.1, read as the reverse complement.
TGACCTGCTTGCCCAGCCTGCGCAGGGCATGGGCGTCCTTGATGTGGCGGAGGGCGAATACCCCCTGTTGGTCGATGCCCTCGATGGGCGGCAGGAAGGAATGGCTGCCCGTGGCGAGGAGCAGACGGTCAAAGGATAGTTTTTCGCCGCTGCCGGTGGTCAGTTGTTTCGCCGCCGCTTCGAGCCGGGCGATGCGGGTATTGAGCCGCAGCTCGATGCGCTGCTCTTGGTACCAGGCCTTTTTCTTGGCGATGAGCTTGTCTTCGCTCACCTCCCCGGCAATGAACTCGTTGAGCCGGATCCGGTAGTAAAAAGGAATGTCCTCTTCACTGAGGATGGTGACGCTGCCTGCGGGGTCCTGCTTGCGGATGGCTTCCGCCGCAGTTGTTCCGGCTACGCCGTTGCCGATGATCAGATAGGTTTTCGTTTTCATGGCGGGGACCTCAGAAGGAGGTTGAAGGGAGGGGAGAATAGATATATTGTGGCACAGTCCGTTGGGGATGTACAAGTATTCCCGCAAATATATAACAAGGAAGGTATAGGAATGACCGAGAAAGAGAAGAATCGCCCCTGCCCGTGCGGCAACGGGTTGAAGTTTGCCGAATGCTGCGGGCCGTTTTTGGAGGGCAGCCGGCCCGCCCCTACCGCGGAGGCGTTGATGCGTTCACGCTACACCGCCTTTGCCGTGCAGGATGTCCCCTACATCCTGCGCTCCTGGCACCGGAGCACCCGTCCGGCCAGTCTTGATTTATCCGAT
>PHAW01000035.1 GCA_002841785.1 Deltaproteobacteria bacterium HGW-Deltaproteobacteria-3 | reverse complement strand
GGCGGTTGCCGGGCGGCACTGTGCATCGTCTGAACCAGCCGCTGGAGGAATGGCTGCGGGACAGGCTTGCCGCCTTGCAGAGGTAATCTATTTATTCGGAACTTTATTTTCTTTTCTTCCTCTCTGGGACGATTCTATTTTAAGATGAATCAGGTACATGCCTTGTCGGTGTTTTCCAGACACGCTCATTTTCCAGAGAGACAGCGTCATGTTGAAAAAAATACAACTAGTGCTCCTTATTCTGGGTGGCGTTTTTGCTCTTTCCGCCTGTATGAGCGTCCAGCAGATCAGGGACCGTCGCATCGCCTCGAATCAGGAACTCTTCAACTCCTTCAACGCGGAAATCCAGCAGAAAATCCGGGCGGGCCAGGTGGAACTCGGGTTCAACGAAGAAATGGTCAAACTTGCCTGGGGGATGCCGGACACGATCTATACCCGGACCACTGACACGGGTGACGCAACGGTCTGGACGTACTCGAGAACACGAATACTGACCCACACGGATCGGATGACCATCCCGGTGCGGGTGCGGGACGCATCAGGCAGGAGCAGCGTTCAGTACGAAAACGTCTGGATCAACCGCGACACCCGGGAGGAATATGCCGTGGCCAGGGTGGAATTCACCGGCGGAGTTGTCACCGCTCTGGAACGACTGAACATGTAGGTATCACCCCAGGGCACCTATCTGCCTGCGCGGATTTTTTCCTCCCGAGTCTTGAGACACTTGCGGTTGTGATCATCGAATTCGGTGCAGGTTTTCAGGACAAAGGCCTCCTGTTGGGGATAAAAGATGCATGTGCTTGTGTAGTCGCAGGTGTTGCTGAACGAATCCCAATACTGGCACTCTTCGACACATTCCACCTCGCCATAACTGTAGGTGGTTTTTTCAAAGAGGCATTTTTTGGCAAAATCGTCCCAGTACTGACACTCCCGCACGGCTATGGGTTGGACAAGGCCGGAAACCGCACCCGGCGATCCCTCGCAGATCACGGTAAGATCCCGGTCGCGGAAAACCTCTCCTTTATTGAGCCGTATCTCCCTGGCCTCGATGGCGCCAGGAAGGAAAACAAGCAAAACAGCCAACAGGATCAGCAGGCGCGGATTCATCTTCGTCTCCTTTGTATGGGCGGTACGTAAAGCGGGAAAAGCTTATTGCTCCAGTTGGCCGGAGTGTACTATCACCACTTTTGTCCTCGGCCGGCCGCTGCGCGACCCCATCTCTTCGATTCTCTTTACCACCTCGAGGCCTTCAATCACCTTGCCGAAGACCACATGCTTGCCGTCGAGCCAGGGCGGCGGATGAAATTCTCATCGGCAAAGGTGCGGCCATAGATGGATTTGCCGCCGGTGCCGTCGCTGTTGGTGATATCGCCGCCCTGGAGCATGAACTCGGGGATAATGCGGTGGAAGATGCTGCCTTTGAACCCGAAACCCTTTTCATGGGTGGCCAGTTGCCGGAAATTTTCCGCTGTTTTCGGCACCACATCGGCAAACAGCTCCATCACGATCCGCCCGGCTTTTGCATCGCCGATGGTGACATCAAAAAACACCTTGGGATTGGCCGTAGCCGCTGGTTTTTCCTGCGCCGTTGCGCCTCCGGCCAGAAACAGACATACCATGACCAACCCGCCCAGGAACAGTTTTTTTCCGTGTTTTTTCATTGCCTTCTCCTTGCTTAAAAAAGCGGGATGCCCCCCGGGTTAATTGTTCCGGTGTTTAAATATCGAAAGGATTATCGCGGCTGAAGCCGCTCCTGCCGGGACGATGCCGGCAGCCGTTAAAGGCGGCCGTACTCTTTGCCTCCCCCTTTGACAAAGGGGGATAGAGGGGGATTTGATTTAAAAACGCCGGAATCGTACAGTCCCTTCGGCAAATCCCCCCTCGCCCCCCTTTGTTAAAGGGGGGATAAAAAGTGCTCCGCTTATAAGCCCCCAGACAACGCAGGGGTATCTTCTTAAGGTAATCAGCTTTTGCCATAACGGGTCAACACGTTCTTGATGCTGTCCCGCAACTTATCAATATTAATCGGCTTGAGCACATATCCCTTGGCCCCGGCGCCGATGGCTTCGATCACCATCTGCTCCTGGCCATGGGAGGTCACCATGATAATCAGGGCCTGCTTTTGCATGGCCAAAATCTGGCGGGTCGCGGCAATGCCGTCCATGTCCGGCATGGTGATGTCCATGGTAATGAGATCCGGGATGGAGAGGCCCTTATTGGTCATGTATTCGATGGTTTCGACCGCCTCCAGGCCGGTCTTGCAGATTTTGCCGACCTCGTAGCCAAGCTGTTCCAGCATGGCCACCAGCCGTTTTGCGGTCAGGGCCGAATCGTCCACCACCATGATGTTCAGTTTACTCATTACAGTTTCTCCACATAATCGAGATTCAAATCAAAAAGTTCCTTGGGGCCGATGAAATGAATGCTCAACATGCCGCTCTCGGTAACGATATCCAGGGTGTAAAAGGTCGCCCCCTTGCTGCGGGTAATATTTTTAGCTTCGCTGATAATAATGGGCGGGGAGATGGGAATGACCGTGCCCTTGGCCGCCAAGTCGCCCATGGCGTTGCCGACGATGATATTGATCAGCTCGGCCACGGTTTCCTCCCGCATCATTTCCTGTTCATCGTCTGCGATCTCCAACCCTTCGGTGCTGGCAGTAAAAACCCGTTCCGTCAGCTCCCGGTCGAAACTGAAGGCGATGAGCATGCGGATGTCCGCCTCCACCGACAGAATCGAGGTCAGATGCTGCAGTTGCATGCGCTTGACATCCTGCATGTGCACCGTTGCTCTCTGCACCGGGATACCCAGTTCACTCCTCAGGTAACCCACGGTTCGCTTGCCGATGGCCTGGACCAACCGGCTGTGTCTGTCATCTTGGGCATTGCTCATTGTTTTTTCTCCATAGCATCATGCGGTGATGATTGTTGAAATCGCACAAGCCGCGATTACAACGGTTGTTGCTTTGTAACCCTGTGAGCCTGTCTTACGGACCTGTGGCCTTTTTCCCAGTTTGCGAGTCCATCAATGATTCAAGGTAGGGAAGGATAAATCTGAACCTGGTCCCCTGACCGAGGGTCGAGTCCACCTCGATCCTGCCGCCCAGCCTTTCCGTTTCCATGCGGACCGCCGCCAGCCCTACGCCGCGGCCGGACAGCTCGCTTACTTCCTCCTTGGTGGAGAACTCATCTTCAAAGATCAGCAGCCGCAGCGCGGCCTCATCCAAAGCCGCACCCTGTTCCGGGGTGAAAAGGCCCGTGGCCACACCCTTGCGCCGGATCGCCTCAAGGTCAAGGCCGCGGCCGTCGTCGTCGATCTCGACGATGATCCGCGCATCCTCCATAAATGTGCGGCAGCGGAGGTGGCACTCTTCCTCCTTGCCCTGCTCCAGCCGTTCCTCCGGAATCTCGATGCCGTGATCCACGGCGTTGCGGAAGAGATGGATCAGCGACTTGGTAAAGGGGCTGTAAATCTCCGGGGCGACCCGGACGTTGTTGTCCTCAATCTCGACCGGGGCCAGCTCCTTTTCCAGCCGTTCGGCCAGCCGCACCGCTGCTTTGGCGTGTCCGGAGAGCAGCTCGCCAAAGGAGACATAGCGCAAGCGCTTGATGAGTTGCAACATCTCTCTGGTTTCTTCGGAATCGAGGGCCGGCCCCTTGGCCTGCAAGAGCCGGTCGGCCAGACGCTCCAGCATCTCGGTCTGCTCGGAGGTCAGGGAGAGATGGCCCCGCCGGGCAAAGAAGGAATCGCCCAGGGTTTCCTGGAGCACGGCCAGTTCCTGCGCCAGGGCTTGATCGGCCAGGGCCTGCTCTTTTTCGAGCACAGTCCGGTCCGGCTGTTTTTGGGCCAGGTCGCGGCGCAGCCGGTTGAGAGCGGATTCGTATTGATGGAGACAGCGCGGCAGGTGAAAGAATTCCAGTTGGCCGAAGAGCCCTTTGAAGGTGTGCACCTGCCGGTAAATTTCGGCCAGACCTGCGGCCAGTTCGTCATCCGGGGCGGCCAACAGACGGGGCAGGGTGCTTGTACTGAAGTTGCGGTAATCGTCCAACACCTCGAACAACTCGGCCGATTCGGTGGCTGCAGCCACGATGAAGCGCAGGCGGGTCTGCTCCTCCGCCACCCGGGCCTCAAGGCGGCGCTGCTCGGTGATATCGGTGATGATCAGCATCAGCCGCCCCACGTCCAGCAAACGGTAGGCGATATCCAGGTAACGGTCGTTGAGAAACAGCTCCTTGGGCATCAGCGAGAGCAGGATGTCGCGCTGAAATTCGTCATCGGTCTGTACGATCCGTTCGATATTGGAGCCAAAACGGGCCCGTTCCTCGCTGTCTGCGGGAAAGAGCAGGGCTGCCACGGATTCACCGGCCACCTCCTTGCCGAAAAAGGTCACGCATTCCCGGCTGTATTCCGGTTCCACCGCCAGATCCGGGCCAAAGGAAAGAAAGCCCTGGCCCGAGTTGTTGAGCAACCCGGACAGCCGATCGCTCTTCTCCGCCAGTTGGCGCCGAGTGATGAGAATGCGCCGGTACATGGTGGCGATGAGAAAAGTGACCAGCAGCACCACCGTGGCATTGGCCAGCAGGATGTAAATGAGCTGCCGGGTGCTGTCCGCGGTTTGCTGCAGGAAGGCGGCTTTATTGATGGTCACCCCCAGCACCCCGGCGGTCTCTCCGGTCTTCCAGTAGGTATGGCAGACGGTGCACTTATCCTCCACCGGGATGCGTTCGTAAAAATGGGCCTCGCGGGCGTCGAGCACCTCGGCCCGGTTCTGGGCATCGAAGCGGAGATTTTTATCCAAAACGTAATGACAGTCAGCGCAATCTTTCCCCTGGACCTCCGCCAGGTGGGCCTGTCCGGCGGCGGACTCGAAACGGCCGGCCAGGTGCCAGTCCTTGCGCAGGAACATCCCCCTGGTTTTTTCGTACAGGGCGACGTTGGAGCTGACAACTCCGGCTGGTTGATTATGGACAAAGGGCAGCCCCACCGTCACTGTGCCGGAACGGTAGTTCATCAAGCCCTCGCGGGGATAGAGGGTTGTGGCGGTTACCCCTTCCAGTTGGGCGATATTGTCCATCACCAATTGAAAGGTCTTGCGCTGGCCTTTTTCGATGGAATCGCGGGTCTGTGAGACATAGCTGGAGAGGATGCCGTGGCCCTGCTCGTGGATGGTGCGGTTCATCATCTGCTTCTGGTAGTAATGAAAGACAATTCCGGCCACCACCGAGATCAGCAACAGGCAGGAGAAGGCGATCAAGAGAAAGCGCGGGACCACCCGGTCGGGGTTGGGCTCCCGGTGGTTGCCAGGTTTCGGTTTTTCCATCTCCGGCTTCCTCCTATGATTTCTTCAAAACGACCCCGGTCTCGGCCTTGGGATCATCGTGGGTGTGATAGAGCCGGGTACGGGGGAACAGCTCGCCGGCGCAGCCGATGCAGGGGTGACCGGCCCGGATGCAGTTATTGGTGTTGCCGTTGTAGCCGATGGCGATGCAGTCGTTGTAGGTCACCGGCCCCTGGCAGCCCAATTCCAGCAGGCAGCCCTCCTCGCCGATGCGGAGAGCGAAATCGCGGGCCTGAAAGGCGGGGTAGCGGGGGCAGCGCTCATGGACCGAATGGGTGAAGAATTGCCGCGGCCGCCGCGCATCGTCTAGTTCCGGCAACCCCTTGCTCTTGATGAAATGGAGCAGGGTGTAAACCAGGTGCTCTGGGTGCATGGGACAGGCGGGCAGGTTGACCACCGGGGTCTTGATCCCCCGCTGCCTGAGAAAATCATCAAGCGAGGCAGCGCCGGTGAGAGTGCCAGACATTTTCGCCACCCCGCCCGAGGCGGCACAGGTGCCGGCGGCAATACAAACAGAGGCTTTCGCGGCCAGCCCTTTTACCCATTCGCCGATGGGGCGGTCGGCCATCATGCAGGCATGGGGCATAGCCACAGGGATAGCGCCCTCCATGACCAGGATGTACGGCTTGTTGGAAACGGCAACCTTGGTCAAGAGCCGCGGCACCTGATCGCCGGTGGCCGCGGAGAGATTCGGATGGTACAGCAAGCGGGTGAAATAGGTGATAAAGTCCAGGATGGTTACCTGCTCGACATTGAGAAACGAGGCGGAGCAGCCGGAACAGGATGCCCCCTGCAACCAGACCAGATTGGGCCGGGACCAACCGGCGGACGAAGGTTTGGCATCGGCGGCCAGCAATTCATCAAAGGAGAGCAGCGGCGCAGCCCCGGCCGCGATCACCACCTGGTAGATTCTTTGCAGAAATTTCCGTCGATCCAGAGTCATTGTCATTTCAGTCAGCAGTACCAGCGTAGAGTTTTACAAAAACTCCCCCTCCCTCGGTAAGCGCAGACTCCGAGGGGAGAGGGGACTTTTTTTGCCTTCTGCAATATCCTACACGGACAACGCAGAGGCTGTGCTGCCGGGCATTTACGTCAATGCACAGAGCAAGCAACGCAAGGATCGGCGGACCGGACAATGCGGGCCAATTCCAGGGGATTGGCCGGGTCAGCGATCCGAGTGCCGATCAGCATTTTCTCCACTGCGCCAGGCTGTCCGGAGGCGTCCCTCGGGCCCATGTTCCAAGTGGTGGGCATCACCATTTCATAGTTTTTGATCAAGCCCTTATTGTCGATTTCCACCCAGTGGCCGAGGGCGCCGCGCGAAGCCTCGGTAATCCCGATGCCCCGTACGTTGCGGGGCATTTCCTTTTCGCTGAAACCGAGCACCCCCGGCTCGACCTGCTCGACCTGTTCCTTGAGCCGGGTGATCAAGAGCGAGACCGTGATATACCTGCTCAAATGGCGGCCCAGCACCGAATTATAGTCTTTCAGGCCGATACCGAGATCCCGGTTGAGCCGGTCCACCAGTTTGCGCAAGGCAGGATTGCGGCCCGCGTGATAGGTGTTCACCACCCGGGCCGCAGCCCCGGTTTCCATGACCTTGCCGCCGTAGCGGGGGGCGCGGCTCCAACTGTATTTTCCGTTTTCCCGCTGTTCCTCGCGCTGGAACTCTTGCCAGTCCAGGGGTTCGAGCCGATTTGCCCCCAGGGGCTTGAGTCCCTGGCCGGCTTTGTTTTTGTAGTAACTGTAGGTGTGGTCTTCGCTAATGGCATTGAGGTCGAGGGCGGTGTGTTTGCCCGCAATGGTCGCACCACCGGCAAAGAAATGGTTTTTGCCGGAAGAATCCGGGAAATAGGGGAACGAGAGGAAATTGCCGTAGCCGCGCCCTTCCTTGAAATAGCCCGGAAAAGCCTTGGCCACCGCCAGGATATCTTCCCGGTAGCAGGAATGGACAAAGCGTTCGACCCGGTTGAGCAAGGTGCGGTATTGGGCGAGATTGCCGATGGTAGGCCGGGTGGTGACCCCGCCGGCCTCGATGGCCACGGGGTGGGGGGATTTGCCGCCGAACAGGGCCACCATCTTGTGCAGGTCTGCCATCACGGCAAAGGATTCCAGATAATTGCGCACCGCCGAAAGGAAGTATTCCTTATCCTTGGGCAACTCGCCCTTGTAAGCAGGGAGAAAGGGGGCGGCAGGAAAGATCCGCTGGGAGCGGGTCTCGTTGCGCACCCAATCCCGCATCGTGGTCAAGCCGGGGTCCGCGCCCCGGTAGTCGAGCACCGAGGTGAGGTCGATGAAATCCAGTGCGCTCAGTTGATAGAAATGAAACAGGCAATCCTGCACCTGATACGCGCCGACAATGAGGTTGCGGAGCAGTTGCCCGTTGGCATTGGGGCGGATGCCCATGGCGTCTTCCAGGGCCAGGGCGGCCGCTTCCGCGTGGGCATACGGACAGACCCCGCAGACCCGCTGGGTCAACTGCAAGGCGGTCCGGGGATCATAACCGATGAGCGCTTTTTCAATGCCGCGAAAGAGCATGCCCGAGGTCCGGGCCGAGGCAACCACCCCGTTCTCGATCCTGGTTTCGAATTTGAGATGTCCTTCCACCCGGGTCAGGGGGTCAATGGTTATTCTGGTTGCGGTCATTGCACGGCCTCCATGCCGAATTCCACCCGGTTGCGTCTTCTTTCTTTCGCATCACTATGAAAGGGTACCAGATTTTGGAGTGAAAGAAAGCAAGGTTTTATTCAGTCGGGGATTGTGGCAGGGAAGGGGAGGGATTGAAATTAATAGGGAAGCGTCCCGCTTTTTTTCTCACTTCTCTCTTCTTGCATTAGTAGATATGACTGAAATTACAATATTTTTTTCGACAAACGCAACGAAGATGCTTACGGATGGCCGATATTGACGGACATCGGGTAATAGCTCTTGAGAATCTCCGGAGGCACTGCCGATTGCCAATGGCCGGTTAGATTGGCCACCGCCCAGGCGAGAAAAAAAATGGCCAGAACCCCCAGCGGCAGGAGCCACGCCGGCACTCTTACGCGGCGGTACGTTGAAACCCCCAGGCAGTTGTTCACCGGGCAGGTTGCCACGCATTCCAGGCACCCGAGGCATTCGGGGCTGGTCACCACGGTCTGTTCGGCCACCCGGATCGAGCCGGGGCATACCTTCTCGCATTTCTTGCAGTTGATGCAACTGTGCTCGTCCCGGTTGATCCGCAGCGGCCCAAACCAGGAGAGAACCCCCATTAACGCCCCGTATGGACAGAAATATCGGCACCAGAAGTTGCGGAGAAAAAAGGAGCCGATCACCAGGATGCTCACCACCCAGATGGTGGTGGCGGACGGAGCGATGAAAAAAAGCAGCATCCGGGCGTCCACCACCAGGTTGTAAGGAGTGTTCATAAAAGCTTCGATGGCGGCCAGGTCCATCGCAACCAGGATTATCCAGGAGAAAAAAGCCAGCAGGAGATACTTGAAGCTGAGCAGGGGATAGTCCAGCCAGTTCGGCGGGCGCCAGAGAATTTTCAGCCGCCGGGCAACTCTTTCGACCAGATGGGAGACGAAGCCCACCGGACAGATCCAGCCGCAAAAGCCCTTGCGAAAAAAAATGGCGATCAGCAGGGCGGCGATGAAAATGGTCAGGGCGGCAGGGTGGATGCGGTCATAACTTCCGGTCAGCAGGAAGCGCTTGAGACTGACCAGACCGCTGATCGGCAAAAAGCCCTCGACCGCCGGAGGCCGCTCCACAAAGGTCGCGGAGCTGCCCATGGCCCACAGGTAGAACTGATAAAAGCGGTAGCCGCTGTAGAGACAGATCAGCAGAAAGCCGGACTGCACCAGCAGCCGCAGTTTGTGAAAGTCGATCCGGGGCTGGGCTGCCGGTTGTTTTTGCGCTGGATTCATCGCCATCTCCTTTGATTGTTTTTAGCGCCAGCCTAGCCGGGAACGGCGCTAAAAACCTTGACCTAAGTCAGGCCCCCGGATTTTTTCCTGTCTGCGCAATGCTGGACAGAGAAATAATCCGGCCCGCGCCTTTATCGGGAATCAGGATATGATCGGGATCCAGCAAAAGGACTGAATCTTCTACCGCAAACGTTATCGTAGGCGCATCTGGTACAAGCGGATCGGCAGCACCGAGGCGTAGCGTTCGAAATCCTGGTCCGTGGTGAAAATGGGCAACCGGTGGCGATGCGCCACCGCACAGATGAGGTAATCCGTATTGGAGCCTTGGATGCCCTTGCTTCTGGCCAGGTTGAAAAACTCCGCCGCCAGCTCGAAGTCTGCCGAATCCAAGGGCAGATCGGGAAAGGCGGCGAGATATTTCTTGAGAGAGGAGAACTGCTTTTTCGTCTTGACCCCGGAGAGGAGTTCCTGCCGGATCGGGCCGATCAGTTGAACCCGCAGTTCGGCCACCAATTCGGTGAGCTCCTCGACCAGAGCATGTTTGTCCGTCTCATTGCGGCGCAATGCCAGCGACCAGACACAGGTATCGACCAGAATTTTCATTCTGCCTGCCGCTGTTTCTTGTAATCGTAATCCTGGTCGTAATCGACCTTGCCGAAGATATTTAGAATATCCTTCTGCTTACGGCGCTGGATGTATTCCTCCAGTGCCTCGGTCACCACGGCCTTCTTGGTCTTCTGCTTGCCCAGCACCCGCGCCTCTTCGATCAGGCTGTCGTCAATCGCCAGATTTGTCGCCATTTCACACCTCCGTTTACACATTCATTTACTTTATATTATGTGTAAAAAAAGACGGTTTGGCAAGTGCTCTTTTGCGCTTAACGCGAGCGGGAATTTCTGACCGCCGCCAGGATATCCTCGGTCGTCGCCTTGGTCGTGATCCCTGGGATATCGAAAGGAGATTGGGTCGATTTCTTGAGGACCAGGGAAAAAGTCTCCCCGCTCCTGCGTTTGATCAGCACCTCTTCGTTTTTGGCGATATCGACACCTCGGAAAGGCGTTTGCGGGCATCCGAATAATTGTAAGCCTTCATGGTTCCACCTCCAGCAATGCAATGCCGAGTTTGACGGCGATTTTTTTCAGGGCGGCATCCAAGGTGACAGTGTGCTGCTCAGACCGGAGCCAGGTCAAAAGCCGCCGAAAAAAGCTTTCTGGTATAGGGATGGGCGGGGTTGGCAAAGAGCTGCGCCGCAGGGCCGGACTCGACAATGCGGCCGTTTTGCATCACCGCCACCTCGTCGGCCATGGCTTTGATTACCCGCAGATCGTGGGAGATGAAGAAGTAGGTGATGTTGTGCCTGGCCTGCAGGTTTTTGAGCAGCTCGATGATCTGGGCCTGGATGGTCATGTCCAGGGCGCTGGTGGGCTCATCCAGCACCAGGAATCGGGGCTTGAGCACCACAGCCCTGGCAATGGCGATGCGCTGCCGTTGGCCGCCGGAAAACTCGTGGGGGTAGCGCTCGATCATCTCCGGTTCGAGGCCGACCTCGATCAGCGCCTCGGCCACCCGTTTCTTCCGCTCCTCGCGATTGCCCAGGCCATGTACGCTTAAGCCCTCGCCCACGATCTGGCCCACGTTGAGTCTGGGCGACAGGGAAGAGAAGGGGTCTTGAAACACCACCTGGAGATCGCGGCGCAGTGGCCGCCACTGGCTGTTGGACAGAGTCAGCAGCTCGCGCCCCTCGTAAAGCAGGGTTCCCCGGCTGTTGACCAATTTGAGCAGGCACATGCCCAGGGTGCTTTTGCCGGAGCCTGATTCGCCCACCACCCCGAAGGTGGTGCCCTGCTTAATGGTGAGGCTCACCTCGTCCACCGCCTTGATGGTATTCACCGTGCGCCGAAAAAAACCGGCCTTGATCGGGAAATGGCAGGAGAGGTTGGCCGCGGTGAGCAGCGGGGGCGGGTTGTCCTTGGGGGCTGGCGCCTCGTGGGGCACGCTGTTCAGGAGATGGATGGTGTAGGGGTTCTGCGGGTTGCGGAACACCTCGGTGGTGGGGCCGCTTTCCACGATTTTACCCTCATGCATGATATGGACCTGCGCCGCGATCTTTTCCACCATGTTGAGATCGTGGGTGATGAGCAGCAAGGCCATGCCCAGCTCCTGTTGGATCTCCTTGATCAGGGCCAGGATCTGCGCCTGGATGGTGACATCCAACGCCGTGGTCGGCTCGTCGGCGATCAACAGGTCCGGGCGGCAGGCCAGGGCCATGGCGATCATCACCCGTTGGCGCTGGCCGCCGGAGAGCTGGTGCGGAAAACTGCTCAGCCGCTGGGCCGCATCGGGAATCCCGCAACGCTCAAGGAGATTTTCAGCTTTTAACGCCGCTGCTTTTTTATCAAGGCCCTGATGCAGCATCAGCGGCTCCACCAACTGGGCGCCGATGGAGTAGACCGGATTGAGCGAGGTCATGGGCTCCTGGAAGATCATGGCGATCCGGTTGCCGCGAATCTGGCGCAGTCTGCCTTCCGGGCAGGAGACCAGATCCTCCCCATTGAAGAGGATCTGCCCCTCGACCCTGGCCGCGTCCCTTTCCAGCAGCCCCAGGATGGAAAGGGCGGTCACCGATTTTCCGGACCCGGATTCGCCCACCAGGGCCGCGGTTTCTCCCTGAGCGAGGGAGAGGGAGACCTTATCCAGCACCGGGGTAAAGCCGCGGTCCGAGTAAAAACCGGCGGAGAGATTTTTCAGCTCAAGCAGCATGGGTTATCCTTTGTGAAATCCCCCTTGTATGTTTCGTTTTACTGGACAAGGAGAAGTGGTTGATAGTCAATCTTGTCTGGTCCGGCACAGCAGCTCGTATCCCCCTGGGGACAT
>PHAW01000264.1 GCA_002841785.1 Deltaproteobacteria bacterium HGW-Deltaproteobacteria-3 | reverse complement strand
TGTTGGCGAAGCGGGAAAGATGCCCGTAGTAGGTCTGGTAGCCGCCGCCGTGGTCAAGGATGATCTGCTTGCCGTAGCCGCCTTTCCAGCCGGCAAACCGCACCCTGCCGTCGGAGGTGGCCATGATCGGGGTGCCCATGGGCGCTGCGAGATCAACCCCCAGATGGGGGCGGACTATATCCAGCACCGGATGGCGGCGGTTATAGGAAAACCCGGAAGAGACCCTGGCCATGGGCACGGGGGAGCGGATAAACGATTCGCCCAGTTCGTAGCCCCGGTGGTCGAAATACGCGGACTTGCCGCCCTGATCAAAATAAAATCCTTCGAGCGGGCCGACTTCCTTGCTGTTGTAACGCGCCACCAGAATTTTTCCGTAGCCGACAAACTCGTTGTTTTTGTAGTATTTCTCGACGACCAGCTCAAAGGTGTCGCCAAAACGGGTTTCGGTGTTGAAGTCGATCTTTGAGGCAAAGATGTCGGCAAAGGTGTAGACCAGTTTGGCATCTTCCTTAAAGGCGGCCAGCGCGGCAAAAAGGGAGGATTCGATCCTGCCCCGCAACTTCACGGTCCGGCAGTCAAGCGCGACGTCAAGTTTTTTGGCCGCCAAGGAACCCTCGGGCGTGCGCTCGATGGCATGAACTTCGAGCGGGCCTGACTCGTAGAGACATTTGATCAGAGTGCCGTCGTTATCAAGGGTCAGGGTGTAGCGGTCATTGGGCTTCATCTCCCTGAAATTCATCACGCCGTCAAAGGCGGAGATCACCGACTCCCGCACCTCCTCATCAACCCCGTTGGAGCGGAAGGAGGAACTCAGCGAATCTCCCGGGCGAATCTCCCCGACAATCTCCCGGACGTTGGGCAGAAACTCTTCGCTTTCTTCGGAAGCGAAAGAATCCTCACCCTTGATGGGACGCCCGTCCACGGCATAGAGAAAAAAGGCGACCACCAGCGCGAGGGAAACACCAATGGTAAGAAAATGGGCGGTGTTTAGAAAGAGAACCAACTGTCTTTGCGTGTTGCTGTGGAAGCGGGCCAGTATCCGGGAAAGGGCGGCGAGACACGGCGGGCATATCCGGAAAATGGAGGCCTTGCAGATATTGCGAACATGGGCGAATATGGTGATTTTTTCTGCCATCATAATGCTCCATTCCATAGGATTGTGGGACACTCACGCAGTCATATGGATGCGCCTAGCTTGGATAAACCCCTATTGTTTAGCAAGATCGGGCAAGTATTACAAGTTTCTTTTGCCTGTTTTTTTCCCAAAAGCACGGATTTCCCCGGCACAACGGGAAAATACTGCGTCAAACAATTTGTTCGGTTGAAAAAAAAATAAAAGTAATGCACACTGCATTTTCGGAAATTTTCCGGCTCCAACGGATGCGAGCCGGATTTTTTTAACATTTACACATCAGGAGCAGCAGGCACCAATGGCGTTAATCGTGCAGAAATTCGGCGGGACCTCGGTGGCGAACCCGCAAAAAATCAAGGCTGTGGCCGAACGGGTCATGGAGTATCACCGCAAGGGACACCGGATGGTGGTCGTGCTTTCGGCCATGGCCGGCGAGACCAACCGTTTCGTCGATCTGGCCAACCAGATGCAGGCCCTTCCCGACCCCCGGGAGATGGACATGCTCCTGGCCACCGGCGAACAGGTGACCATCGCCCTGTTCGCCATGGCGGTAAAAGAAGCCGGGCTTGACTCGGTGTCGCTTCTGGGCGATCAGGTGCGGATCGTCACCGACACCATGCACACCAAGGCCAGGATCAAAAAGATCGACACCACCCTGATCAACCGCCATCTGAAAAACGGCAAGATCGTGGTGGTCGCCGGGTTTCAGGGGGTCACCGAGGACGGCGACCTCACCACCCTGGGCCGAGGCGGCTCCGACACCACGGCCGTGGCCCTGGCCGCAGCCCTGAAGGCGGATGAATGCGAGATCTACACCGATGTGGAAGGGGTGTACACCACCGATCCCAACATCTGCAAGAACGCCCGCAAGATCGACCGCATCTCCTATGATGAAATGCTGGAACTGGCCAGTCTCGGCGCCAAGGTGCTGGACATCCGCTCGGTCGGTTTCGCCAAACGCTATAAAGTTCCTGTCCATGTTCGTTCCACCTTCACGGAAACCGAAGGAACATGG
>PHAW01000034.1 GCA_002841785.1 Deltaproteobacteria bacterium HGW-Deltaproteobacteria-3 | reverse complement strand
GCTGACCATGCACAAGGGCGAGCAGTACCTCTGTTCCTCCTTTGCCTCCGGGGCGGACGGCTATCTGCTCAAGGAGGATTCCGACACCGAGCTGCTGCCTGCCATCGCCAGGGTCCGCCAGGGCGAGTTGTACATCTCCCCCAATCTGGCCGGAGAATTTCCCGAGGACGTCATCGCCTCCTGCAGCCGCCGCGGCGATGGGTTTGGAGAGATCCTGACCCCGAGGGAAAAGCAGATCCTGCAACTGGTGGCCGAAGGGGTAACGAGCCGGGATATCGCCGATAAGCTCGATATCAGCAAACGGACCGTCGAGCACCATCGGGCCAACATGATGAAAAAGCTCAACATCAAACGCGTTGCCGACCTTATCAAGTATGCCATCGGCAGGGGGCTTTCCGACACCCCGCCGGAATAAGTTGATTCGTCCCCTTTTTTATGGGAACAGTTTGCGATACCTTTGCCCCAATGATGCACTGCCGCATCCGCCACAGGAGGAAGAGTATGAAAAAAATCGTTGGTCTTCTCTGTTTGTTGCTGGTCGTATTTTCATGGGTGGGCGTGGGGTCGGCCCTTGACACCCTTGAGGTGCAGACCCTCCGCCAGCAAGCGAGGCTGAGCTTCCAGCCGCTTGAGGAGGGCAAGGTTCTGGTCTCGGTCCAGGACAAGTCCGGGGATGCCATCCTGGGCTTGCAGAAAGAGGATTTTTCCATCAAGCAAGGGCTGAAAACCGCGAAGATCATTTCGGTGGAGGATGTCCAGGAGCAACGGAACATCGGCCTCAATGTCGTGCTGGTGGTGGACAACTCCTATTCCATGGAGCAGCGCAAGGCGGTGGAGCCCCTGCTGGCTGCCATGGACAGCTTCCTCGCCCTGGTCCGGCCCATTGACACTGTCCATGTCGTCACCTTTGTCGATCCGGGGACGAGTCAGCCCCGGGTCTCCACCCGAACCTTCCAGGCAAACGAATGACAGCATCCACAAAGGGCTGGAGATTATTCGCCAGATGCCGGCGGACAGCCAGAAGTTCATGCTCGTTTTTTCCGACGGCGAAGACATCAACAGCAGGCTGAAGCGAGAGGATGTGAGCGTGGCGGCCAAGGGGTTGAGCAATTTTTCCGCCTATGCCGTGGACTACATGGACAAGTCCGGCCTGGATCCATTCCTGACCTCCTTTGTCCAGGGCCATAACGGCATGATCCGCAAGGCCACCTCGGCCAATGATTTCCTGCCCATTCTCAAGCGATTCTCCACCACCATTTTCCACCGTTACATGGTCACCTACCGGTTCCTTGTCCCTCCCGGCGGAACGCTCGTCAGCGCGCCTTCCGCCGTGAATATCGAGGAGGTCACCGTGGTGGACAGCTCTCCCATGCTGAATCATGTTTATTTCGACACCGGAAAAAGCCGTATCCCAGAGAGATACGTCGCCCTGGCTCCGGCGGAGACCGCAACCTTTTCCGAAGAGAAGCTGAAGGACACGATGGAGAAACACCATCAGGTCCTGAATGTCATCGGCAAACGGCTGCAAGCCAACCCCGAGGCCCGGATAACCCTGGTGGGCTGCAACTCCAACAGCGGCGTGGAAAAAGGGAAGATCGGACTGGCAAGGAACCGGGCCGAAGCGGTTTTTGCCTATTTTGAGTCCGTATGGGGCATTGATCTGTCACGGATGGAAATCAAGGCCCGGAACCTTCCCGCCGTGCCCAGCACCAGCCGGGTGCCGGAAGGCGTTGTTGAAAATCAGCGGGTGGAGATTCTCTCCGATCATCCCGCCATCCTCGACACCATCAAGAGCACCTATGTGCAGGAGCAAGCCGATACCAAGGAGTTGCGGTTTGCTCCTTCTCTCGAGGGAGAAACCGAGATCAAGAGCTGGCAACTCAGGCTGCTGGGCGCGGACACGGTGCTGGCGACCCGGGAGGGCTCGGGCGCTCCTCCGGCGGCGGTGGCCTTTGCCTTGGAAACGCTGGGGTTGCGTAACCTTGTCCAATTGGGGCAGGTCAGCGCAGAGATTGAGGTGAAAGACCAGGAAGGCAACGTGTTCAGCACCGCCTCCGCTCCGGTCGCGATCAACTTTATCCGGCGGGAGGAGCGCACCGCCCAGAAGATCGGGAACAAGGTGGTGGAGAAATATGGGTTGATCCTCTTTGACTTCGATCGGGCGGATCTGAAGGATCGCAACCAGATCATCGTCAACCGGGTGCTCGCCCGGGTTGCGGAACTCAAGGGGGCTGCCATGGATATTGCCGGACACACCGATATCATCGGCAAGGAAAAATACAATGTTGAATTGTCCGGACGGAGGGCAAAAGCGGTGTACGATTCCACCCTGCAGAGCGGAATAGCCGCAGAGGCCCAGATAACCCATGCGGGCAACGGCCCCAATAATCCGCCCTATGACAACAGCCTGCCCGAGGGGAGATCGCTCAACAGGACGGTGATCATCAATCTCCAGTATACGGAGTAATCATTTTTGGCGGCCAGGGGCAGGGAGAAAAGGAAACTGAGAGCTGGCAAGCGCTCCAATGATTGGGGCTTCCTCCTGCGATGATCATAAATTTCAGGGGAACCCTGAAAGAGCTGTTGCGCCCCCAATTCAGGGGGCTGGGCAGTATTGCGTACGAACTGACCCGCCGGGCCTCGGTCAAGGATATCATCGAGGCATTGGGAGTCCCGCATACCGAGGTCGGGCGCTTGATTGTTGCCGGGAGGGAAATCTCTTTTGCCGCTCCCGGCGCCGGTGATGAAACCCTGGAAGTGTATCCCCTCTCTCCCCCTGTGGATGTAACGACCCCAACCGTGCTTCGGCCAATTCCCTTGCCCGGCATCACCTTTGCCGTGGACATGAACGTCGGAAAACTGGCCACCCTGCTCCGTATGGCCGGCTTTGACACCTTGTACCGCAACGAGATTGCCGATCCGGACCTTGTTGCGGTTGCCGTGCGGGAAAAACGCATCCTGCTGAGCAAGGATACGGATCTTTTAAAACGAAAAGAGGTTGTCTTTGGCTATCTTGTTCGAGAAATTCAACCGGAAAAACAGTTGACTGAAATTGTTCATCTTTTCGGGATAAGGGAACAATTCAAGCCGTTGAGCCGATGCCTGCGCTGCAATGCGCTCTTGCAACCGGTCGAGAAGCGGCAGATTCTGAATCGACTGGAGCCGCTCACCCAAACATATTATCATGCGTTCCATCGATGCCCCTGCTGCGACAGGATATATTGGCCGGGAACCCATCGGGCCAAGATGCTTTTGCTGTTGACTCGCTGCGGAGCATGAATGGCCGGTCGTGTTCCCCGCCGTATCTTTTTTGCGTGTTCGTTCTTATTGTGTTGAGAGAAAAGTAATTCCCTGTCGGGGCCTCTTCATCCGGAGATGGATCATGACGGATATCGGAAACGCGAAATTGCAGGGGCAGCGCTGCAACGCGGTGCGGGAAAATACGTTTTTTGCGGGGAAGCCCCGATGATGATCCGGAATTAAGCAGTGCCTTCCCTCGCATCTTGCAGTAAGGTGCCCCTCTGCTCGTTGTCCGCCGGATTTTTTCGGCCCAAAAAGGAGAAGGCTCCGTTTGATTGAAAATAGCACATGCAGGCTGAGCCCCAAGGAGTTCGGGGCCGTTGTCCCAATTGCCTCGGCAGAGAATTTTGCCAACGGCGTGTATTCTTCCGTGGATGCCGCAACGGCCTGCGAATTGGCTCGGCTGCGCAGCGAAGACGGGGTCGTTTCAAGTTGCGGGTCGGGTTGTTGTCATTGCTGCCGGTATCATATCCTGACCAACATTGTCGAGGCTCAGACCTTGGTGCAATACATCAAGCGGGAATTGTCCGCCGAACAGATCGACGATCTGCGGCTGCGCACCCGACAATGGCATGAGTGGGACAATTCGAGGCCGGGCAGGCCGTCGGCCGTCATCGACGGGCAGACGGATCTTTCCGCTTACGAGCATTGCTGCCCTCTGGTGGTGGATGGCGTCTGCAGCGTTTATCCGGTGCGGCCGGTGGTGTGCCGGGCGCATTTCGTCTCGTCGCATCCCCGATCCTGTTGGGCTGCGAACGATCCGGAATCGCAAGAGGATGCTCCCGTGGTGCTCAAGTCCGTAGTGGCGGCGGCAGGTCCGTTTTCAATGGCCATGCGGGATCATATCGAGGAGGCAGGGATGGATTTTACCCGCTCTCTCATGCTTCTTCCGCAGTGGCTGGCCGTTGAGATGGGTTGGGATTTCGCCATTTCCCCGTGAGTTCTTGCGGAGCAATCACCCAACCGGGCCGGTGTGCCGCAGCCAAGACGTCACCCGTTCAACTGAATTTCGCCAAGGCCTTCTTGGCTGATTTGCGCAATTCATCCCAGGCATTATCAACCCCCTGCTTGGTAATCTGCCAGGCATCCTCGCTTGCAGCCGCAAGGCCGCGGGCATTTTTCTTAAGTTCCTCAATCTTCTTTTCAAGTGTGTGGATTTCGGCGAGGGCCTCTGTTTTGCCGGCGCCCATTGTCTTTTGCGATTTCTTTTTAAGGTCTATCAGCTTGCTGGCGAGGTTTTGCAACTCGTCCTGTATCTTTTTGAGGTACAGATTCTTGGTCTGTTCGTATTTTTTTTCAAGCCCCTGTGCCGGCAGGCAGGCATTCCGCCAGGCGCAGGATAATTGATTGCAATAGTCCTTTGCCGTTTCAAAGCAGGGGAAATTGCCCTCCTTGCTCTGGATGGCCCGAATCAAGTCCACCTTCTTCATCTTGCCAGCCTGGATGCCCAACTGCTTTGCTTTTTCCTTGATTTCCGTCATGTTCATCGGTGTTCCTCCCTAACCAGAAAGAGTATTCATCATGTAGTAATGATGATCGATCATTGTGAAATGGAATGTCAAGGGGATATTTTTTTAAAAAAAAGAGGAGAGCTCAAGCAGCCTGTCCTGCATGACGAAGGAGGAAATGCGGAAAAAATCGGATTTGGTTCTTGTGTTTTTTCCTCCTGCTGGATGTATAATTTAATCATAGGGGGAAGACCATTGCGGCAATATGGCTAGGCTGGTCTACCCGTGCAGGAAGTGTGCTGCCTGAAGCTGAACCAAAAGGACAAGGAGATAAACCTCATGGACAAAGGCCAATTTGGAAGAAGAGATCGGCTGATTCAGGAAAAGCGGCATGACACCTATCATGAAAGGCGGAAATTGCCCGAACCCACGGTGTGCAGCGAATGCAACGCCGTGTTCCTGGAGGGCCGCTGGGCGTGGTGGGAACCGGCGGTCAATGCCCATGCCATTGTTTGTCCGGCCTGCCAGCGGATCAAGGATAATTTTCCGGCCGGCATCCTGGAGATCCGGGGGGGATTTTTCGCAACCCATCATGAGGAGATCACGAATCTGATCCGCAACCTGGAGGCCCAGGAGAAAAAAGCGCATCCCATGGAGCGGCTCATGGCCATTACCGAGGAAAAGGAGCGCACCGTTGTAACCACCACCGGCATCCATCTGGCTCGGCGGATTGGCGAGGCCTTGAACAATGCCTACCAGGGAGAGCTTGATTTCGCCTACGGCGATGGAGAAAAAAGCATCCGCCTCAACTGGGTGAGGGAATAAGCGATCCGGGTAATTTAGAAAAGGCTCGGGAGGCCCTGTTTGGTTGTCCGGCATGAGGGTGGTCTCCCGGGTCTTTCCTCTCTCAGCCTGTGTCGTTTTCAGGAGAGTTATGGAAAAAAGATCCGGAATCATTGTTGATCCTGTGGCCCGCAGGCAATTTCCCGGCACCCTGGTTATCGATCAGGGCCGAATTGTTGAAATTCATCCCGACGCTGCGGTTAAAGGCCCTTTTATCCTGCCGGGGCTGATCGATTCCCATATCCATATCGAAAGCTCCATGCTGACTCCGGCCGCCTTTGCGGCAAAAGCGGTGTGCCACGGCACGGTGGCGGTGGTGGCAGATCCCCATGAGATCGCCAACGTCCTCGGTGTTGACGGCATTGATTTCATGATCGGCAGCGGTTGCCAGGCGCCGCTCAAGTTTTATTTCGGCGCCCCCTCCTGCGTGCCGGCCACAGGCTTTGAAAACAGCGGGGCCACGCTTGACGCCCGGGAGGTGGAAACGCTGCTCAGGCGGGAGGATATCTTCTTTCTCGCCGAGATGATGAATTTCCCCGGGGTCATCGGCCGGGACCCGGAGGTCATGGCCAAGCTTGGCGCTGCCGCGAAGATGGGCAAAAGGGTGGACGGCCACGCCCCCGGCTTGCACGGGGATGCGCTGGCAACTTACGCGCAGGCGGGGATCTCCACCGATCATGAATCTGGCACCCTGGAGGAGTGTTACGAGAAATTGGCCCTGGGCATGAAAATTCTCCTGCGCCAGGGCTCAAGCGCCCGAGATTTCGAGGTGTTGCATCCGCTGATTACCAGCCACCCCGCCCGGTGCATGCTCTGCAGCGATGATCTCAAGCCTGCGGATCTGGTCCGCGGCCATATCAATCTGCTGGTCAAAGAGGCGCTCATCCTGGGGCATGATCTCTTTGATATCCTGCAATGCGCCTGCGTCAATCCGGTGCGCCATTACCGGCTCGATGTGGGGTTGCTGCAAAAGGGGGATCCGGCGGACTTCATCGTGGTTGAAGACCTTGAGTGCATGGAGGTCCGCGAGACCTGGATTGACGGGGAAATGGCAAGTCTCAGTGGGCAGCCTCTTTTTTCGGCCCTGCAGCCCATGCCGGTCAACCGCTTCAATGCGGCGCCGATTGCGGCAGGGCAGTTGCAGGTGCGCGCACGGGGTGGGCGGGTGAAGGTCATTGAGGTGACGGACGGCCAGATTGTCACCGGCTGCGGGTTTCATCCCCTGGCAGCGGGCGCCGTGATTGTCGAAGCGGACCCGGCTGCGGATCTGTTGAAGATCCTGGTCCAGAACCGCTACAGGCCAGCGCCCCCCGCCATCGGCTTTGTCCGGGGCTTTGGCTTGAAGCGCGGGGCCATGGCCTCTTCCATCGCCCACGACTCCCACAATCTCATCGCCATCGGCAGCAACGATCAGGATCTGGCCCGGGCCGTGAACCTGCTCCGGGAAAGCTGCGGCGGCATCTGTTTTGTGCAGGGGGAGGAGGAGCGGAGGATGGCCTTGCCGGTGGCAGGCCTCATGGGGCTTGGGAGCTGCGAGGAAATGGCCGGAAACTACAGCGCCATTGAGCAGCGGGTCAAGGAAAACGGCTGCTTCCTGCAGACCCCCTTCATGACCATGGCCTTTCTGGCCCTGCCTGTGATCCCGGCGCTGAAGATCACCGATCTGGGGCTTTTCGACGTGGAGAGATTCGAGCTGACCGATCTTTTTGTCTGAACTCCCCGGCAAATCGACGATCCTGTCTTAGCCCTGCATCCGGTAGCCGATGCCGCGCACGGTTTCGATGTGCTTGCCCGACTCGCCCAGCTTTTTTCTCAGCCCGAACACCTGCACGTCCACGGCGCGGGGGGTGATGACGTAGTCATAGCCCCGGACTCCGTCGATGATCTGCTGCCGGTTGAAGACCCAGCCCGGCCGCCGGGCCAGAAGCTCCAGGATGGAAAATTCGGTGACGGTCAGGGAGATGGACTCCTCGCCCACCAGCACCTCGTAGCGGTTGGGGTCGATGGTTATCCCGTGGATGGTGAGGGGGCCGGTTTTCTTGTTTCCGCTCCCTTCCTCGGTCAATCCCTCCTTGCGGCGCAGGGCCGCCTTGATCCGGGAGACGAGGATCTTGGGGCTGAAGGGCTTGGTGATGTAATCGTCCGCCCCCAGATCAAGGCCCGCGGCCATGTCGTTTTCCTCGCTCTTGGCGGTGAGCATGACAATGGGCAGGTTCTTGGTCTTGGGATCCTTGCGCACCAGCTTGCAGATCTCGAAGCCGCTCAAGCCGGGGAGCATGAGGTCCAGAACGATCAGCTCCGGTTTTTCCCGTTTGATCACGTTGAGCGCCTGTTCCCCGTTGTCGGCATAAAGCACATGAAACCCTGCCTTGGCCAGGTTGTAGCCCACCAACTGCTGGATGTTTTCATCGTCTTCCACGACAAGGATGGTTTCTCTGGCCATTACGTATCTCCTGATCGGTTTCCTTTAGGCTATCGCATTATATGATGGCGGACAATTTTGCCCTGCGCCATATAAATAATGTCTTCGCAGATATTGGTGCAGTGATCGGCGATGCGCTCCATGCTCCTGGCCACGCTGATCAGCTTGGCCAGGTAGACCTGCTGGGCCGGGTCGCGCATGATGATCTCCTCCATCTCGGTGCGGATGGCGCCCTTGGCCCGGTCCACCTCGTCATCCTCCAGGCACACCTTGTAGGCCAGGTCGGTATCCTCGTTGACAAAGGCTTCCATGGTATTCTGGAACATCCAGATGGTTTTGGCAAACATGGCGTTGAACATCTCGGGAATCTGCATGCCGTCGGCGGCAAAGTGGACCGGGTCGATGTCGTGGAGCAGGATGACCTTGTCCGCGATCTTGGCGGCCAGGTCGCCGATGCGCTCCAGGTCGTTGTCGATCTTGAGCACGGTGACGATGAAGCGCAGGTCGCCGGCCACGGGCTGGTGCAGGGCCAGGAGGCGCAGGCATTCCTCTTCCACGCTGATCTCCATGCGGTCGATCTCGTCCTTGTCCGTGGCGATGACTTTCCGGGCCAGATCGGGATTTTTTCCCCACAACGCCTTGACCGAGTTCTGCATGTTTTCCTGCACCGCAGCGCCGAGATAGACGATCTGTTTTTTGAGTTTTTCTATTTCCGTTTGAATGTTGTTAGCCATGTTTTTTCTCCTGCTTCTTCCGTTCGGCCTGAGCTTGTCGAAGGCCTGCAGTGTCTGGAACTGCGGTTCGACAGGCTCACCGCGAACGATAATTTTTCGGGGGAAGATTTGTTTGCCTGCACTCCCTCGCGCGATCAGCCGAATCTGCCGGTGATATAATCCTCGGTTTCCTTTTTCTCCGGCATGGTGAACAGCCTCTGGGTCGGTCCGTATTCGATGAGCTCCCCGAGGTACATGTACGCCGTGTAGTCGGAGATCCGCGCTGCCTGCTGCATGTTGTGGGTGACGATGATGATGGTGTATTCCCCCCGCAGTTCGCGGATGAGATCCTCGATCCTGCCGGTGGAGCGCGGGTCCAGGGCCGAGCAGGGCTCGTCCATGAGGATGATCTCCGGGCTTACCGCTATGGCGCGGGCGATGCAGAGCCGCTGCATCTGGCCGCCGGAAAGACCCATGGCCGACTGGTGCAGCCGGTCCTTGACCTCGTCCCAGAGAGCGGCCCGCTTCAGGCATTTCTCCGCGGCTTCGTCGAGCACGGCTTTGTCCTGGATGCCGGCGATTCGCAACCCGTAGACGATGTTTTCGTAGATGGATTTGGGAAACGGGTTCCATTTCTGGAAGACCATGCCGACCTTGCGTCGCAGTTCGATCACATCGAGGCCGGGGTCGTTGATATTTTCCCCGTTGATCGTGATGGCCCCCTCGATGCGCAGCCCGTCGACCAGATCGTTCATCCGGTTGATGCAGCGGATCAGGGTGGATTTGCCGCAGCCTGAGGGGCCGATCAGGGCGGTCACCTGCTGGCCGGGAATCCCGAAGGTCAGATCCTTAAGCGCCTGGCTCGATCCGTAGTAGAGGTTCAGGTTCTCGACCTCGACCTGCGGGTTTTCAATACGGATTATGGCGGTGTCGGGTGTTGACATTTTCTCTCCTCGTTGATGACTATGATGGACTCGCAACAAGTCGATTTTTTTGATTTTTCGTCATTCCGGCGAAGGCCGGAATCCAGTGTCTTCGGATCGTTACGACAAGGATGGCCCCCGGCCTTCGCCGGGGTGACGGTGATTGCGAGTTCATCAACTATGGTCCCCAAAGCAACTGATAATCTACGAACAGTTATTCCCTTATTACACATCGGCCACGGAATGGCGTTGCCGCATCTTGTTGCGCAGATGGATGGCCGTGCTGGTCATCGCCAGCACGATCAGGATCAGCAGCAGGGTGGTGACATAGACCATGGGCTTGGCCGCCTCCACGTTGGGGGATTGAAAGCCGATGTCGTAGATATGAAACCCGAGATGCATGAATTTCCGGTCCAGGTGCAGGAAGGGGAAGACCCCGTCCAACGGCAGGGCCGGAGCCAGTTTGACCACGCCGGTGATCATCAGCGGGGCAACCTCGCCCGCGGCTCGGGCCATGGCCAGGATGAAGCCGGTGAGGATGCCCGGCGAAGCCATGGGCAGCAGGATCCTGGTCAGGGTCTGGAGCTTGGTGGCGGCCAGGGCCTGCGAGCCTTCCCGGATGCCGGGAGGAATCGAGCCCAGGGCCTCTTCCGTAGCAACGATCACCACCGGCACGGTGAGCAGCCCCAGGGTGAGGCTGGTCCAGAGGATGCCGCCGGTGCCGAAGGTCGGGGCGGGCAGCCGTTCCGGGAAAAACAACTGGTCGATACCGCCGCCGATTCCGTAGACGAAAAAGCCCAGGCCGAAGATGCCGTAAACGATGGAGGGGATGCCAGCCAGGTTGTTGACCGCGATGCGGACCATCTTCACCAGCCAGCCGTCCTTGGCGTATTCGCGCAGATAGATGCCGGCCAGCACCCCCAGGGGAAAGGAGAGGATGGACATGAGAAAGATCAGCATGACGGTGCCGAAGATGGCCGGGAAGAGACCGCCCTCGGTGTTTGATTCCCGGGGTTCGTCAAAAAGAAGTTCCCGCAGCCGCTCCAGGTAATAGGTGCATTTGGCGAAAAACGACATGTTGTTCGGCTGGTAGGCGCGGACGATGTTGGGCAGGGCTACGGCCTTGGTCCGGCCATTGGCATCGGTGAAGATCGCCTGATTGGTGGCCAGGGCCGCGGATTTCTCGCTGAGGATGGAGACCAGCGCCTCGAACTCGGTTTTGAGTCCCTGCTTTTCCCCTTGCATGGCGGCGAGGGCCGGGGTGT
Source organism: Deltaproteobacteria bacterium HGW-Deltaproteobacteria-3 (assembly GCA_002841785.1). Taxonomy (GTDB): domain Bacteria; phylum Desulfobacterota; class Desulfobulbia; order Desulfobulbales; family Desulfurivibrionaceae; genus Thiovibrio. The sequence continues at coordinate 13,162 of PHAW01000034.1, read as the reverse complement.
TCTCTTCTTTATTGTAGCGGGCCTTGGCCAGGTGGTGATCGATCAGCTCCACCCGCCGGTTGAGGTTGGCGATCTTTTTGCCCAAAAGATGCACCTCAACTTTCCGGTCTTCGAGGGCTGCAATGGTCTGGGCCAGACTGTTGGACCCGGAGACGGGCGGGGCGATTCCCTTGACCTCGAATTCGCTTAAGTATCCGTAGAAATTGCCGTATTCCTGGCGCTCAAGCACATGGACATCTTTCGGGTAGGTGAGACTGGTGATTTCCGAGGCATCCACCCATTTGAAGTCAAATCCGTAGAGATCCCGGTTGCCGATCTTGAACTGGAGCCGCTTTTTGTCGGTGTGAGGGATGATTTCTTCCTGGACAATCTCCCCGAGCAGGGAGCGGCCATCCTGCAGGGTCGCCAGGGCGACCTTTTTCGGCCAGAAGACCGCGAGTCCGTTGGCCATGACGACATAGAAGAGGAGCAGGGTCAGGAAGAGGATCAGGGAAAGGGCCAGGCCCGTGGCCCAGACAAAGGGTTCTCCCTGCCGCCAGAATCTTTTGGTCATAATATTCTCTCCAAACTTATAGGACTTTGCCACGTGTCAGTCATCGGCAGCAGTGCCGATAAACCCACGAAAATCACGAAAAAGGACCAGGTAATCAGATTGAAAAGCATTTTTCGTGGATTTCGTGGCGATCTTTTTTTTTAGTACCGCCCATATTTCTTGCGTAACCGCTCGCGCACCAGTTCCGCCCCGGTGTTCACCACAAAGGTCAGGGCTCCACGGCGATGTTGGCGGACAGGGTCCGCATGCCGTTGAAGATGGACCAGTCGAGGATGGGGGTGTTGCCGGTGGCCATGAGCACGATCATGGTTTCCCCCACCGCCCGGCCGAAACCGATCATGATCGCGGCAAAGATGCCGGGGCTGGCCGAGGGCAGCACCACCCGCCAGATCGTCTGCCAGCGGCTGGCGCCCAGGGCCAGTGAGGCGGCGGTCAGGCTGGGCGGAATGTTGGAGATGGCGTCCTCGGTGATGGAAAAGATGATGGGGATCACCGCGATGCCAAGACCGAAGGCGATGATGATGCAGTTGCGCTGGTCGTAGCGCAGCCCCAAGTCGTTGTAGAGCCATTGCTTGAAGTCGCCTGCAAAGAGCAGTTGCTCCACGAAGGGGGCAATCCCCATGGCCAGGGCTCCGGCCAGGAAGATGACCGGCACCAGCAGCAGAAATTCATGGCCGGAGCAGAAATTCTGCAGGGTGGGCGTTTTGTAGAAAGGTCGGAGCACGGCCATGATTGTTACAAAGATCAGCGGCAGGAGCAGCACCCCCAGGATCACGGCGAGAATGGCCTTTTCCACGATGGGCGCCAGCCAGAGGGCGATGAGAAAGCCGATGACCACCGAGGGGATTGAGGCCATGATCTCCACCACCGGCTTGACGGTCTTTTTAAAGCCGGCGGTGGAAAACTGGCTGGTGTAGACCGCGCCGAAGATGGCGAGCGGCACGGCAAAGATCATGGCGTACAGGGTGCCCTTGATGGTGCCGAAGAGCAGCGGGACCAGGCTGAGTTTCGGTTCGAAATCATCGGAGGCGGAGGAGGACTGCCAGACATACTCCGGCTTGTCGTAGCTTTCGTACCAGACCTTGCCGAACAGGGTTTTCAGGCTGATCTCCGGATGCGGGGAGTCGACGTTCCATACGGTGAGGGTGTTCTTCGAATCAAGGCCGATCAGGCCGTTGCCCTGGCCGGAGATGCCCGCCATGGTCAGGGCGGGGTCGAGATTCAGCAGGTGTTTTTCGCTGGTCATATGATCGAAATGGGTCTTGCCGTCAGCCCCGAGGCTGACCAGGGATTTGGAGCGGCGGGAGGGGATGATGCGCTCCACCGGGGCCTGGTGGCTGGTCAGGGTATGGGTTTTGCGGAGCCGCCGCACCCGGTCGTCTCCTTCCCCGGTCCAGATCTGGCTCCAGGTGGCAAGGGAGCCATCGGCGCCGCCCACCGCCACGGAGATGTCGCCAAACACCATGGCCAGGGCGGTGACAGGCTTATCGCCGGCGACGGCCACCACATTGTCGGTGCGCTCTGCACTCTCGTTTTCCCCCAGGTCCCAACGCAACAGGCTGCCGGCGCCGGTGCCGGCAAAGAGGGCGGAGCCTTGCTCGTCAAGGGTGAAAGCGGTGATTGGGCCCGGCAGCTCTTCATTGAGCAGAAAGGAAAAAGCCTCTTTTTTTTCATCGCCCAAGATATTGGTGGTGGCGACCTCATGGTCTATCTGGAAGCGGTTGTCCGCCAGCAGCGCCACCTGGGTCAGCCGCCCTTCATGGCTGCGGACCATCATGCTCTTGACCGGGGCCGGATAGCTGCGGGGGGGATAATCGCCCAGTTGGCTGATTTCCGGTTGGACGGTCCGCAGGCCGGAATCGTCATAAAGCAGCCGGAAATCCACCTGGGAAACGGTGACGCTGTTGTCTTCCCACAGCAGGGCAAAGACGTTGTTCTTGTTGCTCTCGACGGATTGGACCGTGGCTTTTCGGGTGGAGGCGGGGGCGGTGAAAAAGGGTTTGCCCGAGGCGAGATCGTAGAAGGAGAAAAGTCCGGTGGTGTCCAGGGTAAAACCCACCTCCTGGGTATCGTCCATGCCCACGGCAAGGACAGGGGCTGTTCCGGATTTCACGGTCAGCCGGTGGCTGATCTCGGCGCCGGCCGGCTGAAACAGCGGCAGGGTCACCCGGACGATCAGCACCAGAATGGCGATGACACTGGCGATGACCAGCAGGCCGCCCACTGTGATGGCCCGGGTGGCGAACCGGTCCTGCCTGCGGACCTTTTTGATGAATTGCTTGTCGAGTTTCGGCATACCGTTCCTTGTTGTTCTCAATCCTGCGGCTTAGGGCTTCTACCGGAGAAGCCCCCGTGAAGGCCGTCTTGCAGACGAAGGCCTTCACGGGGGCAGGGGAGGTGAATGTGTATCCGGCTTGAGCCGGGGAGGGGATTACTTGTTGAAATCGCAAGAAAAGACGCGATTACAACGGTTATTGCTTCGCCGCTTTGCGGCTGTAACTCCTTGATCTTGTGTTGCGGACCTGTGGCTTTTTTTCCATTGTTGCGAGTTCATCACTACTTGAGCTTGGCGAGCTCTTTTTCCACGACCTTGGCGGGCAGGGGCAGGAAGCCGTCTTTTATGACGATCTCCTGGCCTGCCTTGGAGAGGATGTATTTAAGGAATTCGGTGGTCACGGCGGGCAGAAAACTGGCTTCCTGGCCCTTTTCTCCCTTTTTCTTGCTCAGGGCGATGGCCTTGACCCCGGAGGTCTTGTAGCCGATGCCGGAGTAGCCGATGCCGTTTTTGTCCTCGGTGATTCCCATTACCACTGAAGCGGAACCGGGCTGTTCCTTGACGGTATCCTTGAAGTCCCCCTTGAACAGGGCATTTTCCTTGAAGTAGCCGTAGGTGCCGGAGGCGGAGTTACGGCCATAGATGCTCATGGGCGCCTGCTGCCAGGGGCCGGTAAGGGCCACCTGGCCCCAGGTGGTGATTTCCTCGCTCAGCCCGCCCTTGCGGGTTTTGGAGAAGATCGCGTCAACCTCTTGCAGGCTCAGCTCCTTGATGGGGTTGTCCTTGTTGACGTACACAGCCAGGGAATCGAGGGCAACATCGATTCTGGTGGGGGCGTAGCCGTATTTCTTGGTGAAGGCGTCGATCTCCTCGGATTTCATCGCCCTGGACATGGGACCGAGCTGGGCGGTGCCGGAAAGGAGAGCGGGCGGTGCGGTGCTTGAGCCCTTGCCCTCGATCTGGATGCGGACATTGGGGTATTCCTTGCGGAAGCCTTCGGCCCAGTAGGTCAACAGATTGTTCAGGGTGTCGGAACCGATGCTGTCCAGGTTGCCGGAGACGCCGCTTACCTTTTTATAGGCCGGGATTTTAGGATCTACCGTAACTGCCTCCGCAAAAGCGGTGGTGGCGGTGACGGCGATCAGGCAGCCTGCCAGCGCAGCCTTTGTGACATTGTTCAAAAAACCTTTGTGCATCATCATGGTGTCTCTCCTTAAAAGTGTGGTTGGGGAATAGCCTCTGCCCAGGTGTGACTTGGTCGGTTCGTCTGGCACCCACTATGCTCCCTGATTGTTAGAATTTTATTAGGGGTTCGTTAGGAGATGAACAGAAAATGAACCTTCTCGAAACCGAACACTCATCTTCGCCGTGCTAATCCTCTTTTAATCTCCTTTTAATCAAAGGGTGACCGCGCGCTAACATGTGCCCGGTACCTTCTCCGTAACATTTTGGCCGTTGCCCTTGGTCGGGCTTGTGCTTCCCGCTGTCTGCTTGTGCCGGGGAGAAATCTTTATAAATTTTACGGAAAAAGGAGAAACAGCATGAGAAAGGTTTTATCAGCGGCGGCAGCACTGGGCCTTTGCCTGGCCCTGCCCGCAGCCGCTCTGGCGGGCGCAGGGATGAGCGACGAGCAGATCCTGAAGGAGCTTGAAGATCTGCGCAACAAGGTCGCCTCCCAGCAGGAGCACATCGACGCCCTTGGGGCCATGGTGGACAAGAAGGTCTCGGCCAAGGTCGAGGAGGAGGTCAAGAAGAGCGGGGGCAGCAAGGTTGCCCTGGCCAACAAGTTTATCGATCAGCTCACGCTCAAGGGCGACCTGCGGGCGCGTTACGAGATCCGCGACCGCGACTACAAAGACAACAGCGGTTCCACCGATGTCTCCCGCGACCGCTGGCGGACCCGCTTCCGGCTCGGCGGCGTCTGGGACAACAAGGAGGAAAACTGGCAGGTCGGCGCCGGGCTTGCCACTGGCAGCGACGACCCCACCAGCACCAACGACACCTGGAGCGAGGACAAGCCCTTTGAAACCGGCGATATCCGTCTTGACTACGCCTATGCCAAGCACAAGTGGAACGATTTTTCCTTTACCCTCGGCCAGCACGAGAACCCCTACAAGAGTTCCTGGGTATTCTGGGACGGCGACGTGCGTCTGGCCGGCCTGACCGGTCATTACGGGGCCAAGGAAGGGGTATTCGCCACCGTGGGCGGCTACAGCGCCAAGCTGGTGAACGACGACAACACCGCCACCCTGGTGGCCGGGCAGGCCGGATACAACGGCAAGGTGGGCGAAGCCAGCTATACCCTGGCCGCGGGCTATCACACCTACAGCAAGTCCCTGATCAACGAAGGCCTCTCGGCATTTTCCCTGAATGCGGTTGATGAGGACAAATATGAACTCAACATCGGCGACCTGTACGGCAAGGTTTCCTTTCCGGCCGGCCCGGTCAAGCTCTCCCTCTACGGCCAGCTCTGGCAGAACTTCGGCGCCGACGGAGCCGTCGGCCAGAGCCAGGCAGGCAGCAGCTTTACCCAGAAACCCGAGGATGCCGACATGGGCTGGGTGCTAGGGGGTGACGCCACATACGGCGCCTTCAAGCTGGGTTATGCCTACTCGGTGGTTGAGGCGGATTCGCTCTTCGGCTACCTCTCCGACTCCGATTTCGGCGACGGGCTCTCCAAAACCAACAAGAAAGGCCACCGGGTGCAGGCAGGCTACGCAATCACCAAGAACTGGTCCGCCGATGTCACCTGGCTCAGCTTTGAGCGCGACGAGGATTACGCCGCGGCCAAAGAAGATCAGGTGGACATCTATCAGTTCGACGTAAGCTATAAGTTCTAGTTCCTCCTCGAAGCGGTGTAAGCCGCCCTGTCTCTCCTCCCGAGGCAGGGCGGCCTTACCCTGAAAATAATGGCGAGGTAACGGAAAATAAACAGTTCCGCAGTATGTTGCGCAGCACATCTCACTCCTTGCACCCCCCTGTCAGAGCATCGGCAGGGGGTGTTTTTTTAAGCGGAAAAATAACCTCTCCGTAATCATTCCCTAACAGACGGGCGGTAGTGTGATTACAAAGGAAACACAATCACCCCAACCGCATATGGAGGCTATCGCCATGTCCTGCAAACATCTTCTGCATTACCGCCGAGGCACGCACATCTGGTCCGTTGCCAGTTGTTCCGCCAAAAACACCCCTTACGTCCCCAGTCTGCGCGAGCTGGAAAGCTATTGCCAAAGCGGCAGGCATACCGTGTGCCCCGCCTATCTCTTCTCCTTCGAGATGGGGTGCGTGGCGCCGAAGGGCGCTGTTGTCTCCGGAATCGTGGCCATGCAGCCGAAGCAGCGGAAAAGCGCGTAACCGATTCATCAATAACAGGGGGGATGTGCCGTGCGGTGGAACCTGAAAAACAAGCTTGGATTTTTCTTCGTCTTTATCATGCTGGCCGCGGGAGCGGGGATGGGTGTGCTGTACACCATTTCGATAAACACCCAGCAGCGTCTCATCTCCGGAGCAAGCCAGGCAACCGAGGGCATCAAGGTTTCCGGGGAGGACGGCATCGACAATGTGCTCCTGGTCCGGGAGCTGCAGGCAGCCCTGTTGGAGCAGATGCTGCAGTGGAAGAATTTTTTGATCCGGGGTCAGTTTCTGGATATGCGGGCCAAGTACGCCCAAGAGCTGGCAAAGGGCGATATCAGGATCAGCGCCATGCTGGCGGCCGGGCAAAAGGCCCTGGCGCGGGATCCTGCCGCTTTGGATCTCTTGCAGCGGATTTCCGGGGAATATGCCAAGTTCAAACGGCAGCTCATCGTCGGCCAGGGCATGATAGAGTTCCAGGAGAAATATTCCGACGGAATCCGGGCCGCGGATCAGTACACCGGCGACCAGGTCGTGCAGGCCGTTACCCTGTCCCGGAGCCTGGCCGAACATGTTGCCAGGCAGACAGGGGTGGGAACCGGAGAGGCCATCGTCGCGGTGGGGACCGAGCATGAGGCTCTGTTCCGGCAGGCGAAAACCTTTTCTCTCCTTGCCCTTGTCGGGTCCGGTATTGGCGTTTTCGGCGTCTTTCTGTTCATCCTCTTTTACCTCAGCCGCAAGGTGATGCAGCCCTTGCTGCAGATCAAGGAGCGCTTGCAGGGTGTGGTGGAGCAGGTCTATGAGGAGTCAACCCAGTTGTCCGCCTCAAGCCTGAGCCTGGCGGAAGGGGCGGGGCGTCAGGCCGCCGGGGTGGAAGAGACCGGGGCCTCCATCGAACAGCTCCTCGGCCAGACCCATGCCAACAACGAAAGCGCCCGGCAGGCCAGCGCCCTTTCCAGGGAGATGCAACAGGTGGTGCGGGAGGGCGGAGAGCAGATGGCAATGATGCTCCAGGCCATGCAGGAGATCGAAGGCCAGTCTTCCGAGGTGATGAAGATCATCAAGAACATCAACGACATTGCCTTTCAGACCAACCTGCTGGCGCTCAACGCCGCGGTGGAGGCGGCCAGGGCCGGAGAGGCGGGGGCCGGATTCGGGGTGGTTGCCGACGAAATCCGGAGACTGGCCCATAATGTGGCTTCTTCCGCCAAGGAGACCGGCGACATAATTCAGAACAATATCGAGAAGGTCAAGCAGGGCAGCGTGCTCTGCGAAACCCTGGACAAGGCGTTTGTCGAGATCCACCAGGGTATCGCCAAGGTGAACGAAGAGGTGCAGAACATCGCCCAGGCCAGTGACGAGCAGGTTCTCGGCATCCGGCAGGTGAGCGCGGCCATGGGTGAGATCGACACGGTGAGCCTGGCGGCCTCGTCCGAGGCGGAAGAGGCCGCGAGAACCGCGGCGGAGTTGCGGACGCAGGCTGTGGAGCTGCGCCGCATCTCTGGGGCGCTGATTACCCTGATCAACGGGCAAGAGGAAGCGGCGGAGGAAGCAGCCTGGGCGGAGGAAGAAACCGTTGAGTTCGTTCCCAGGCTGGTGGCCGCATGAGCCAGGCGGCGGAGGTATGCATGCTGCTGGAAAGAGAGGCCGGACGCGGGGGGTTCCAGCCCGGCAGAATATCGCGGGCAGAGATCCTGGATCTCCTTGATAATAATGGGCTCACCGCCTGGTTTCAGCCCGTCTTTTCCCGGCGCACCGGGGAGATCTTCGGGTATGAGGCCCTGGCCAGGCTGCGGGAGGCCAGGAACCTGCCCTTCGATATCGGAGAGCTTTTTCAGCGAGCGCAGGCCGAGGGGATCATCTCGACCCTCGATATGCTGTGCCGGGAAAATGCCTTCTGCCGGGCCGGGGAGCTGGGTTTTGCCCAGAGAAACGGATACCTGTATGTGAATATCTGCCCGGCCACTCTCATGCATCCCGATCACCGGGGCGGGGCCACCGACCGGCTCGCCGAGGAATGCGGCATTGCCAAGGAGCGGATCATTCTGGAGATCACCGAGCAGGAGGCGATCCGCAATTATGATGTATTCAAGAAGTCGGTGGAGTACTACCGGAAACGGGGCTACAAGATCGCCATCGATGACTTCGGCGTGGGCTACGGCGGGCTGAAGATGCTTTCGGTCATCGAGCCGGATTACCTCAAGGTGGACCGGCATTTCATCACCAATGTCGACCGGGATTCCTTCAAGCATAATCTGGTGGACGCCATTGCCACAGTATGCCACAAGCTCGGCATCACCGTGATCGCCGAGGGGATCGAGCGTCAGGAAGAGCTGGAGGCCATTGCCCGGTTCGATATCGACCTGCTCCAGGGTTTTTTGCTGGAACGTCCCGGGCCGGACCTTTCCCGGCAGCGTCTCGCCCCGCTGGTTGTCCGGGAGGATGTTTCGTACTGCCCGGAAGCGCCGGGCGAGGCCTGCACCATCGGCGCCACCGTCAAGTACATCGAGCCGCTTTCCCCGCAGCACTCCCTGATGACCGCCCACCAGCGGTTCATGGATGATGTCAAGCTGCAAGGCATTCCGGTGGTCGATGAGCAGAGGGTGCTGGGCATGCTGAACCGGATGCATTTTCTGGAAAAACAGATGGTAGGCCCCCATGGCTACGGCTTTGCCCTATCCGCCCACCGGGCGGTCAAGGATGTGCTGGGGGATGATTTTCTCCTGGTTGATGCGGCCACGCCCATGGAGGAGGTGGTTCGGCGGATCAAGGCCCGCCGGGGCAGGCATCTCTACGACGACATCTGCGTGGCCCAAAACGGCAAATATCTCGGCACCGTGGCCATCAACGCCCTGCTCGAGGCCATCACCCGGAAAAGCATCCAGTTGGCCAAGGGCGCAAACCCCCTGTCCGGGCTGCCGGGCAACGAATTCATCCAGCGCACCGTGGCCACTCTTCTGCAGCGCAAGGTCAACTTCGACGTTTGCTACATCGATATCGACGACTTCAAGCCCTACAACGATTATTACGGTTTTGAAAAGGGGGACATGGTCATCCAGCGGATCGGCCGGCTCATCGTCGATATCGTTCAGCCCGGAGTCAACGACCGTTTCCGCTTTGTCGGCCACATCGGCGGGGATGATTTCATCGTCATCACCCGGCCCCATGCCTCGCAGCGGATCTGCCGGGAGATCATCGATGGCCTGATGGGTCTGTTGCCGGAATTCCATGGCGAGCAGGAGTTTCGCCAGGGGCATTATTATGCCCGGGACCGACAGGGGGAGCAGCGCAGGTTTGCCTTGCTGTCGCTCTCCATAGGGATCGTCAGCACCGAGGAATGCCCGGTGAATTCCTACGCGGAGCTGGCCTTTCTCGCCTCGGGGGTCAAGCGGGCGGCCAAGCAGGAGAAAGGCTCGTCCATTGTCCGCAACCGGCGGGGGGAAGTCCGGGCGGAGATGGTGCTGGAAGACGCGAAAGCCGTATGAACGGGAAAAAACCAGAGAGGAGGCCCCAGGCAATGCAGACAATGCAGGCAAGGCACCATGACGAAAGCCGCCCCCGCCAGGAACCAGGCATGGTGCTGGTGGTAGAGGACGACGAGGATATCGCCCATCTGCTCTGCTACTCGCTACGGAAAAACAGGGTGCCCGTGGCCGTGGCCCATGACGGCCTGACCGCCTTTGCCCTTGTGGAACAGTTGCGGCCCGCCCTGGTTCTCCTCGATCTCATGCTGCCCCGCATTGACGGGCACGAGGTCTGCAGGCTGATCCGTTCGCACCCGGACCGGGACCTGGCCGGAACCCCGGTGGTCATGCTCTCCGCGCTCTCCGCGCCTCAGGATATTGAAAAAGGTATGGGGCTGGGCGCCAATGCCTATTTCGCCAAACCCTATTCGGTGAAGGATGTGGTTACGGCCACCATGGAGTGGCTTGGAGGTACAGGTGAAAGGCTAAAGGCCCAAGGTTAAAGGAGTACGTGGTTTTTTTGCCTTTCACCTTTCACCTTTCACCTTGAGCCTTGCACCTTTTTTTAGATTTTTTCCTGGCGCACGTGGAAGGTGAGCGTGGCGCCGGTCACCGTGCTGAACCCCGTATAGATGAAGAGCAGCAGCCAGAGGGCCTGAAAAAAGAGCAGGGGGGCCGGGTTCCAGAGCGAGGCCAGCCCGGCATTCAGATCGGTCCGGCTGTCTGCGCCGCTGTTGCCATACAGGGCCAGCAGCGCGCAGTAGCCCATGCCCCACAGGGCCATTTGCTGATAGGCGGAAAATTTCCCCTCGCCCCGGTAGTCGGCGCGGAAATACTCGGAAAGGATCCGCCAGCCAAGGGCGAAGAGGGCGGCGAGCAGGAAGGCGGCGCGGAAATATCCCTCCAGAAAGAGATACATGGCCGCCAGGCCGATGGTCACCGAAAGCAATGAGGTGATGGCCTGGATCGGCACCACCCCGACCCCGGCCAGGCCGGAGGCATAGGCAATCTTCTTGGTGGAGCCATGGAAGGTGGCGGCGAATGGGGCGAAGAGCCGGCGCGCCTTCGGACCCAGCTCGGATAAGGGCTTGCCGTAGCAGCAGCCGAAGCTGAGGCAGGCGAGCCGGCCGATCCCCTCGCCCAGCAGATAGGCGACAGCCAGGGCCGCCATCGCCGGGATGAGGGAGACCAATGATGCCTCCAAGCGTGCGGCCAGGCCGTTATAGGCCGCTACTGCCGGGGGCATGCTCAGCAGGCCGATGATGGCGGCGCCGCCCACGGTGAAGGTATTGCGTTTCTTCTCCACTGCCATGGCGAGCAGCTTGGCCGCGGCCACCGAGCAGCCCATCACCCCGAGGACCATCCCGATGATCCCCCACCCGGGCACCCCCAGGGAACCCAGGAGCAGAAAAAAGGATATCGCCCCGAAAAGGGAGCCGCTGGCCAGCAGCGCCCCGTAATAGGTGAGATTGGTGCCGTGCCAGCAGCCGTCCGACTCACCCTTTTGGGTCGGGATCGCGGCGATGATCTGCCACTTTTCCCGGGGCAACACGGTGTAGGCCCACAGCAGCAGGGGAAGCAGCGTCAGGCCCAGGGTCAGGATGAAGAGGGAGTTGCTCATCTCGTTGCTCCTTGATTGGAAAATATAGTGTTTTAGTCGCGTGCCATGGCGATGAGGGAGCGCGCCTGAACCTCGATCTCCACCAGGGGGCGGCCGAAACCGAGGCTGAAGCGGCTGTGCACATCGGTCCTTCTTCCTTTTTCCAGGAGATCCCCGGCAAAACTGATCCGGTCTTTTTCAAAAAGCAGGATGTCGGTGCTGCTTCCCGGCCGGTAGAGGCTTTTGGGCTGCCCCTTGCTCAGGAACATGCCGGGATGGATCCGCAGCGGGCGGTCATAGCCCGTATCGCTGTAACATTGCACGATGTCGCCGATCATCATGGCTACCACCTCCACCATGGCCACATGCCCCACCCCGGTGCCGCCCGCCACGTCGGTGTCGATGACGGTGACCACCCGTTTGTTCTTGGAATACGGGGTGACCACCTCCACCACCGCGCCGGGGTTGCAGGAATGGTACACGCCGCCCAGGGAGTAGTGATCCACCACCCGGCCGGAGACCGGGGTGTGGTTGTAGTGGTACTTGTCCGGGGTCAGCCGGAAGATCGCGTAGTCGCCGTGGCTGAAGGTGTCCAGCCAGTGGTGCCGGTCTTTCCCCAGCAACTCCTGGTAATCGAAAAACTTGTCCTTGAGAAAGAGCGGGGACTCAGGGGCCAGACCGCCCAGCGCCACCCGGGCGTCGGCGGGTGAGGTCACGGCCGCCTCCGACTGGGGCATAGGGCGGCATTCCCAGTAGCGGATCTGCCGCTCGAAGATCTTGCGGGGGGTGGTGAAATGTGCGCGCGGAGCCACGCATTCGTCAAGATCGACGCCGCAGCGCGCCAGGAAGCGGGAGTTGCCGCTCAATCGCGGCCCCAGGGCCAGATCAAAATGGTACAGGCTCAACAGGCTCGACATGCGGGCCGAGGTTGCCAGGCGAAAGAGAAACGGAGCCTTCTCCCTGGCCCGGGAGTAGAGGAAGCGCACAATCCGGTCGCCGAAGAGTTCCTCGGTGATCACCGTGTTGTTCAGCCGTTCGACGTATTGATGCATGGCTGCGTCTCCTAAAGGGTTTGTTTTTGCCGCTTGGTATCCAAGTCCTCGGCAATGATCATGAGTTGCAGCAGCCGCGCCGCGTTTTCCGGGCCAAGGGAATCGCCCAGCAGTTCATCCCGGGTCTGGCGGAGGAAACCGTCGACCTCCTGGGTGCCGAGGATGGCGTTCACTTCCTCGCGCATCTCCAGGGAAAGCGGGATCTCGCCGGCCGCCATGGCCTGGATGTCCTCGGCAACATACTGCCACCCTTCACTGATCTGCTCCTGCCGCAGCTCCTCGCGGTAATAGCGCTCCGCCGCCAGGTTGAACTCCCTGGCCGACATGTCGTAGGGGGAATCGGCGCCCCCCTTGGCGAGAATCCCGGCGGTCAACCGGCCCGAGGCCCCATACTTGGCAGGCTCCCGCAACCGCAGCTCCAGATCACCCAGCAGATCACCAAAGCCGAAACCCTCCACCAGTTCGGCCGCCTCTTCGCGGATCATCGCAAGCAGGGCAAGGCGGTACTCCTGATGCAGCACTCGCAGGTAGCCGGGGTAGCGGTGGCTGGTCCGGGTGTTCTTGGTTTTTTTCAGGATGGCCCGCAGAAAGCGGTTGGGCGTGTCCTTGTGTACGAAAAAGGTGGGGATGCCGATGGCCGTGCCGAACAGGATCTGGCGGCGCTCGCTTTCCACAAAGGGGGTGTCGGGGATGTGCTGATGGCTGCAAGCACCGCTGGCGATGAGCTTGAAGGCCAGGGCGTTGAGCAGCATCTGCAGGTCGGTGGCTCGGCCCAGGTCGCCGGCGAACTGTTCAAATTGCGAATAGTAGCGCGCCTCGAAGCCGGAAAAGCCCATGACCTCGAATTCCCGCAGCTTGTACGGCAGG
>PHAW01000263.1 GCA_002841785.1 Deltaproteobacteria bacterium HGW-Deltaproteobacteria-3 | reverse complement strand
GATTTTAAAACGGAGTCATGACGGGTCTATCCGACCCGTATCCTGACTTTCAGTCATTTATTTTAACCCACCGTCTTTAGACGGTGGTTGTTAAGTTTAAACACGAAAGTTTTAAGGGGTGCAGATCGAGGCGGGCTTTTTCTGGGGAAACAGTTTTTTTATTTCGTGTCCTTTCGTGGGGTTATCGGAACTGCTGCCGATAATTGACACGTGGCAAAAAAATTCAGCCTTCTTTCGCCCCCGGCAAGGCGCAGGGTCCGCCGGAGCAGCAGACCTCGACATCAAAGGCGTTCAAAATCCGCAGTTCCGGCTCCCGCCGCTGGGGGGCGACGGGGGTGAAATCAAGAGTAGGCAGCATGGCGACAACCTGCTCCCGGGTGGGGATGGCATCAAGCCCGGTGGCCAGCACCTTGCCGGTCCTGGCGTTCAGCAGTTCACCGTCCTCGCCGTTGGTCACCACCGCCAGGGGAATCATCTGGTCTTCTTCCAACACCCTGGCCGCGGCAATGGCGGCCCGTTCCCTGGTCACCAGCGAGCCGGGGCCGTAGCGCACCACCATCACCCGCTGGCCAGCGATGCTCACCACGATGTCGATCTTCGAGACCACGAACTGTTTGGCAAACAGGGTTTCAATCCTGCGCCGCATCCCCAATTCGTTTTTGGCAAAGCCCCGTTCTTCCACGAGCAGCCGGGCCAGTTTCTGGCGGTAGCGCTCGTCGTCGGTGTCCACCAGCGGCTCGCCGGTGACGTAATCGATCAGGCTGCCGTATATCATGTGGTGCGTGGGAATGTCCGCCATAACTTCCATACCCCAAAAAAAAAAGAGGAGGCCGCAGCCCCCTCTTTTTAGAAAAGGCCGTCCCGGATTCGAGAAAGCGGCCTCTATATGATACCGCTTTTTTACAGAGTCAGCCAGGACTCGCTGAACACGTTCTGGCCGGAGAGAACCTTATAGGTCTTATAGTGCTCCAGCGCGGTGCCGGTGAGGCCCGCGGGATCGGGATCGTTGCCGTCCATCATGTTGTGGACCATGTCCACCAGATCCTGGCGCTCGCCCTTGCAGATCGCCATGAGCTCGGCATCGTAGGAATTGACGATGGCGGTGGTGATCCCGTGCTTCATCAGCATGATGAGGTAGGTGCGGTCCAGATACTTGCGCAGGTGCTCGGCCACGCCGTTGGAAACGTTGGACAGACCAACGGTGGAGCCGGCGCCGGGGGCGATCTCCTGCAGCATGGACATGAACTCAAGACCCGAGGCGATCTGGTCGGCGCCCAGGGTGATGGGGGTGCCGATCGGGTCGAAGAGCATCTTTTCGTTGGGGATGCCGGCCTCGGCCAGGGCCATCATCAGGTCAACGGCCATGGCGCAGCGCTCGTTGGAGTCGCGGGGCATGCCGTCCGGGCCCCAGAGCAGGGCGATAACGTTGCAGCCTGCCTCGGCGGCAACGGGGATGAGCTTTTCCATCCGCTCGGGCTGGGCGGAGATGGAGTTCATGATTGCGGCTTCGCGGTTTTTCACCACCTTGAACCCGGCGGCCATGGCGTCGGTGTTGGTGGTGTCCAGGCAGAGGGGCACGGAGCTGGCCGCTTCCACGGTCTGTACAATCCAGGGCATCAGTTCGATCCCGTCCTTGCGGGCCGGTCCGATGTTGAGATCCAGGTACGAGGCGCCGGCGGCGGACTCTTCCTTGGCCATTTCCTGAACCGCCGTTCCTTCATGGCGGTGCCGCTTCTCTTGCCCATGATGTTGATGCTTTCCGCGATGGCTGCTACCTTCATTGTTTTCTCCCGTGCTGTGGTTTCAATCGTATTATATATTTAGGAGCCGTTACGGAGAATCATTCCGTTACGGCTCTTTATGCCGTTCTTCTCATGGCAATGGCTATCGTGTGCCATCACGGCCTTCTACCGCGCTCCCGACGGAAACGGCGGTTTTCCCGCGTGTAAGAGTGCATGGTAACGTGGGAAAATAGCGTTTTACACAACGGATGTCAACAGGCAACAGGGCGAAGGGATGTAAAAAAGTGCCGAATGACGCGGGAATCGGTGGATATACCTATGAGGAGGGTGCTCCGCCCAGGGGCTTCTCAGAAAAAATAACGAGCCCTGAGCTCCAGTTTGTTGCTGTTTTGTTTTTCCCCGTACTCGCTCATCTCCGCCCCGTTGAGCCAGGAAAAACGGAAGCGCATTTCCCAGTTGGTAATCCCTGTGTAAACGATTTCCGGGCTTAAGGAAAGACTCTGGTCGTCGAGGTTGACGATGGCGGTTATCCCGGGAGTGAAATAGAGGATATCACCGGGCTCCTTCTGGGTGATCCGGGCATAGAGGTAGTTGCGCCCGCTGTGCGCCCTGCTGTATCCGGACTCGCTGACGACCTCCGCCTGCTGGAGCAGGGTGTCGTTCCCGGTTGCCAGAAACTGGCTGTAGCCCTGGTCAACGAGCTGGAAAAAGCGCTCCGTTTCCTGCTCGGTGTAGCCGTCGTCGTTGTGATAGAACTCGACAATGGCGGTGAGGTCGTTTTCCGTCAGGTAACGGGCGCCCACCAGATAGCTGGTGTCGCTGGTTTCCCGCAGGGCAAGGGTGTTGTTCTCCGTAAGTACTTTATACCGCTGTTTGGGGATATGGGCCAGCTCGCCGTGCACCTCGAGGTTGGCGGCCAGATTTTTGGCAAAGTCGATGCCGTAGCGGGTGGTCCGGCTGTTGCCGCCGTACCAGAGCAGATCGATGTCCGTATCCTTGTACAGCAGGTAGAGCTTGGCCGCCAGATTCACGTTGTCGCGTTCGCCGAAATCCTCGTTCACCCCTTGCCATACCGGCAGGGCCACACCGGTGAGGGCCACGGTCTGCAACTCTCCGCCGTAGCTCTTGATCAGATCAAAGCCCGCCCCGAGATACCCCTCCATGGCCTCTTCCGGGTTATTGGGGTCCTTGGCCCGGTCGATGAAGCCCACCGGATTCCAGGCGTATCCCTTGCCCCACTTGAAGACCTTTTTGCCCAGATCGAGGGAGAGGTTCGGGGTCGCCTTGATGCTGGCATACCCTTCAAAAATATCCGCCTTGTCGTTCCAGGCAAGATCGTCCTGCGCGCCGGTTGCCTGCAGAACCCAGTTGAAGGTCGTCATCCCCCGGCTCACCCTGCCGTCAAGCTGCAGGGTTGATCTCAGGCTCTCCAGGGAGGAACGCGGCTCTTTGTACAAATTGAGGGTGGAGAGGGCTCCGTCCTGGTTGATATCGCTCCGCTCCCATTTGGCCTCCACATACCCTCCCCATGCCCGGTCTTTTTTCTCGAACTCTTCCAGGTCGAAGCCGTATTCCTCTTCCGCCGAGGTCCAGGCGGGGGAAGAGGCAAGCGAGAGGAGTCCGAGCAGGGCGGCAAGGGTCTGCCTGTGGGGCGCTATTTTCACCGCAGCTCCTCGATCCGGGGCAGGGCGTTGAGGGTGAAGATCTCGTCGGCCATCTCTTTTTTCTGAATCTTGGCATAGATCATGATCGACTTGTAGCCCTTGTACAGGGGGCTGTCCGTTTCAATCACCGAAGGGCGCTTCAGGCCGTCGCCGAAATCCTTGAGTTCCTTGTAGTGGAGGGTCTTGATCAGCATGCCGCTCACCGCGTAGCAGGCGACGGAGGTCGGCACCATGGCTTTTTTGTTCACCAGCATCTCGATTTTGTCGTAGGCCACGGCACCGCTTTTGGCCTTGAGGGTCAGGAGGTAGTTCTCGCCCTGCTCCGTGGTCTTTTCCACCGAGTATTCCGTGGCATAGTCAAGGCGCAGGATGTCGGCATTGTTGAAAACCCCGCCCACCACCGATTGCAGGCTGGTGATGCGCAGGGGCTTGCCCACATTGGGGATGTGGAGCCAC
>PHAW01000262.1 GCA_002841785.1 Deltaproteobacteria bacterium HGW-Deltaproteobacteria-3 | reverse complement strand
CCCGGCATGTTTGTCCGCGCCATTGTGCAGGAAGGGGTCAGCGAACAGGCCATCCTGGTGCCGCAGCGCGGAGTGAGCCGTAATCCGAAAGGAGAGGCCCTGGTCATGGTGGTCGGCGGTGAGGAGAAGGTGGAGCCGCGCGTCATCAAGGTTTCGCGCACGGTTGGCGACAACTGGCTGGTGAGTGACGGCTTGAAGGTGGGAGATCGGGTGATCCTGGAAGGGATACAAAAGGCGCGTCCGGGAACCCAGGTCAAGGCGGTGGTGTTTGGCGCCAAGCCGGAAACTTCCCCTGCCGGAACCCCGCAGCCTCAGGCGGTTACACAGTAAAGGAGTCACCCCATGCCCCGGTTTTTCATCAACCGCCCGATCTTTGCCTGGGTCATCGCCATCATGGTGATGCTGGCCGGCCTGCTGGCGATCAAGACCCTGCCGGTCTCCCAGTATCCGCCCATCGCCCCGCCCCAGATCACCATCAATGCCATGTATCCGGGCGCATCGGCCCAGACCGTGCAGGATACCGTCACCCAGGTCATCGAGCAGAAGCTCAACGGCATCGACAACCTGATCTACATGTCCTCCACCAGCGATTCAGCCGGGGCGGTGGCCATCAACCTGACCTTCAAGGCCGGCACCGACCCGAACATCGCCCAGGTCCAGGTGCAGAACAAACTGCAGCTTGCCATGCCGATCTTGCCCCAGATCGTGCAGCGCCAGGGGGTCTCGGTGGTCAAATCCACCAGGAATTTCCTGCTCATCATCGGGTTGGTTTCCGAAGACGGCTCCATGGACCGCAACGCCCTGGCCGACTACATGGTTTCCAACGTCCAGGACATCGTCAGCCGTTTGGAGGGGGTAGGGGAATTGCAGTTGTTCGGCTTTCAGAACGCCATGCGGATCTGGCTGAACCCTGCCAAGCTGAACAACTTCCGCCTGACCACCAACGAGGTGATCGCGGCGCTGCAGGCCCAGAACGCCCAAGTTTCGGCCGGTCAGTTCGGCGGCACCCCGGCGGTGGCCGGGCAGCAATTGAACGCCACCATCACCGCCCGGACCCTGCTGCAGACCACGGAGCAGTTCGACGCCATCGTCCTGCGCACCAACCCTGACGGCTCCACGGTCAGGCTCAAGGATGTCGCGGAAAGCAGGATCGGCACCGAAAACTACGATATTCAGTCGCGCTACAAGGGCAAACCCATGGGCGGCATGGCGATCCGGCTCGCTGCCGGCGCCAATGCCCTGGATACCGGCGATCGGGTCAAGGCCAAGATGGCGGAGCTGGAAAAATATTTTCCCCCCGGCATGAAGGTGGTCTACCCCTACGACACCACCCCCTTTGTCAGGATCTCCATGGAAGAGGTGGTCCAGACCCTGCTTGAGGCGGTCTGCCTGGTCTTTATCATCATGTTCCTCTTCCTGCAGAATTTCCGGGCCACCCTGATCCCCACCATCGCGGTGCCGGTGGTTCTGCTCGGCACCTTCGGGGTGCTGTCGGCCGGCGGCTTTTCCATCAACACCCTGACCATGTTCGCCCTGGTCATCTCCATCGGGCTGCTGGTGGACGACGCCATCGTGGTGGTGGAGAACGTGGAGCGGATCATGTCCGAGGAGGGGCTCTCGCCCCATGACGCCACCATCAAGTCCATGGGCCAGATCACCAGCGCCCTCTGGGGCATCGCCACCGTGCTCACCGCGGTCTTTCTGCCCATGGCCTTCTTCGGCGGCTCCACCGGGGTTATTTACCGCCAATTCTCCATCACCATCATCTCCTCGATGATCCTGTCGGTGCTGGTGGCGATGATCCTCACCCCGGCCCTGTGCGCCACCCTGCTCAAGCCCGTGCCCAAGGGACATGAGGCCTGTGAGAGCGGCTGGTATTGCCCCTTCTTCCGCTGGTTCAACACGTGGTTCGATCGCCGCCGGGATCAGTACGAACGGCTCGTGAGCCGCTCCTTTGCCAAACCGGTCCGGTATCTGGTTGGTTACGGGCTCATTGTCGTGGTCATGGCCTTCCTTTTTCTGCGCCTGCCCACCGCTTTCCTGCCGGACGAGGACCAGGGCTTCATTATCTGCCAGGTGCAGTTGCCGGCCGGCGCTACCCAGGAGCGGACCCTGAAGCTCATCGAGCAACTGGAGCATCATTTCCTGGAGCGG
>PHAW01000261.1 GCA_002841785.1 Deltaproteobacteria bacterium HGW-Deltaproteobacteria-3 | reverse complement strand
TGATTTTAAAACGGAGTCATGACGGGTCTATCTGACCCGTATCCTGACTTTCAGTCATTTATTTTAACCCACCGTCTTTAGACGGTGGTTGTTAAGTTATTTGGCTTTTTCGTATTTATCAATTCTCACCAAGGCCAGATTGTCCACTTTTTCGGTTGAGACTTGTATCGCATAAATAATGGTGTCATCGCCTTTCTTGATCTTAAGGTGAGTCGATACCGCATCGAACGCGTTTCCCGTTGTAAACGTCTCTACTATAGCGGTTTTGATCTTACAGCTCTCGCAATTTGTGTCTTTCCCGCAGCCAGCTTCTGTAAAGGAATGGATGCAGTCAAAAACTTGTCCTCCCCTGTGTCCTTCGATGTTCACGAGGTCTTTGTCGAATAAATCAAGGGCCCTTTTGTTTGCTGCGGACACTTGTCGCGGAGTCTCTTGCATAAGGAGAACAGGCGCATCAATAGCGTCGAGAATCTCTGTGTTTTTCGAATCACCCAATCTGAGCAAGCACAGACGGCAAATTCCCCTGGTGATGTTGTGTCGTGTCCAATTTGTTTGGGTGGGATTTAAGGCGGTCTTGCACGTCCTGCATACTTGAGCCATGTGTGTTCCTCCCAATAGTCTGATGTCTAACCGGCCTGAATCTTTTTCTGAATCATCTGCAAATCCAACCAAGTCGCCTTTTTCATCTCCGGATTTTTCAAAAGAAACTCCGGCGAAAAGGTGGGGATGAGCGGGATGCCCTGAAAATCATGGAAGAACCTGCCGCGCAACTGGCTGAGGGGTTTGCTGGTGCGGAGCAGTTTTTGGGCGGCGAGCACTCCCATGGCACAGATCACCGTGGGGGCGACGAGCATGATTTCCTTGAGCAGGAAGGGCAGGCAGGCGTCCACCGCTTCCTTGTCCGGCGGTTCCGGCGCATGGCATCGGGTGAGCAGGCTCAGGTGGACTTCTGCCCGGCTCAGGCCGATGGCCCCGAGCATCTTATCGAGGAGCTGGCCTGGCTCCCCGCTCATGGGCAGGCCGGAGAGATCGTCCTCAACAGAGGGCGCATCGGTGATGATCAACAGCTTGACCCCGGTCGTGCCCACACCGGTGATTGCTTTGCTTCGGCTCTGGTGGAGCTGGCAGCGCTGGCAACCTTGTATCTCTGCATACAGCTCGGTCAGGGTGGTGTCCGGCATGGCGGCTACGGTCTGTTGTTTTGGGGGGGGTGCCGGTTGCTGCGGCCCGGCAACAAAGCGCGCAAGTTCCGGGGTGCGGGGGTAGCCCTCGATGCCGATTGCCTGGTGGAAGGCGACAAGCTGCCGGACATCGTGGAGAAATTCCAGGGCGGCCTGGGCTGGGATGGGTGGGGTGGTGGTGTAGTTTTCGTCGGGTATGGTCATGGCCGGTCCTTGATTTTTGCCCATTATAGCCCGGCGCAGGGGGAAGGCCAAAAGAAAAGATGGTGGGAGGAGGGAATTGCATCAGTCCGTTCGCGGTGAGCCTGTCGAACCGCAATTACCTTGCAACTACTGGTCTTCGACAGGCTCAGCCCGAACGGTATGGTCTTGGTCGATTTGCTGGCGAGCCTTTCTACAACACCACCGGAATGGAAAGAACCGATTCCCCTTTGAACAGGAAACCGGTTTCCCGCTTGACCTTTACCGTCACCTGATTGCCGATTTCCTTGTCAAGCAGGATGATCTTCAGGTCGTCGATGGTGGCCATCGGTTCCTCATCCAGTGCCAGGATGACATCGTGTTTCCTGATCCCCGCGGCTCCTGCCTTGCTCTTTTCTGACAATCCTTCTACCCGTGGGCCAGCGGCGGTGTTGGCTAGCATCACTCCGAGAAGCGCGGCCGGAGGCAGCTCGTCGGGCTTGGAAAAAATCAGGTAGTCCGTCTCGGTCTGATCAAGCTCCCGGCCCATGCTGTTCAGGATGACGGCCTGGCTGATGGCCGGCAACCGGCGGGCAACCCGGGGCGGGATGGCCGTAGCCTTGTCGGTGTGCCCCTGGCCGGCCAGGATCACCATCCTTCTTTCCGGGTTGGTGGCAAGGAAGCTGGTCACGGATTCGGCCATGGTTTCGTCCCACAGGGCCTGGGCCTGGAAAAACCCGTTGACCTGTTCCGGCTTGCCGCCGTGCGGGCCGTGCATGGTAAAGACCTCGGTGA
>PHAW01000260.1 GCA_002841785.1 Deltaproteobacteria bacterium HGW-Deltaproteobacteria-3 | reverse complement strand
CGGAGGTGGTGGATATCCTGCTGCGCTACGATTTTCCGGGCAATGTCCGGGAGCTGGAAAACATCATCGAGCGGGGGGTGGCGCTGGCCAGCGGCGACATCATTGAGGTCGGCCACCTGCCGGAAGACCTGCGCGATGCCTCGTTTCATACCTTCCGCCGAAAAAGCGGCGGCATCCCCAGCCTTGCCGATCAGGAACGGGCCTATATCGAGTGGGTGTTGCAGGAGCACGGGGACAACAAGAGCCTGGCCGCCCAGGTTCTGGGCATTGACCGGGTTTCCCTTTGGCGCAAGATCAAGAAATATAAGCTTGAGGGCTGAGGGGCTTTTCGGCTTGCCAAGCGCTTTTTAGTGGGTTGTTGCCCCATCGGGAGTGGGCTGGGGCGGCAGCAGCAGGCCAAAGGCGCTGCCCAGCCTGCGGACCAGTTCGATGAAGCTGTGGGGCATGGGCAGGTCGCGCTCAACCAGGAGAATGCCCAGGTCTTGCGCCTGCTGGAGGGTGGCGGTGCTGTCCGCGCCTTCCTGGTGGTCGCACAGGGATTGGATGCGGAGGGCGTCGGTGAGGGGAATCCGCAGGTCCTCAAGCATCTCCCCGATCCTGCCCTGCTCCTGGGCAATGAGGTCCGCGTGGTTCCTGGCAAATGCGGCAAAGGGTTCTTCTTGGGGGGGGACGCCGAAGACCGTATTGATCAGCGCCCCGGCAAGCTTGGCGATGAAGGCGGCTTCGTGCTCGGGATGCTTCGTTGCCAGCGTTTCTTTCAGTTTTTTAAAAGAGATCATCTTCACGATCTCGACTCCCTCCCGCAGGATGGGAATCAGTGTGCTTTCAAAGGCCATGGGCGGAATCCTTTCCTGTCCTGGACGGTTGCGCAGGCTCGTTATTTTTCGGCAATGCGTGTGGCATGGGCGCGGATCAGGTGAAGAGGTCCGGTTCGCCGGTGACCTTGCGGACAAGATCCCGGTAGTCCTGGGCGCCGTTGGACCCCGGGGCAAACTCGAAAATGGTCTGGCCATAGGCCGGAGCCTCGGAGAGACGGACGTTGTAGCGGATCGGGGCGCAGACCTTCTCTCCGTATATTTTTTCAATCTCCTCCAGAAACTCGCTGCCCCTTTTCACCCGCATGTCGCGGAAGGTGGGCAAAATGTAGCGCAGTTCGACTTCCTTGCGGAATTTCTGGATGGAGGCGATGCTTTTCAGGAATTCGCCAAATCCCTGGATGGACATGACCTCAAGGGAGACCGGGGTCATCAGCTCGTTGACATAGAAAAGCACATTGACGGTGAGCGGATCCCAGCCCGGCGAGGTGTCCACCACCACATAATCGTAATCTTTCTCCAGCGGGGTGAGGGCCTGGGCAATGGTCAACTCGCCGCCGTAGTCCTTGCGGTCGATGAGGCGTTTGAGGCCTGCCAGGGATTTGCCGCCGGCCAGGATCCACAGATTCTTGCGGGCCTGGACGATTGCCTCCTCGGGGGGGAGCTCGCCGGTTACCAGCTCGGTGAGGCCGCCTTTGGGTTTTACGCCCAGCATGAAGCTCGACTGTCCCTGAGTGTCGGTGTCAACCAGCAGAACCCTTTTCCCGGCCAGGGCAAGCCCGGCCGCGAGATTCACCGAGGTGGTGGTTTTGCCGACCCCGCCCTTGCTCAGCGAAACGCCGATTCTTCTGGTTTCCTGAGCGGACCGGGGCGCGGAGCCGGGAGTAGGGTCCGGGACCATCTCGACAGGGGAGGGCTGCGGCGGTGGCGGCGGGGAAGGCGTTTCTTCCCGGGGAATATCGAGAGGGAACTGCTGCCCGCACCCCTGACACCGAGCCATCCTGACATTGGGCGGGATCCTCTTTTCATCGATGTTGTGCTCTTTTTTGCAATGAGGGCAAGTGATTATCATTGTGAAGTCTCCGGGCCGGCCATGGCCAACTTCTGGTTATTTCTTGCGGATGTCCTTGAGGATTTCTTTGATCAGGTGGCTTTTTTCACCCTTTTCCTCAAAATCCTTGAGGATCATACTCAGCGCCTGATTGACGATCCGTGATTTTGAAATGCGGGATTTCAGCCGCGGATGCACAAGTTCGTTTATTTTCTCCCGCGCGTCATCCAGATCCTCGAAAATCTCCTCGGAAAGATAGTGGGTGGATTTTTTCTTGCTGTCGCCGGGCGAGG
>PHAW01000033.1 GCA_002841785.1 Deltaproteobacteria bacterium HGW-Deltaproteobacteria-3 | reverse complement strand
GATCCCGGTAATTCTTTCCGGTTGCATGGGCAAGCAGGGGCAGGCGATCATCCGCTGCCAGGGCCTCGCCTATCGTGAAATGGGGAACACCCACACTGAGCCCTGCCGACCACAGGGCCACCTGCCTGAGAAATTCTCTCCTGTCCATGCCGGCACCTCTCCCGTAATGGTTTATCTCGGTTTTTCCACTCACTCAATTATGGCTCTATGGCGGTGTTATGTCAAAGTAAACCCCAGAGGAGGGGGGCAGTTGATGCCGGGATCTGCAGAGGAGACAAATAGTTTTCGGTTATTTTTTCCCGCCGGAGTCCTGAATTCGTTATCTATTACAGTAACATGTTGATAATCGGTAATTTGTTGTCGATATTTTTTTTTGTTGCCAAGGACAAGAGGGTATGGCACGGTTAAATCGTGCGACAAAATGTCGCGGTCGAACAAGGGAGGGGAATATCTTTATGATACGCAAACGGACGCATCACGTTAAGACATACTTTGTCCGGACGGCGCTTGTCATTCCCCTTATCGTGGCTGGTTCTGCCGGCGCGAAAATCACCGGCGAGTGCGACAACTGCCACACCATGCACAACAGCCAGCAAGGCGCCAGCATGCAGTTCAACAGTTCCGCCACGGTGGAGCGGAACCTGCTGCGGGGAGACTGCCTCGGCTGTCATGGTCAGGCAACCTCCCAGAAAATCGTTAATATAAACGGCAGTCTGGTTCCCCAGGTCATGCATTCCGATCCCAGCGGAGACCTTGCCGCAGGCAATTTTGGCTATATAACCGGCATCAAAGGGACTGCATCCAACAGCCACGGACATAATGTCATTGCCCTGGGCGCGGAATTTAAAGAGACCTTGATAACCAACCTGCCCGGCGGCATCAAGCAGTCTGGCCACACGGGCTATATCGTAAACGCTTCAAACCTGACCTGCGCAGGGCTCAACGGGTGCCATGGCTACAGGTATTCCAGCGGCTCGCCGACCGATGTCGTCGCGCTCAAGGGCGCCCATCACAACAACGTGGACGGTCAGTTGGCTGTGGCCGACACCGCAGCAAACAGCTATCGTTTTCTTGTCGGTGTGAAAGGCTATGAAAATCAGACCGACAAATGGCAGAATGCGAGTTCCACAAGCCACAACGAATATTACGGCGCCACCACGCCCATGACCTTGGGCTGTGGCGCCACCAGTTGTCATGGCAGCAACGGCGTTTCGCCCCCCAATCACACGATCAGCGGATTTTGCGGTACCTGCCACGGCAATTTCCACACCATCTCGGTAGGGAGCGGCAACGACACGAACAGCAACAGCGCCGGCATCGGCCCGAACATAACCTCGCCATTCATCCGGCACCCCAATGATGTCGTGCTTCCGGCCACCAAGGAATACCAGAATTACAAGGTTTACAGTATCCAGGCTCCCATCGGGCGCACCACGGTGCCGGCATCCGCCAGCGGCACCGTCACTCCCGGCACCGATGTCGTGACCTGCCTCTCCTGCCACATGGCCCATGCCAGCCCGTATCCGGACATGCTTCGCTGGGATTACACCCAGATGAATGCGCACCAGAGCGGCGATGTCAATACAGGTTGTTTTACCTGCCACACCACTAAAGATAATTGATCCAAAACAAAAGAGGCTGAACAAGGGGCAGGAAAACCTGTTTCAAAACGGCCTGTACTGTTCTTTTGTAATGGGTTCTCCTGCCTCGTCTCTATTCTTTTTTCTTAAAATCAGGATTTCACATCGACATCCGAGTGCACCCGCTGTCGCGCTCCAATTGTGAGAGCACGCAGAAATTGGCCTTGTTGATACCCTTCGATCGCCTGCCGCCTTGACATTCCCCTGTGGCCTGCCAATAGTGCTTATATGAAGATTAAAAACTCATTGGGAGGTTTTTATGAATATCACCATCACGAAAAAAGCAGAGGCTATGCTGAACACCAAGCTGGCTTCGGGGGAGTTTTTGCGGATCTTTGTCAAGGAAGGAGGATGTGCCGGACTGACCTATGGGGCGGCCATCGCCAACGAGATGCAGCCCGACGAGAGTGTGGTCCATACGGCGGGGGCGATCCGGATTGTGGCGGATGCAGCGAGTGTGCAGTTTATCGACGGCCTGATCATCGACTATTCCGACGAGCTGATCAACGGCGGCTTGCAGTTCACCAATTCCAATACGAAAACCACCTGCGGCTGCGGCCAGAGCTTCAACCTGCAAGGGTTTCCCAAGATCGAAGGCTCCAAGTGTAAGATCTGAACCAACTCGTTCTACACGCACTTACCCGCAACGTCTGACTGGAGTGAAAATGAGGGAGCGCCCCAAATTACCCGCTGTACATATTATCTTGTAATCAGGGAGGATGAAACCATGGCAAAGCCGGAAGAGATGTATCAGTGTCAAACCTCAAACTGCGGCTACGTTTACGACCCCGATCGCGGTGACCGTAAGGGGAAAATTCCTCCTGGGACCAGTTTTGAAGATTTGCCAGAAGATTGGCGCTGCCCGGTCTGCGGCGGCAGCAAAAGGTGCTTTCGCCCCCTGGCCGGACCCGGCTCAACCAAAGAAGCCAAGTGTGAGTTGCCCACCGGAAACTGATAAGCTCGCCTCCCACCTGCGGCTGCGGCCAGAGCTTTACCCTGCAAGGGTTTCCCAAGCTCGAGGGGTCCCAAGCGCAAAACCTGAACCGCTCTGGCGCAACACCAGCACCCCAGGCCCGTTTTCGGGGGGGGATTATTTCCCCTGCAGCCATTGCCGGTAGAAATCAGGATGAAATCCGACCACAAACTCGTCGTCGACCCGCAAGGCGGGTGCGCGGAGATTGCCGCTCGGCCCCATCACCTGCTTGAGGATTTCCTCTTTCCCGTCCTGCTGCGGATGTAAGTGCGCAAGCTGCTTGCCCTTGGCCACGGTGATTTTCGCCGCCTTGCGCAACAGCTCCCACGCCGCAGCGTTGCCTATCCGCACCGTGCGGGCGTCAACCGCCTCGCGGATCACGAACTTTTTCAGCGCAAGAACCTCCTGCGCATTCCGGCAGGAGGTTCAGCCCTTACGGAGATAGGCCCAATCGATTTTCATCGTGTCCTCTTTTTGCTCTGGATTGATCGGGTTATGGCACTCGTCTCCCTGAAGATCGCTCAGAACAGCGGAGGATGGCAAGGCAATTCCGTTCCCGCGACAAGAAAATCCCCCAGGAGCATTGCAATTCCTGCCGGAGTCGGTTTTCATAGGGGAAGTCGTTCTCCCCAGAAAACACAAATTTCCGCAGCCATCATTATGTTGCCCATGCCGAGCAGAAATATCCGTCTCCGCCAAAACGCAGGCGCGCTTTTCCTTCTTGCCCTGCTTATCCTTCCGGTTGCCGCACAGGCAAACGCTGCCCAGGACAACAGCCGCTACGACGTGCTCTATATCTGGGACCCCGACCTGCGCAATCTCCAGGATTACAAGGAGGAACTGGAAACCCAGCTCGGCGCCGAGGTCGGCAAGGCATTGCGCATTATCCAGCGCGGCGACCGGTACGGGCTCATTTACGACTGCAACACCACCGCCCTCTCCTCGGCAAAGATGGCGGTCCGCCACAGCGTCGTCCTCGGCAAGGCCGGGTTGGGAGACGCCCGGGCCATCAAGGACGAAGACTACCACGAACTCTACAATGTCTGTTACGGCCACGGTCCGAACCTCGCAGCCTTGACCGAGCAGTATCAAACGATCTACCGCCAGCTCGGCGCCGAGGTGGGCAAGGATCTTTTCATCGAAAAAAGCGGAGACGGCAAATACACCCTGGTTTACAGAAAACAGACGGATAAGCAGTCGACCATGGGCGTGGCCCGCCACCACGCCAAACTGCTGGCCAAATCAGGCATCGCCGCCTCCATCACCCGGGAGGAAAATAACGAGGTGGTTTTCGGCGAGTCCAGCCTGCTCGACCACGAGGAAAAGGATATGGCCGCCGACCCTGCGCCCGTCCCCTCCCTGGCCGATACGAAAAAAACACCAGCCGAACCGGTTCCTCTGCTCACCGGAAACAAAAAGAAAAGCATCGCCGAAACCGTTGCCAACGCCGACCGCAACCTGGAACAAGAACTGGAGGAGTATATTAATGAGTTGCGGGGCAAGGGGCTTCTCGCCAAGGATGAGAAAACCGGCTGGCTGGTCATTGACCTGAACAAGGGGGAAACCATTGTCGACATCAACGTCGACAACCCCTACCAGGCAGCGAGCATGATCAAGCCGTTCGTCGCCCTGGCTTATTTCCACCGGTTCAAGGAGGGAAAACTGAAGTACACCCCCACGGCCCGCAGCAAAATGGAGGCGATGATCCAATACAGCAACAACGACGCCACCAACTGGGTCTTAAAGCAGGTCGGCGGCCCCAGGGCGGCGCAGAAGATCCTGCGCCAGCATTACGGCCATCTGCTCCGCGAAACCAGCCTTGTCGAATATATCCCCAGTGGCGGAAGAACTTACCGGAACAAAGCCTCTGCCAAGGATTACGGCCGGTTCCTGGTTGCCCTCTGGCGCAAGCAGCTCCCCCACGACGAGGAGATCCGCCGGTTGATGTCCCTGCCCGGCCGGGACCGGCTCTACTCCGGCACCCAGATCCCCCAGGGAACCCTGGTCTACAACAAGACCGGCACCACCGCGCAACTCTGCGGGGATATGGGCATCCTCGCTCCCAAGGGACAGAACGGCCGCCGCTATCCCTATGTGGTGGTGGGCATCATTGAAAAACAAAGCAAGGCCGGCAACTACGGGCGCTGGAAAATGGAGCGGGGCAACGTGATCCGCAGGATTTCCTCCATGATCTATCAGAAAATGAAAGCCAACTACAATCTGCTTTGACAGATTCGCCCGCAGGAAAAAACTGAATTTTCAGGCCTGGTTCCGCTTCTTGTGTTGAGCCAACCTGCGGAAATTACGCATGGTGCCCCAGGAGTTCTCTGCAAAAAAAATGATTTCCCAAGACCTGCCCGATACTGTTGTGAGCCGGCACGTTACACTTCCGCGGCTTGATCCTTGAAACGTAAAGCCTCCAGAAATCCCCTCTGAAGAGCTATCGTTTCGACTTTTTCGTGGGCATGCCTCTTGATTGCCTTGCGGACATCGTTCCTGGTGAAAATATCGTTGCAGAGGTGACAGTGGTTGACGTACTGATCTTGAAAACGAATCTCCGGAGCCTTTTCCCGGATGAAGCGCATGATGCCGTAAGGCCCTTCAAGAGCCAGCCAGTTTGCAATCAGATCGGTGTTCCCTTCGCAAACAATCTCCGCCAAGGTCTGGTTTTCAAGATTGCCGATCGTGAGCTCCGGAACCCGCTGGTCGATCATGCCGCAGCAAATCCGGACATCCTTTGTGGGAGAAACAATAATGGAGCTGAGAATGCTGCTGCACGGAGAACGGTATGCCGACAGGCTTGCGGGGTAGATAATGCGGTCATCCGGATCAAGCGAATTGGCGCCGTGGCCAACTGGTATTGTCAGCGATGAGCTGTAGAGATCGGTCTTCTGATTGTTCCCGCCGTCCTTGAATTCGGCCAACTGTACCCCGAAAAAATCGGAAATGGATTCGGGGGTGATCCGTCCGTTCTTCACCCGCTTATGGGCGATGAGAATCGGCAGATCAAGTTTTTTCGCCGCCTGATAGGCATTACGGACCCGTTCCAAGGGAATGTGTTCCTGGTGGAGGTCATCGCAGCTCAAGTTGAGCTCAGACAACCCGGCCTCCTTGAGATCTCCCAGCGTACGCAGGGCGATCTCGGGCGTTGCGGCCCAGAAGGAGTTGGTGACGATGCGGGTCCACAACCGGTGCTGGCGCGCATGGCCGATGGCCCGCAACACATCGTGCAGCTTGAGCAGCGGCTCGCCTCCGGTGAAAACAACGGAGAGGAGACTCCCCAACTCCACAGCCTCGTCAATTACGCTGCCCATGAAATCGGCATCAAGTGCGGGGCCGTTCCACGGCCCCGACTCGGTCACGCAATATGTGCAACTGATGGGGCAATCATAGGTCACGGAAAATACCACGCGTGAAATCATTCCGGCCCCCTGTTATTTTCCAAGTTCCTTGAGCTGGCTGTCTATTTTGGCGATAAGCATGCCAAGGGTGACGGCGTCCAGCAGGGGAACATGAATGAAGCGCTCTTCCGGGCGGGCGATTTCCTTGCCGCCCCACTTGGTCGTGCTCCAATGATCGGTGCGGCTCTCGCTAAGAGCATCCTGGTTCTTG
This sequence comes from Deltaproteobacteria bacterium HGW-Deltaproteobacteria-3, assembly GCA_002841785.1. Lineage (GTDB taxonomy): Bacteria > Desulfobacterota > Desulfobulbia > Desulfobulbales > Desulfurivibrionaceae > Thiovibrio. The sequence continues at coordinate 4,771 of PHAW01000033.1, read as the reverse complement.
AACTCCGTGTTTGCGCCGCGATTACTCTCGGTTTGCTTTTCGGAATAATACACATCCACGGAAGCTTCCGCCTTTGCCATGACGCCGACCTTGAGGGAGACATCCTTCAGTTTCTGGTTCACAACCGCGATGCCGAATATCTCCTCAAACCTGGCTGAGTTGATTTTTCCCTTGGTAACGAAATCATGGGCGCGGACCACCAGAAACCTGAGCCGCATCAGAGCATCCTCGGAAACGCTTGAATCCAGCTCTATTCCGTTATTTTTAAGAACCCCGGCCGAATTTTCCATGAACAGTGAAAAGGTCTCCTCGTCAAAAACCGCCTTGCGCAGAAACTTGCTGAGCGTGCAAGAGGGAAGGACGATTTTGTGGGTGATCCGACTTTTGCTTGCCACCATTTGCTGCCTCCTTGAATGCGATGGTTATCAGAGCTTTCAACCTGTATAATGCCTCCGGACGTCATCCAGCCTTCCGATCGCCTATCAAACGCAGTGATCGTATTCTTTTGTATTCCATGGAGAAATCCCTGACAAGTATTTTCCGTGACGCATTAAAAAATCTTTTTTTCTGTGTGTTGAGAGGAAAACCGAAAAGTGCGGAGGAGGCCAGGTCCTGCGGAGGAAACACCTTGGTTTGAATGATAATAGACAGGCAGAATTTAGTGCCATTCGCTGCCATTCGGGACACTCTCCGGTTTCTTTTGTAGTCAGTCCACAGCGCTCCTCTCACGCCGTCTTGACGGGATTTTTGCGATAGGCGGTGCTGGGTGCGCCGTCAACATAGATGCCTTCCAGATAGGAGAGTTTTCTTGACAGTTGTTGCACCGTGCCCCTGGCAATGAGGAATGTTGCCTTCCTCCCCACCGCGAGCCTGCCCAAGTTTTCCATGCCGAAAAACCTGGCGCCATTTTCCGAAGCGCACCGGATGGTCTCCTCCAGTGAATAGCCGGCTTTACGGAACAGTTTCATCTCCTCGGCCATGGATTCGCCGTGGAGGATGCCGACACTCCCGGCCCCGGTTCCCGCCGCCGTTTTCACGCCCAATGTTCTGGCATGGCGCAGTTGCGCGAGTTGTCCGGCGAGCGTCTTCCGCCAAAAAGCCTCCGCGCCGGGGATCGGCTTCCCCGGCGCCACATAGCGCGTGGAAAAACGGCAACACACCTCCCCGCCGGAGCTGGCGCCGTCCAAGCCATTCTTGGCCCGCAGGACGCTGGGAATCCACAGCACCCCTTGCTCAGCCATCGTGCGGAGATTGTCTTCGCCCATGCCGTATCCCTGTTCGATGGCCTCGCACCCCGCCGCAAGTGCCTCCGCTACCTGTTGCCGGCCATTGGCCACCACCACCGCCTTTCTGCCGCCTCGGCGCCGGAGAATCCGGGCCAGGTCTTCAGGGGCAAGCAGGGGATATGGGGATTCTTCGTCTTCGAGAGAGTTGGAATATCCGATCTTGAGAAAATCGCGCCCTGCCGGGTTGTCGGCGGCACTGTGCCTGCTCCGGCAGAGAGGCCCGGAGGAACGGATATCAACGATGCTCCCCTGCGCCATGCCCTCTCGGTACTGTGCCACCAGGCCGGTTGCATCATCGCTGTCAGCCACGCCCAGCACTCCGTGTGCGTGGCAATCGCGGAGATGCCGCGCCAGCATGGCATCCCTTTCCGCCGGGACCGCCTCTTCGGCGGAGAACCGCACCCCCCTGTCCACGGAGGGCGAGCGCGACAGGGAGACGCTGCAGTCAACCAGCGGGGGCAAAACGATGCAGTGCGCGAAATCCTCGATTGCCTCCCCGTCATGACGGGGAAGGTCTGCGGCGGAGCCAATGGCGGTAATGATGGTGTCCGTAATTTCCAGAAAGACGTTCCTGCGCGCCTCTTCGCCGCTGCCGTCGATAAAGCTTCCCGCCACGATACACCGTGTTCCGCCCATGACATTTGTTTCCTTACTGTGCGTGGCTGCACCTGATCACATGCGCCAAACTCTTATGGTTTTTCATGAAAGACCACCACTGCCTCCTTGTCCCGGCTGGCGATCTGATGGGCCACCTTGCCCGGGACTACCTCATAACCGACACCGAGCTTGACGATGGCGAGCTGGCCGCGGCTGAGCTGGTCGGTCATCTCCTCGGAGACGAATATCCGCTTGATCTTGTTCTGCTCGACAAAATTGTACGGCTCGCCACGGTCATCCTTGGGCAACCGGTTGGTTTCGATGAGCTGTTTCACCTGGGCCTTGATCTCCCGCCGCCGGGTCTCCTCGGCGCGCTCTCGGTTGAGCTCACGGTTGCGCTGATCCTTGACCGCCTGTTCTTCCCGCGCCTTGCCGGCAATCACAGCCGAGCTGTTGCCATTGTTCTGCTTGCGGCTGATCCGTTTTTCGTGTTCGGCCTTCTTGGCCTGTTTTTTACTGGCCAGCCCGGCCTTGAGAAGTTGCTCCTGCAACGGGTTTGCCATGTGCGTTTCCTTGCGATATGATTCAGCGGCGCCGGCGTCCGGCCCTATCCGCGTCGCCGCTCTTTTCTCGGCTTCCCAAAAAGTGAATTGCTGCACGGTATTTGACCATATTCGGCATGGGATGCAAAGTGATATGATGGGCACGACGCAACTCGAAATTGTTGCATAATAGGTGCTTCGACAGGGCTCCGCACGAACGGAAATTCGATTCGGAAAATGCGGGATCAGCAACGTAATTTCAACATGTTAAAGAATAATCCGTTCACCCTGAGCCTGTCGAAGGGGCCTTTTGCGAGATCGTCAATTCATGGTACCGCAAAAAACAATTGGCGCTGCGGCTAAAATATGAATACAAAAGCAACCATGAGCCCACACCTGCAACGCATCCAGAGGGTACGAGATGATGACTGAGATAAAACCAGAGCCGCACGATCCGGGAAACCCAAGCGGGCTTTTCTTCAGCCTGCTGGAGGATTGCCTGGCCCACAACACCTTTATCAATCTCGTGCTGGGAAAATATCATGGTGCGGAACCGGGGCTGGACCGCGTCTTTGTCCGTCGGCTTACCCTGAAGGAGGGAGAAAGCCTCTCTTTTCTCTATCGCTACCAGACCAGGGACGTGACCAAGAACCTGCCCATTGCCGCGGGGATTGCTTCCATCCGCGATATGTTTGCCGCCTCGTTCAACAATCTGCACCTGCAGACCCTGACCGAGGATATCCAGCTCTCGATCAACAAGAAGGGGAAATGCACTCTGCAGCAGGGCAAGGCAGCAGGCCGGAGTGTCTCCCCCCAGGAGCATGACCGCGAGAAAAAGCGCTTTCTCGATCTAGCCACCCCCTTTCTCAAGGAGCTGGGAGTCACCAGCGCGCAGCAGCAGCTCATCCCCGCCATGTCGCGCAAGTGGAAGCAGATCAACAAGTTCATCGAGGTGCTGGACCATGCCATTGGCGCCTCGGAGCTGAAAGAGAAAGAGCGGGTGCGGGTGGTTGATTTCGGCTCGGGCAAAGGATACCTGACCTTTGCCATGGAGGAGTACCTGCGCGCCGGCCTGGGGCTCAAACCCCAGGTAACCGGGGTGGAGTTACGAGAGGATCTGGTCAGCCTCTGCAGCAAGGCGGCCCGCAAGCTGAACCTCGACGGGCTCTCTTTCATGCAGGGCGATATCCGCAGCTTCCCGCCGGAGAGTATCGATATCATGATCGCCCTGCACGCCTGCGACATGGCAACGGACTACGCCATCCACCTGGGCATCCGCTCGGGCGCCGCGATCATCATGTGCGCGCCCTGCTGCCACAAACAGATCAGGCCCCAGATGCAGATCCCCACGCTGCTGCACCCCATGCTCAAGCACGGCATCCATCTGGGCCAGGAGGCGGAGATGGTCACCGACTCCCTGCGCGGGCTGCTCCTTGAGGCTTCCGGCTACGAGACCCAGATCTTTGAATTCGTCTCCCTGGAACACACGAGCAAAAACAAGATGATCCTTGGGGTGAAGGGGAGCGGCTCCGGCAAACAGGCGGAACTGCTGGCCCAGATCCGGGAGATCAAGGAGTTTTACAAAATCCGGGAGCATTGCCTTGAAACCTTGCTGCAGGCGGACGGATTGGGACAAGTCAAACCCGCAAAGGACGCGCCATGACCACAAGCCAGGAAAGCAACCCGCTGCACGGCATCACCCTGGAGCTGATCCTCACCCGCCTGGTGGAGCATTACGGCTGGGAAAAGCTGGGGGAAAAGATCGCGATCAACTGCTTTACCAAGGATCCCAGCATCAAGTCGAGCCTCAAATTCCTGCGCAAAACCCCATGGGCCAGGGCGAAGCTGGAAAGTCTCTATCTGCACACCCGGCTCCGCAAGGAGATTCTCTAGCCGGGACAGCATGCGCGGGGAAAACACATGGGGCCGGTGTACGATATTGTATTGGTATTGACTTTTGTGGGGCATTTGATAGATAGTTGAGCGTACTATTTTGTTCCCTGATTGGATCTTCTGAGCAATATCAAGAAATAGTGACCATGAAGATTTCAACCCGCTCGACCTGTTCGGTTTGCGGTCATCAATGAGTTCAACAGCAGCCTAACCAGGCTTTTTGCCCAATTTTCCAATGGACGGCTCCGCGCTGTCGGACAGGGGGGATAAGACGTATGATCACATATCAATCTGCACGAAAAAGAATTCCTGTTGGCAAAAATGCCGCCTTCTTATTTTTGTTTTTCTTCCTGTTATTGTGCACTTTTTCCCGGACTGATTCCGCCGAAGCAGCCGTCTTTGACACCTCGCAAGACAGTTGGGGCGTTTTGAGCGGTTATGGCCAAAGCATTC
>PHAW01000259.1 GCA_002841785.1 Deltaproteobacteria bacterium HGW-Deltaproteobacteria-3 | reverse complement strand
TCCAGGCTGTTATGCACCCCTGATTTGGCCGCAACCATTACCCGGTCCCCGAGATGGATGTGCCCGGCAAGACCGACCTGCCCTCCCAAAACCACATTGCTGCCGGTGGTAGTACTGCCGGCCATGCCCACCTGGGCGACAAGCATTGCGTCCTCCCCGATCATCACATTATGACCAAGCTGCACGAGGTTATCGATCTTCGTTCCCCGCTTGATCCAGGTCTTGCCGAAGGTGGCCCGGTCAATACAGGTATTGGCCCCGATCTCCACATCGTCATCGATCTGGACCACGCCGACCTGGGGCCGTTTGACGTGGCGGCCGCTGCCATCGGTGGCGTAGCCGAAGCCATCACTGCCGATCACGGTCCCGCTGTGGATGATAACCCGGTTCCCGATTCGGCAGCCGCGGCAGATCGTTACATTGGCATACAGCACCACATCGTCGCCGATAACGGCGTCGTCATACACGACCACCCCCGGATGAAGCGTTACCCGCTGGCCAAGCCGGACCCGGTTGCCAAGATAAACCAGGGGGCTGATGGCAACCTCGGCGGGGATAAGGCAATCCTGGCCGACAACCGCCCGCGCATCAATGCCGGTGGTAACAAACGGCTCCTCGACAAACAGGGCATGGATACGGGCCACGGCAAGGTAGGGATTGGTGACCCGAATCGCGGGTACGCTGATTTCGGCAACCGAATTCGACACAATGACCGCCGAGGCCTTGCATTCGTCGAGCCTGGCCCCGCGTTTGAGATCGGCAACAAAGGTTATCTCGCCCTTTCCGGCACTGTCAAAATCGGCAACCCCACCGATGAGCACCTCGGGATCCCCAACCAGCTCTCCCTCAACCAGGGCAGCCAGTTCCGCAAGACGTTTCTGTTCGCAGGCCATATTGGCTCCCTCTCTCTGCCCACCGGACGCACAACAGCATCCCGAGGCATGAGAAAAAAAGTTCACCGTTGCTCACAACAACAGCAACATTAACATTAAAACACCATGATCCGGATAAGGAACCGCAACGAAATGGTCGCGCGACCATGCTTGTCTCGTCACGGCTCCTAAAAAAAAAGACGGGCTGCCTCCTTGCTGCCAAGGGAAACACAACCCGTCTTGCGAAACGTGTCAGCGCCGGAAATCCGCTCCCCGGTAGAAGGGGGGCTAGTCTCCGTTAATCCTGGAACGCAGAAGTCCGGAGGGTTTGAAGGTCACAACCTTACGGGCTTCCAGAATCAGTTCATCTCCGGTCTGGGGATTTCTCCCGCGCCGGGCATTTTTCTTTTTCACGTTAAACTTGCCAAAACCACTGATCAAAAGATCCTCACCGGTATTCAGGCATTTTTTGGCAATGCGCAGAAAAGCCTCCACTGCCTCGGCAGCCTGGGCCTTGGTGAAATTGTGATTCTGATAAACCTTTTGGACAAGATCCGCTTTTGTCAGGGTCATGGGGCACCCTCCTTTATTGGCTCATAACATGTTCAACCAACTGATAATTGTCAAGAAATATATTTCACGGCGCCCTTGCCGGCATACCTGCCCGCAGCGCCAAGCTCCTCCTCGATCCGCAGCAACTGGTTGTACTTGGCAACCCGATCGGTGCGGGAAGGAGCGCCGGTCTTGATCTGGCCGGTGTTCAGGGCCACACTGAGATCGGCAATGGTGGTGTCCTCTGTCTCACCGGAACGGTGGGAAATAATCGAGGTATACCCAGCACGGTGGGCCATTTCCACGGCATCGATGGTTTCCGTCACCGTGCCGATCTGGTTGAGCTTGATCAGGATGGAATTAGCCACATCCTCTTTAATGCCCTTGGCCAGAATTTTGGTGTTGGTGACAAAGATATCGTCCCCGACAAGCTGCACCTTGCCCCCCAGTTTCTTGGTCAGCTTGGACCAGCCAGCCCAGTCGGCCTCGGCCAATCCGTCTTCGATGGAGACCAGGGGATATTTTTTCACCCAACCCTCATAAAAGGCGATCAGTTCGTCCGCCGATTTATTGGCCTTCTTCTCCGCGGCAAGCACATAGCATTTTTTCTTGGGGTCATACAGCTCGCTGGCGGCCACATCCAACGCGATGAAAATATCCTTGCCCGGCTTGTAACCGGCCTTGACAATGGCCTCCAGCAAAAATTCCATGGCCTCCTCGTTGGAGCGCAGATTAGGGGCAAAA
>PHAW01000258.1 GCA_002841785.1 Deltaproteobacteria bacterium HGW-Deltaproteobacteria-3 | reverse complement strand
TGATTGTTAATTCGCACTGGGCGCGGGCCCGAAAATCCTGTCACTGAATTTCACATACCAGGCCGCGGACTGCACCTGGATAATATAGGATACCGCGATAATCAGCGCGGCATCCGCGCCCTTCTCTCCGAAAGCATTGATGGCGATGGCCAGGGCGATGGAAAGATTGCGCATCACTGTGCCGTAGACCAGGGCGATGGCGTCGCCGCGGGTAAAAAACAGCTTGCCGATCACGGTGCTCAAGCCGAAATTCAACCCATACATGATGAGCAGCGGCGCCAGAATACCGCCGAGGATGGCCGGGTTCTCGGAGATTCCCCTGGCCTTCAGGGCAATGGCCACAAAGACGATGCCCAGCACCCCCACCGTGGACAGGGAGGGAAAACGGGGCGCCCAGGTGTTTTTAAACTCCTGAGGCCCATATTTTTTCAAAAACACCTGCCTGGTCAGGTATCCGAGCAGCATGGGCAGAAAAACAATAATGAGGATCTGCTTGGCCACCAGCAGCAGATCGACATCCACCCTGGCGCCCATGAGCGCCTGCACATAAAAAGGGGTAGCCAGCGACCCCAGGGTAAGGCCGATGACGGTCATATTGACGGCGGCGGCCAGATTGCCCTTGGCAAAGCCGGTCCAGGAAATGGTCATGCCGCTGGTGGGCAGCAGGGAGGCAAGCAAAAGCCCCAGGGCCATGTACGGCTGGTCCTTAAAGAAGACAAGCCCCAGGCCGTAGGCAATAAAAGGAACCACAAGAAAGTTGATGGACTGGGCGGAAAGCTGCAGCCCGACATTCTTGATCCCGTCCTGCAAGGCCTTGATGTTCAGGGTCACCATCATGGGATAGACCATGAGAAAGGTAAAGGGCAGGATCAATCCCTTGAGGGCGCCCAGGGATGCCGGATCAGCGCTGATTCCGAACAGGTAGCCCGCCGCCATCATGGCCGGAATGACCACAACCAGCCGCTTGTTGATCTTGATCAAAAAATTCCACATGCCACACCTCCCTCAGTATTGTTTGTACGTCTCCGCCAGGGATGCCGGGAACTGCTCATCGTCGATCACGGCCCTGATATTGTCGGCGCTGAAGCTCAAAAAACGGATTTGGGTTTTGCCGTTCTGGGTGAAGGTCATGATAAATTTGGGCATCAGCACCGCCCGCTCGGGATTGGCGGAAAGACTTTTTGCCGCCTTTTCCGGTTTGCAGACCTGGATCATGTGCAGGTCAAACCCCTCGGCAACCTCGGCCCCATGCTTGCCAAAGGAATGGGCCATCTCCATTTTCTCCTCGTTGTGGATGATAAAGCCGTACTTTTTGACCACCCCGCCAAGATCCCTGACAAATTGGGTGTTGCTCTTGCTGGTTTCCGTTGCAAAAAGATTGTCCCGTTTCATGCCGCTGCTCTCCTTACCCAAGTATTTTTCTGTATAGAAGAAAACAAAAAGTTTTGTGCATATACCCATATATAAAGAGCGCAAACAGGCCTGTCAAGGAAGAACTTAAGAAGATAATAAAATATTGAGATGCCGGGTTGAAACGTTTGACAGCCCGATTCTTTCGCGATACGGTACGCCATTCCGCCAGAAAACCAAACAGATTGATAAAAAAATCGTGATCATCGGCGGGGTTGCCGCCGGACCAAAATCCGCCTGCCGGGTAAAACGCCTCCTGCCCGATGCCGAGGTGACCATCATCGATCAGGACAGCCTGATCTCCTACGGAGGCTGCGGCATCCCCTACTATGTCTCGGGCGATGTCTCCGACGAGAAGGAGTTGCGCAACACCAGCTTCCACATGACCCGGGACGAGGCCTTCTTTCTCAAGGCCAAGGGGGTCACGGCCCGGACCAACACCCGCGCCCTGGCCATTGACCGCACGACAAAGGTCGTGCATGTCGAGGACGTGCACACCGGCGCCAAGGAATCCATCCCCTACGACAATCTGGTCCTGGCCACCGGCACCAAACCCAACATGCTGCCCATCCCCGGCGCCGATCTGGACGGGGTGTTCACCATCAGCGACCTGCACAAGGCCATCGCCATCAAGGAACGCATCGCCAGAGGCGAAGTGAGCCAGGCAGTGGTCATCGGCGGCGGCGCCATCGGCATTGAAATGGCCGAAGCGTTTTCCGACCTCTGGGGCATCAAAACCACCATCCTCGAATTCATGCCCCGGATGCTGGAAACCCATCTTACGGAAAGCGGGGTCGATGTCTTTACCAGCGAGGCAGCCTCCGCCATCGAGGGTGAAAACGGCAAGGTGCGCAGGGTAGTCACCCCCAAACGGACCCTGGCGGCGGATTTGGTGATAATGGCCGTGGGCGTCAGGGCGAGAAGCGAGCTGGCGCAGGCTGCCGGGCTGCTCGTTTCCCCCATGGGCAATATCGTGGTCAACGAACGGTTGCAGACCTCCGACCCCAGCATCTACGCTGCCGGCGACTGCATCGAGGTCAAAAACCTGGTCTCCGGCAAAAGCTCCATCGCCCCCATGGGTTCGCTGGCCAACCGCGAAGGGAGGATCGTCGGCGACAACATCGCCGGTATCCCCACCAGATACAAGGGCTGGATCGGCAGCTTCACAATGAAAGCCTTCGAACGCTGCATCGCCGCCACCGGCCTCTCCCTGGAAGCGGCCCTGTCAGAGGGTTTCGACGCCGCCGCAGTGACCACCGCCCAATCGGCTCCGGCTGGTTTTCGACAAGCGAACCCGCAAGGCGCTTGGCGTTCAGGGTTTCGGCCCCATGGGCGATGCAGTGCTGGCCCGCATCGACGCAGCGGCTGCGGTCATCGGCCAGGGTGGCACCATCGACGACCTCAGCCAATTGGAAATGGCCTACGCCCCGCCTTTTGCCACCGCCCTTGATGCCCTGAATGCGGCGGCAAATGCGGCGGACAACCTGGCCGCCGGCCGCCTCCGCTCTGTGAGCATCCGAGATTTCCTCTCCTGGATGGAGGATTTCGCTTCGCACCCGGACTGGGTGGCCCTCGATCTCCGCCACCCCAACGAGACAGGGAGTTTTGTCGAAAGATACGGCAAGGAGAAGTGGCTCTCCGTGCCCTACATCGAGATCCGGGACCGGTATCAGGAGTTGCCGAAAGACAAAACCATGCTCATCATCTGCGACGCAGGCACCCGCTCTTCCGAGATCCAGATCGTTCTGGATTATCTGGGGCTGACCAACAACCTGGTCCTGGGCGGCGGCTTCAACGTTATCCGCCGGATGGGCGTGGCCTGGTGGCCCAACTGATCTCTTCGGACTTCCAATGCAGGAGGAGGATCGCCGGCCAAACCTCCTTGACGGCCATCCTCCTGTTTTGCCTGCTTGCCGCAGGCGCGGCCTGGGCTGCCACCGCCCAGGCGCAGGCAAGGCCTCTCGTCCAACCCGGAGCAATCCGGACCGTGCCCGATGCAGCCTATTACGAAACCCTTGCCACCCTGATCACAAACGCCACCCGGCGCATCGATCTCGCCATGTTTCTTTTCAAAACCAGCCCGGCCGGCAACAACCGGCCGGCAGGGCTGGCCAGGGAACTGGTGGCGGCGAGACAACGGGGGGTGGCGGTGCGGGTGATCCTGGAATATTCCGGCCACGACCACACGCTGAACCGGGCCAACCAGGAAACAGCCGAACTTCTGAAAAAAGGCGGGGTCGCGGTTTTTTTCGACTCCCCAAACCGAACCAGTCATGCCAAGCTGGCGGTCATCGATCGCCGCTACTGCCTGGTGGGAAGCCACAATCTCACCCAATCGGCCCTCAAGCACAATCACGAACTTTCCCTGCTGCTTGACAACCCGCAGCTCGCCGAGGAAATCCTGGCCTACCTGGAGACAATTCTCCAATAAGACTGGAGCTGCAAGCCGATAGCTTTAAGCTGTCCGCTGCTACCCGTCACTGCTTCCTTCTGACAATCCGGACCTTTTTCGTTGCCCCCCCGCCCCCCCCGCTTCCCGGAGCAACGCGGCGCACCAGCACCTTCTTTTTCCTGGGCGCTTCGGCAGACTCCTGTTCCGCGCTTCCCCCTCCGGACAGGGGCCGGGAAAAGGTACAGCCGGCCCTGGGGCATCGCAGGGAGGTTCTCCCATCAAGGCTCTTTTTTTCCACCAAAAACGGGGAGTCGCAGAGCTGACAAGCAATGGCATGGGGCTTGGACCAGGCCATGAATTCGCAATCCTGCTCGGGGCAGACATAAAAAATCTTGCCGGTGGGGGTATGCTTGGTCACCACGGTGCCGGTTCGGCACACCGGACAGATCAGCCTAGGCCCCCCGTCTTTTTCGTAGGATTCCGAATGCCGGCATTCGGGATGCCCGGAGCAGTACCAATACTTGCCGAACCGGTCTTCCTTCAAGAGCAGCACCCTGCCGCAATCCGGACACGGCTTGCCGGGCGCGGCCACTGCCGGAGCAGCCGGTTCGGCGGCAGGAGGGACATCCGCCTTTGCCGCCGTTGCCATCGGCTCATCCATGACAGCCTCTGCCTCGGCAAACATCTTTTCCGTTGCCGCGGCAAGCTCGGGCGAGACAACCTCTTCAGCAGCCCCAGACTCCTCCAGCACGATGGGCTCTTGCTCCTCTTCCCCGCCGGAAGCACCCTCTTCCGCCTGCACCACTGGCGCGTCCGCCGCCACCGGAGCGGCAACCTCTTCCGGACCCTGCTCCACCGGCGGCTGTACAAGCGCGGCCGCCTCCGCAAGCGGGGGCGCGGAGGGCGGCGCCTTTTCCGCCTGGACAGGGGCAGCCTCTTCCGCCAAATCCCTGGTCTTTTCCGCCACCCCTTCTTCCGGCAGCCTGATAACGCTGCGGGAACTGATCCCCCGCTTCTGGGAGGTCAGCGGAACCGCCATCTTTACCAGCAC
>PHAW01000257.1 GCA_002841785.1 Deltaproteobacteria bacterium HGW-Deltaproteobacteria-3 | reverse complement strand
CTTGCTCTACCATATGGAAAGCGGCATGGCGCGGATCGTCCACTACGAGGATTTTGCCACCGATCCGGCATTGCTGGCCGGCCGGGCCAAGCTGCACCAAAATGCCTGGTTTGCCTGGGGCGAGGCTGCGCTGCTCAACAACATGACCGAGGGCGGTCTCACCCTCGCCGACCGGGACCAGATTTTCAGCGCATCGTGGGAGGCGGGATGGGCGCGGGTGGAGGAGACCGAATGGGAGGCGCTTCTCACCTGGGAGCGTCCGTTGAACTCCTTCTTTTCCCTCTTCGCCGGTATCGATTTCCTGGGTGAGCGCGATGAGATCGAGCACCATCGCGGCGTGGCCGGAATCAGCGCGTTGCTGCCGCTCATGGTGGAGTCGCGCGCCTGGCTCGATGTGGACGGCGGGGCTCGGCTCAGTCTTGAGAAAAATCTCCCCCTGACCCCGCGCCTGAAGCTGACGGGCGAGGCGGAGTACGATACCCGCGAAAAATGGGAAGGGAGCGTCGGCCTCGCCTACCTGGTCAGCCAGCCGCTTTCCCTGGTGGGCCGTTGGCATTCGGCGTATCAGTGGGGAGTGGGCCTGGAGCTGCGGTTCTGATGGCAGTATCGGCAGGGAGGAAACGGAGGAGGGGTCCGGGGGTGCGTGATGCGTTGCGCAAGGCCTGCGTGGGGACAACACGGCTGGATTTGCCCCTGTTGCGCGTCAGGTCTTGATATTGATGATAATCCCGGCTTCGTGCTCAATATTGTCCAGGATGGTCAAGAGATTGCTGAGATCCAGTGGAACCTCCTGGGTCACTGTGCACACCGCATCGTCTGAGCAGTCATAGATGTCCAAGGCAAAACCTTCTTCGGTCTTGGCAAGGACCAATTGCACGGGCACCCCGCTGGCATTCAGGTCTTCGTTGGTCTGTTGTATCAAATCGTGGATGGCTTTTTCCGCCAGGGGCGGCCGGGGTGGAAGTTCTTCCCGAACCCCGGATTCCTTGCGCTTGGTTTTTTTTCTCTTTTCCCACTCCTGCCTGAGAACCAGCGGATCAACGCGCCGCACCCTGCCGATGGGCAGCGGCGGCTGGAGGTCTTTTCGTATCGGTTCCGGGTCAGCGGGGGGAGGGGTTGGATTTCTGAGTTCATACACCGCGAACGCATTTTTATACGGAATATCCCGGGTTGCCTGCGGCTGGGCGAGGTTGAGCCCTTGGCGTGCAGTGGCTTCCGTGGCGGAGGCGGCAGTCGCCGGTGGTGTGGATGCCGCGGTGGCAGACGCAGCTTCTGTGGCCACAGCAGCCGTTGCTGTCCCGGTCGCCACCACTGCATTCCCGGGGGCAGGGGACGGAGTTTGCCCGGCGATCCCGGCCGTTGTCTCGGGAATCGGGGTTTCCGCGGGGGGCAGCGGTCCGGCCAGGGTTTGCGTTGCTTGATTGACCGCCAACGCGGCCTGTTGGGCTGGGGTCAGGTTTTGGCTCTCATTAATCCTTCAGATTCCGTCACCGTGGTTATTCCGGTAGTCGTCCCCGTCGCCAGGAGTGGTTCGGCCGGGGAGGTCGGCTCAAGAGTCAAGGTCCGCAACGCCTCGCTGCCCAGCAAGGCCGCTTGTTGGGCAGGGGGCAAGTTTTGCGTCGCCGCGGTCGCCACGGCAACAGGATTTTTCACGATGTTCAGCGGGGAAGTGGCAAGGGGGATAGTGGTCTGGGTGCGGTTTTGCAGGGCCGCAGGCAGAACGGGATTGGTGGTGTTGATGTCGTCAATCGCCATTTTTTCCTCATCCCCGTGAGGGGGCCCTTTTCGCGGAGCAGATGCAGGTGCCTGATGCTCTTTCAGGTCGATATAGTATGAATAAGCAGAAATGGATGTGGCGTCAATAGCGGTCAGGACTATACCCGTGCCGTCAATCGTTTCGGCCAAATCCGTCGTAAAATCCGGCGCGATCCCTGAAGAGATTATTTACGGACAAGCTCTTAGTTGGCCTTCTTCACAAACTGCGTCAGAATCACAATCCGCTGGCCGTTCACCCGCGCCTCGATCTGCCCGGGGGTGTCCGCCACCAATGAGATGCCCCGCACGACGGTGCCGCGTTTGGCCGTAAAGTTGGCCCCTTTGACATCCAGATCCTTGATCAGCGTTACCGTGTCGCCAGTGGCAAGCAGGGTGCCGTTGCTGTCGAGATGTTTGACTGCCCCTTCCTTGCTTTCCCCCTCGCCCGTTGCTTGCGCCCAGGCTGAAGTTTCTTCGTCCAGATAGAGCGTGTCGAGCAAGTCCTGCGCCCAGCCTTCGGCGCTCAGCCGCTTGAGCATCCGCCAGGCCATTACCTGCACCGGTGGCACCTGGCTCCACATGCTTTCGTTCAGGCAGCGCCAGTGATGCACGTCAACCTGTGCCGGATTTTCAAGCTGTGCGCGGCAGATTGCGCAGAGCAGCACGCACTGGTCCGCGCTGCCGTTTGAATTGGGGGGAACTTCATACACAGTCAGGTTTTCGATTGCGCCGCACAATTCACATCTGGATTCGCTCCGGGCCTGTAATATTTTTTCCGTATCCATTGGTTGCTGCACCTCAAAGGTGAATGGGGAGATTGGAATGCGCAAGCCGGAAGGAGCGGCGGCCGCCAGTATCGTTGAAGACGGCGCATTTTTCCATGCCGGATGCGTGAAATGTCAATGGAGCGGAACAGGGCCTGGAGGGTGTGTGCTGCGTCGAGGTCTTGCGTCCATGGGGGTGAGAACCGGCAGGCGAGAAAACCAGGGCTTGGCTGGCAGCCTCCTGCTAAGCCGCGCTGCCGCCCTGCACCACCCTGGTCAGTTCGTTGACCACCGCTTCCAGCTCGTCGGCCTGGGCGGACAACTCCCCCGAGGCGGTGGTTGATTCTTCGGAAGAAGCGGCAACCCGTTGGGTGGCGTTGCTCAAGGAGTTGGTGGCCTCCTGCATTTGCCGGATCTGCTCGGCCAGATTCTGGGTGGCCTTGGTGATGGCGGTGTTTTTGTCGCCGATGCCCGTGGCGGACTCGATAATACCCTCGAAATCGTTGTTCACGTTTTTCAGGGCGTTGGTGCTTTGGATGATCCGATGCACGGTGCCTTCCAACAACTGCTGGGTGTCCTTGGCTGCCGTGGCCGTGCGCATGGCCAGGTTTTTGACCTCATCGGCCACCACCGCGAAACCGGCTCCGGCCTCGCCGGCCCTGGCAGCTTCCACCGCCGCGTTCAGGGCCAGCAGGTTGGTCTGGAAGGCGATGGAGGCGATGGTGGTGATGATATGGCCGATCTTGTCGCTGTCCTGCTCGATCAATCCCATGTTGTGGGTGAGATCCACCAGGGCGCGGAGCGACTGGCCGGATTTCTCGATATTTTCATTCATCAGTTTTTCGCTGCCAGCGGTCAGCGCTGCTGTTTGTTGGCCTACCTCGCTCATCGAAGTCAGGGCCGCTGCTGTCTCTTCCGCCACGGCAGCCTGTTCCGAGGCGTCCTCGGCCAGGGTATTGCTGGTGTGGGAGATCTTGGCCGCGGCTTCGGCCACCTGGTGGGAGTTGTCGCGGATGGTGTCGGTGATGCGGGTAAGAAGCCGGCTCAGCCCGGAAGCGGTGAGAAAGGAGAGAAACATGCCCACGCATACCGAAGCAATGGTGAGGGCGGCAACGCTGTACTTGGTGGCGGTGGCGGCGGCG
>PHAW01000256.1 GCA_002841785.1 Deltaproteobacteria bacterium HGW-Deltaproteobacteria-3 | reverse complement strand
TCCG
Source organism: Deltaproteobacteria bacterium HGW-Deltaproteobacteria-3 (assembly GCA_002841785.1). Taxonomy (GTDB): domain Bacteria; phylum Desulfobacterota; class Desulfobulbia; order Desulfobulbales; family Desulfurivibrionaceae; genus Thiovibrio. Next base: position 7,208 of record PHAW01000256.1, on the reverse strand, counting down.
GGGATGAAGCGTCAATGACATGGAGGAGTATCTGGGTGCGCTCGATGTGGCGGAGAAACTTGTGGCCGAGCCCGGCCCCGGTATGCGCCCCCTCGATCAAGCCGGGAATATCCGCAATGATGTAAGCGCCGGAGTCGGGAAGATTCATGACGCCAAGCTGCGGCTCAAGGGTGGTGAAGGGATAGGGCGCGACCTTGGGGTTGGCGGCGGAGAGCTTGGAAAGCAGCGTGGATTTGCCGGCGTTGGGCAGGCCGATCAGACCGATATCCGCCAGCAGCTTCAGCTCGATGCGCAACCAGCGTTCCTCGCCTTCTTGGCCCTTGGTGGCAATGCGGGGCGCCCGGTTCTGGGCCGTGGCAAAATGGACATTGCCCTTGCCGCCCTCGCCGCCCCGGGCCGCAAGAAAACTGTCGCCCTCATGCAGCAGTTCGGCGAGAACCTCACCGGTTTCCGCGTCCTTGAGAATGGAGCCGAGGGGCACATAGAGGGTAAAGCTCTCCCCCTTGCGGCCGTACATCCTCTTGCCGCGACCGGGAGTGCCGTTCTGCGCGAGAAAGTGGGATTTAAAACGAAAATCAAGAAGAGAGGCAAGCTTGCGTGAACCGAGCCCCCATCGCCGCCATCACCCCCGTCGGGGCCGCCTTTGGGAACAAACTTTTCCCGTCGGAAACTCAAACATCCATTGCCGCCGTCTCCGGCCTTGACAAAGAACTTTGCTTCATCGATAAAAGCCATCGTCGCCGCCAGTATAAGATTTCTGCCGGAGGCTGCTGCGGCACACGGTACAGTGCCAACGCAGCGGCAGGCACACACTATGAAAGAGCTGTTGCGAAACAGGCACTGCTTTTCCGGCTGTCGCCATTCGCAGCCGCGCCAATAACGCGGCTGCGGACAGCTCTTTACGCCGCTATCTCTGCCTTGGCTTCAACCGGGTAGATGCTGACCCGTTTTCTGTTGCGGCCAAACTCTTCATATTTTACAACGCCGTCGATCATGGCAAACAGGGTGTAATCACGGCCCAGGCCAACATTCTTGCCAGGGTGGATCACGGTGCCAACCTGACGCACCAGGATGTTGCCGGCCCGGACAACCTGCCCGCCGAACCTTTTTATTCCCCGCCGTTGTGAATTACTGTCACGACCGTTTTTTGAGCTGCCGCCCGCTTTCTTATGTGCCACAATAACACCTCGTGTGTTTGTAAACGTTCAGCAGCACCACATCTGCTTTGTCATCGGCCTGTTCATGTGCAACAGCACACTTCGCAGACCTCTTCCGCGCATCTGCGGCACTGCTTAACGTTTACATTTTACATCTTTCAATACTAATGGCGTTGTTCACACACATCAGTTGTTTTTTTCGATTGCGTTAGGCGGAAATTTCCTTGATCTCAAGGGAGGTGAAAGGCTGGCGATGACCAGTTTTCACGCGATAGGCCTTACGGCGTCTCTTTTTGAAGATCAGAACCTTCTTGGCCTTGTCCTGCTCGACGATACAGGCCATGACCTTGGCCCCGGCAAGAACGGGCTGGCCGATCTTGACCTCTTCCCCGTCGGCAATGAGGAGAACATCGGACAACTCAATGGTATCACCAATATTGCCGGCAAGTTTCTCAACCCGGACGCGCTCGCCAGGTGCAACCTGATACTGTTTACCGCCGGTACGAATGATTGCGTACATAATTCCTCCAACAACTGAACTCTTCAAGAGATAAACGGCTGATGCCAGCCGGCTCGGTGAACACTACTTCTTTTTTTGACCCGCGCCTTGATGGTTTCGCGTGCTGCCGAAAACCGCCGGACAAAGAGGAGCTGGACAAGCCAATCTCGCCTGGTGCGTGAAACCGATCTTAATACCATACAGGGCTACATTGTCAAGCAAGAATATCCCCCATTCCAGCAAAACCCGTCCCCGCGTCACTCTTTTACCATCCCTGATCCGAGCGGTTATTCCCTGCCCCAGAGAATCTCGTATTTTTCCAGATGCACCTCGCGCACCGGCTCAATGATGATCTGCTTGCCCGTGGAGCCCTGGAGGTAGTCGATGGTTGCCGCCTCCTCCTTGAGCATCATGGCCGCCACCTTCGGGTGCACCTTGAGGACGACATTGTCCGCCACAGCTTTTATGGCCTCGCGCTCCACCTTGCGGAAGATCTCATAGCAGATGGTCCGGCCCGACTTCAGCATGCCGTCGCCGTGGCAATAGAGGCAGGGCTCGCACATCATATGCCGCAAATCCTCCCGGTTGCGCTTGCGGGTCATCTGCACCAGGCCGAACTCGGAAACCCGGAGGATGTTGATCCGGCTCTTGTCTTTTTTGGCCGCTTCCTTGAAGGCGGAAAAGACCTCGTCCCGGTGGGCCTCCTCTTCCATGTCGATGAAATCGACAATGATAATCCCGCCGACATTGCGCAGCCCACATACCGGCCGGTGTTCACGTCGATGACCGTGAGGGCCTCGGTGGTTTCGATGATGATGTAGCCGCCGCAGCGCAGCCAGATCTTTTTATCGAGCGCCCGGTTGATATCCATCTCGACCCCGTGGCTGTCAAACAGGGGAATAGGGCTTTCCGAGAGATGCACCCGGCCGTGCAACCGCGGGGCAAAGGTCTCCACGAACTGCTTCACCCGGTTGAAGGTCTTCAGGTCATCGACCACCACCCTCTCCACCTCCGGGGAAAAGATATCGCGCACCACCCGCAGGGTGATGTCGAGATCCTCATACACCAGGCTGGGGATCGCGGCCTTGACCGCAATATCCTGAATCTCCCCCCAGGTGTGGAGGAGAAATTCCATATCCGCCTCAAGATCCTCGTTGGTGGCGTTCTCCGCCACGGTCCGGACGATAAAGCCGGTGCCCGCCGGCCGCAGGGTTTCGATGTCCTGGCGAAGCTGCTTGCGGACGATTTCATCCTCGATCTTGCGCGAGATCCCGATATGATCGGTCATGGGCATGAAGACCAGGTTCCGGCACGGCAGGGTGATGTTGCAGGTCAGCCTGGCCCCCTTGGTGCCGAGGGGCTCCTTGCAGATCTGCACCAGGATGTCCTGCCCCTCGGTGAGCAGGTCGCCGATGTTCAACCCGGGAGTGCGCCGGCAGAGGGAATCCGGGGTCTCGCTGCCGCAACAGCCGGCTCCGGCGCATTCGTCGTGGCGATCGCACTTGGCCAGACGCTTTTCAAAGTCAGCGGTGCTGATATGGACATCATCCACATAGAGAAAACCGGTGCGCTCCAGGCCGATATCGACAAAGGCCGCCTGCATGCCGGAAAGCACCCGGACAACCTTCCCCCGATAGATGTTGCCGACCAGCCCCTTCTCCCGGGGCTGCTCCAGGTAAAACTCCACCAGATTGCCGTGTTCCACCAGGGCAATCCGGATCTCGTACGGTGTGGCGTTGATCAGCAGTTCGGTAGGCATGACTCTCACCAGACAGGTAAATTAAAGAAATAACGCAAAGTCGCAGAGACGCAAAACCTTAGCGGCGTTAACGGCGAGCCGTTCATTTTCACAACGCCTTTCTCTGCGTCTCCGCGCCTTGGAGTTCCGCTCTTTTAGTTGTTACGAGACCAGCACCTTCCCTAGTCATTCACCAGATAGGGCTCGCTGGCCACCTTCAAGACCCTGGCCCGGCGGATCTCTTCCTCGGGCAGGGCGAAAAGCTTGGCCGCCATTTCAAGGGGTTTGCCCCCCGGCTGGCCGGGCGCGCTGAACACAGACAGCTCCAGGTCACCCTCCGCGGTCAGAGCCGCCCCCTGTATGAGCGGACGGAAATCAAGCTGCTTTTCCATTCCCTTGCGCATCACCACCACCGGCAGACTCTCTTGGGCCAGCATTCGGTCCAGCTCTTCCTGGGCGGGCAACTCCGGCAGGCGGAGACGATAGGTGGTGACCATGGTTCCCGCATGTTCCTTGCCGGCCAGCACCGCCTGCGTGATGACCAGTCCCTCGGGAAGCTGCCTGTTCATCGCGGGCACAAAACCGCCGAGGTCCGCAAGCGGCTCCCGGAGATCGATCAAAACAAACTCCGCCAAACTTTCCGTGCCCAGGGGCAGGGCCGGACTAAAGGAAACCTTGGGGGTCGGGTTGAACCCTTGGGAGAAATTAAGCGGCAATTTTGCCCGGCTGAAGGCCCGAAAAAAAACCTGGAGCAGTTCCAGGTGGCTGAGCAGCCTGGCATTGCCCAATCGGGAATAGGTGAGCTTATAGACAAAGTGCTGACGGAGGGGTTGTTTCCCGGAGGTCTCCTCCGGCGGAACCGCTTCCGTTGCCGCCGCTCCGGAAACACCTTCCTCCTGCTTGCGACGATGCACGACGGGCTTGAGGGTTTTCAGGTCGCAGACCCCGCATTGCTGGCAGCCATGCACCCGGCAGTCCGGGGTGTATTCTTCCCGCAACCCCTTGGCGTATTCCTCGGCAAAAAAATCGCTCCGAACCCCGATGCCGAGATGCTGCCAGGGCAGCGGCTCATCCGTTTCCCTCCGGCGCAGATAGCCGTCGAGTTCCAGCCCGCAGGCTACGGCAGCCTCCTGCCAGCGATGCAGGTCAAAATGCTCGGACCAGGCATCCATGCGCGCGCCCCGCTGCCAGGCCTCCTCCAGCAACTTTTTTGATGGCATCCATCCGCGCATAGCCTTCTTCCATGGAGAGCTGCGGCTCCCGCTCAAACGCGGTATGGGGCTTGGGCACAAAGGTGGCGGCGCTCACGTTCACCCGGCAATTGCCGCCCCGCCCTGCTTTCAGCATCTTCTGGGCCAGGGCCGGGATCGCGGCCACGTCCTCCTCGGTTTCGGTGGGCAACCCGAACATGAAGTAGAGCTTGATCAATTTCCAGCCCAGGCCATAGGCCGCATCCGCCGTGGCCATCAAGTCTTCCTCGGTGATCCCCTTGTTGATCACCCGGCGCAACCGGTCGGTGCCCGCCTCCGGCGCCAGGGTAAAACCGGTCTTGCGCACCCGCTTGATCTGCTCCATGATCGCCGGAGTGAGGGTGCCGACCCGCAAGGACGGCAGAGACACGGAGACATGCTGCCAGCTCCTCGAAGCCGCCCTCGGCAATGCCCTTTTCGGCCATGGCAAAGATCTTCTCCGGGGTGCGCTCCCGCACCGGCCGGTAGATCATGCCCGCCTGGCAGAAACGGCAGCCCCGGGTGCAGCCCCGGGCGATCTCCAACCCGAGCCGGTCGTGCACGATCCGGGTCAGAGGCACCAGGGGGGGCTGTTCGATGCTGGCGCCTTCCAGATCGGCAAGAATCCGCCGCCGTACCAGGCCCGTGCCGGAAAGCACCTGCGTGCCGAGAAACTTGCCGCCATCGTCGTAGCGCGGCTCAAAAAAGGAGGGGACATACACCCCTTCGATGCGACTGAGCCGCTCCAGCACCGTCTGCCGGCCTTCCCCGCTTTCCTTGGCAGCGCGGACCGCCTCGGCGATCTCCAGAATAGCCTCCTCCCCGTCTCCAAGAAGAATGGCGTCGAAGAAATCCGCCACCGGCTCGGGATGGAAGGCGCAGGGCCCGCCGCCGATGACCAGAGGGTGTGCACCGGTGCGGTCCGCGCTGCGGAAGGGCAGCCCGGCCAACTCGAGGATGGTGAGGATATTGGTGTAGCAGAGCTCGTAGGGCAGGGTGATGCCGAGGATATCGAAATCAGCCACCGACCGCTGCGACTCCAGGGAAAACAGGGGCAGCCGACGGTCGCGGAGCAGCTCTTCCAGATCGCGGTCCGGGGTATAGACCCGTTCGGCCAGCAGATTCTCCCGTGCGTTGACGATATGATAGAGGATCTGCAACCCCTGGTGGGACATGCCGAGCTCGTAGAGGTCCGGGAAGGCCAGCACCATGCGAAGGGCAACGGAGTCCCACTTCTTTTTCACCACATGCAGCTCGTTGCCGCCGTACCTGCTGGGCTGTCTCACCTGCGGCAGCAGGGTATCTATCTCGCTATTCATCTATAATCCTGAATAAAACCGGCCGATCGAATCCGGTTGATCGTTAAAGTGTTGGCCTGGGCCAAAGCGGATATGGTGGCGCTGGACGGTTACGAGCTACTCAACAGCCACCAGAGTAAAGCCTAAAGGCAACTCCACCTGGAAATCGTTCGCGCTGAAGCCGGCATCATGCAGCCAATCTCCAAGGGCGAGTTCCATGACCGCGCCGGTATGGTTGGCGTGAATCCTGATCAGCCCCGGCATTCGGCAATTGTCCGATCCGCCTTCGGAGGCCGGCGCATAGTTGTCATACCAGACATCGACCATGATCCGGCCGTCGGACCCTGCAACCAGATGCCGCAGAATCACCTGTTGCGTCGAATCAAACAGCACATGCCGCCGGAGCGGCTCTCCCCCGGAAGCCTCTGCGGCGTAGGCGAGTTCCAGCCAAAGCCCCCGCCCTTTCGGATCTTGGGACACGGAAAAAATCCGCAGCTTTTCAGGAGCCAGTCTGCCTGCAAGCCAGAAAAAACCGTGGGCCGGATCAAACCCCTGGGGAGCATACTTCTTAAAGGCGGCGGCGGTGACCAGCCCCTCATACCCCTTGCCTTCCGGCACCGCGACATACCGGAAAAACGTGCCGTCCGTGGCCAGGAACATCATGGGCTGGCCCAGGGGATTGAGGCCGGTGAATTTCAGAAACGAAGGGGCCTTGGCCTGAACAAAACCGGAGATCGTGCCATTCTGCACCAGGGATTTCAGCGAAAGCCGAACCTGGGCGTCAAGGCAACAGGGACACTCCTGCTGCCTGGCCATGGCTTCAAGAAACCGGGCGACGGCTTCCTGTTGCTGCAACTCACCGAGCGGCCGGGTGGCCGGCAGGCTGGCGCAGCCGCCGGCAAAGAGCAGCAGAACAACAAGCCCCCCCCACAAGGCGCGAAGAAGGCGGCGATTCATTTCGAGCCGCCGGACTGATTATCCCCGGAAGACAAGGACTCCAGCTTGCGGCGAACAACCTCCTTCTTGCTTTCCTCCTCGTGGAGTTCCAGGGATTTCACATAGGCCTGGCGAGCCTTTGGCTTGTCGTTATTTTTCAGATAGGCATCGCCAAGATGCTCGTAGATGGTGGGATCATCGGGGGAGAGCGCCACAGCCAGCTCAAGCTCCCGGACCGCGGCCGGAAAATCTCCAAGTTGATAATAGACCCACCCCAGACTGTCGCGGACAAAGCCATCCTTGGGCAACTGGAGAATGGCCTGCTCGATATACGCCTTGGCCTCTTGCAGA
>PHAW01000032.1 GCA_002841785.1 Deltaproteobacteria bacterium HGW-Deltaproteobacteria-3 | reverse complement strand
CCGGGAAAGCGCCGAATACATGGCCGTGGCGATGGTCACCCCGGCGGATGGGCCGTCCTTGGGGATAGCGCCGGCCGGCACATGCACATGGATGTCGATCTCCTCGAAGTAGCTGTCGCCAAGCTTGAGCTTCTTGAGGCGCGAGCGGCAGAAACTCAGGGCGGCCTGGGCCGACTCCTTCATCACCTCGCCCAACTGGCCGGTCATGGTCAGGTTGCCGCGCCCCTTGAGGATGGAGATTTCGATATACAGAATCTCCCCGCCCACCTCGGTCCAGGCAAGGCCGGTGGCCATGCCCGGCTGGTCGATGATCTCGGTTTCCGACTCTGGCGTGAACTTGGGCGGGCCAAGATACTTGCTTAAGGTCCGGTCGGTGAGGGGAAACGGCCCCTTGTTGCCTTCCGCCACCTTGCGGGCGTTTTTCCGGCATATGGTGCCGATCTCCCGCTCCAGGTTTCTCAAACCCGCTTCCCGGGTATAGTTGGTGATGATCTTGGACAAAATCGCGTCGTCGAACTGGACATGCTTGGCCGTGATGCCGTTTTCCTCAATCTGGCGCGGCACCAGATAGCGGCGGGCGATCTCGATCTTCTCTTCCAGCGTATAGCCGGCCAGGCGGATCACCTCCATCCGGTCATAGAGCGGGGCCGGAATGGTGTCCGCCATGTTGGCGGTGGTGATGAACATGACCTTGGAAAGATCATAGGGCATGTTGAGGTAATGGTCGGTGAAATCGCTGTTCTGGGCCGGATCCAGCACCTCCAGCAGGGCGGAGGATGGATCGCCCCGGTAGTCGGCGCCGACCTTGTCGATCTCGTCGAACATGAAGACCGGGTTGTTGGTGCCCACGGTTTTCAAGCCCTGGATGATCCTCCCCGGCATGGCGCCGATATAGGTCCGGCGATGGCCGCGGATCTCGGCTTCGTCCCGCATGCCGCCCAGGGAGATGCGGTGGAACTTGCGGCCCATGGCCCGGGCGATGGACTGGCCCAGCGAGGTTTTGCCCACCCCGGGAGGGCCGACAAAACAGAGGATCGGTCCCTTGGTCGTCTTGTTGAGCGAACGCACGGCCAGGTATTCGAGGATGCGCTCCTTGACCTTGTCCAGACCGTAATGATCCTCGTCCAGCACCGCCTTGGCGACCTTGAGATCAAGCCGGTCCTTGGAGCCCTTGCGCCAGGGCAGGTCGAGAATCCAGTCGATATAGGTCCGGACGATGGAGGCCTCCGAGGCGTCGGGGTGCATGGTCTCCAGCCGTTTGAGCTGCTTGACCGCCTCCTTCTTGACCTCGGGCGGCATCCGGCACTTGGCCAGCTTGTCCCGCAGCTCATCCATTTCCTGGGAGCGGTCGTCGATATCGCCCAGCTCTTTTTTCAGGGCCTGCAACTGCTCGCGCAGATAATACTCCCGCTGGGTGCGGCTCATCTCCTCCTTGGCCTCGGACTGGATCTTGGCCTGCATGGTGGAGACTTCCAGCTCTTTCTGCAGGTATTCGGCCACCTTTTTCAGACGCAGGGCCGGGTCGAAGGTTTCCAGCACCGCCTGGGATTCGGAAACCTTGAGCTGCAGGTTCGAGACCACCAGATCGGCGAGCCTGCCCGGCTCCTCCACGTTGTTTAAGATAACCATGAGGTCGGAAGACATGATGCCCTTGAGCGAGAGGATCTTTTCCGTCTGCTCGCGGACATTGCGCATCAGGGCCTCCATCTCGACGGAGACCTCCTCCACCTCTTCATCCTGGATCAGCTCGATCCGGGCGATATGGTGGGGCTCTTCCTGGATAAAGGCTTCGACCCGCGCCTTGCGCAGGGCCTGAACCAGCACCTTGAGGCGGCCGTCCGGCAGCTTGAGGGTGCGCATGATCATGCAGACCATGCCCACATCGTACATATCCTCGGACTGGGGCTCGTCCAGGGAGGCGTCCTTCTGGGTAACGAGCATGAGGAGCTTGTCCTTGGACATGGCGTCGTTGACCGCGCCCACCGAAGCAGGCCGCCCCACAAAGAGAGGGATGATCATATAATTGAAGATGACCACGTCCCGCACCGCCATGAGCGGCAATTCTCCAGGAATTTCCTGCCCTTCGGAATCATGGAAATCGTTCAGCTCTGAGGTCATGGAATCATTAATATCCACAACATGCCTCCAGGTTATATTTTATGTAATCGTCCAGTGGCACCACGTGACGATTACTATTCAGGGGGTATCCAAAATCTTGGCGCCCTTGGCGAACAATTACCATATTGTCCCGGCAAACCGGCCCTGCCGGAAAGAACAATGGTTTAAGCTGGGCAACATAAGCACCCCTATCAATGAAGTCAAGGCGATATCCTCCGGGCTCGGCCAGTCCTGAAATATGCTTGAAGAAATCGCTGTTTTGCACCATAGTAACGCCTGCGGCCGACAGAATGCCCCATACCGCACAACAGGCGCATTTTCAACAATCATGCCATGACGGCCAACAAAAAACAACCAGCAACCGACCCCGATGAACCTGACAAACACTTCTTTTTTTGACCTGAGCCGCTATGCCCATGCCGCTCTTTTCGTGGCCGATGAATACCCCTGGCAGGCGCTGGGACGGCTGAAAACCTACATGGCGGAGTATCCCTGGCCGCAAATCGCCTGGCCGCAGACCCCCGGCCCGCTCCCCGCAACCCTGGTCCTCCACGACGCGATGCTGATGGAAGCCACGGATCTTACCATCGAATTCGGCGATGCCACCAAGGGCAAGCTCAAGGTTTTCCGCGATGGCACGCTTCTGGAGGGGGCCAGCGTGCTCATGGCCGGGGCGGTGCTGGCCGGTGGGCCGCTCAGTATCGGCAAAGGGGTGCTGGTTGAATCCGGGGCCTTTATCAAGGGGCCTACAATCATCGGGGATCAGAGCGAGATCCGCCACGGCGCCTATCTGCGCGGCCACTGCCTGGTGGGCGCCCGCTGCGTGGTAGGCCATGTCACCGAGGTCAAGCACGCCATCTTCCTCGACGATGCCAAGGCCGGGCATTTCGCCTATCTGGGCGACAGCATCCTGGGCAACGAGGTAAACCTGGGGGCGGGCACCAAGCTGGCCAACCTGCGCTTCACCGGCGGGGACGTCCTGGTGAAAACCCCGGACGGCCCCATCAGTTCGGGGTTACGCAAATTCGGGGCAATCTTCGGCGACAGGGTCCAGACCGGCTGCAATGCGGTAACCAACCCCGGCACGGTGCTCGGCAAAAAATCCATTGTCCTGCCCAACACCACGGCGCCTTCCGGCTGGCACCTCGGCAACTCGGTGATCCGGTAACCGTTGCGCAGCACCGCATCTGCGGCAGCAGCGAAGCGGCGCTGCTCAACGGTTACTATTTCGGGGCTGTTGTAATTTGGTGCTGATGGCCTGATCCGTTAAGCCGTCCCGGCCATCTCAAAAAAATGGGCAAGCCCGAGGATGAATTCCAGGCAAATGGCCGTCACAAGGAAAAGACGCACCGTTCTGCTGACCGGCAGCCGTTCCTTGACCAGCCGCTGCAGGACGGCGGCAATCACCAGGGTAGCGCCCAGATTGATCGGCGCCACGGACAGCATGTGGATAAGGGTTTCCACCAACGAATGCGCGGCCCGTCCGGGAAAATACCGGATACTGGCCAGCAGATAGACAACGGCCAGGACAGCCAGGGAAAGGTGCTCCTGTATTTTTCGCATATGCGGCCTGTGTGAAAAGTTTTCCAGATATCCCCACCCCGGGGAAAAGTCCAGCCCATTGTAACAGGAATTACAAATGACACAATCGCTCAACGCCCTTTTTTCGCCGGAAACGAACCCCCATCCCGCCGAGTTGCACCCCTTCTCGCTGCTCTGCGACGCCCTCTTTTTTTATACCCTGCCGGGCGAAACCGAAGCACAGGGATGCATGACGGGCTACACGCCGGTGCACCTTGCCGACGAAGAACAGGCCCGCTTTCAATCCCTTGCCCGGGAACTCAAGGGCCATGAGGCGGAATTCCATGGCGGGCTCCTGGCCTCCCTTTCCGCCGGCCAGGGCGACCGGGACGAGGCCTCGGCCGGGTCGCTGGCTTCCAGCCTGCGCTCCGGCCAGAGCCCCGCCGCCACCCCCGAAACAACGGGCGAAGCGCTCTGGAAGGCCATGCTCCTCCTGAAGCTGGCCGAGATGTTCCGGGAAGAGGAGCGGGAGATCGCCCAAGGATTTTTGGCCATCTCGGGAAAAGAGGCCGAGCTGTTTGCCGCCATCCGGGGCGAGGAGACAGGAGACGAAGGAGAAGACGAGGAAGAAGAAGCGCAGGCCCTGCGGGAGCTTGCCGCGGCCACAACGCCGGGCGGGCCGGCGATCAACCTGACCCGGCTGGCCAAGGCCTGGGGCCACCTCTACCTTCGGGATGCAAAGGCGGCGGAGTTCCCCCTGCTGGTTACGACCCAGGCGGAACTTCAGGGAGTGCTCGCGGAGGCTTACGAGACCCTCGCCGGCAGACCCCCGATACAGTTGGTCAGCCTCACCCTCCCGGCCCAGAGGGCGAACGCGGAAGACGGGACCCTGGCGGAGCAATTCAAGAGCGCCACCGGGGCGGCCAGGGGCAATTTCAACCGGCTGCTGCTTGAGATTGCCGCAAGCGGGACACTCTCCGCCGGGCGGCTGGAGGAGTTGCAGGGGGCAGGAAACGAATTGAACAGGGCAACCCTTCCTTTTCTGAAGGATTGCCCCACCGAAAAGACCCTGCGTTTTTACGCCTACGAGGGGGCCTCGCTGGTCGAACTTTTCGCCGGATTCTGCAACGAAACACGGACCGCCACGGCGAAAGCCACCGGGCTTCTCGCGGTTTTGAGCTGATTTCCCGCCTAGCGGTACGGGTTGATGGTCAGTACCGGGCAGGGTGCGGTCTTGACGATCTTCTCGGCCACGCTGCCGAAAAGAATCTTGTCCAGCCCCTTGTAGCCATGGGTGCCCATGACAATCAGGTTCGCCTTCTCCTTTGCGGCAAAGCGGTTGATTTCCTCGACCACGTCGCCGCTCAGGATCGCCGTGCTGTGCGGCACCGAACCGTTGAGGGTTTCGGCCACGAAACTCTTCATTTTTTCCGTGGCGCTTTTGACCATCTCCTCCTCAAGCTGGATGATGGGCATGTGGGGCACGAAAAAGCCGGAATAATCGTCAAAGCTCTGCACCACGAAAACAATCACCACCTCCGCCTTGAATGTGGCGGCAAAGTCCACGGCCGTGCGGAGAATCTTTTGCGAATTCTCCGAAAAATCCACGGGCACCAGAATCTTTTTAATTTCGTTCATTTCCCCTCCTTATGGTATAGATGTCACAATTTAGCCGCGACCATCACCCGGCCGTTATTTCCTCTCCACGATCAGGCTAGCAGAATGCTTTTCCCCTTGTCAACTGGAGAGAACTCCCTTTGAATCCACACCCGGAGCAAAGCCCGATGCCCACTTCCCTGCCCGAGGCCATGGCCGACATCTTTGCCCAAGGCGGCATTCTGGCCGACAAGCTGCCCGGCTACGAATCGCGTCCCAGCCAGCTCCGCATGGCCGAAGCCATTGGCGCCGCCCTGGAGCAGGAGAACGGCGAGGGTTCGGGGATGCTGGCGGTGGAGGCGGGCACCGGCACCGGCAAGACCCTGGCCTATCTGGTCCCGGCCATCTTGAGCGGCCGGAAGGTGGTGGTTTCCACCAACACCCTGAACCTGCAGGACCAGATTCTCACCAAAGAAATCCCCTTCATCAAAAAACACCTGGCGCCAAGGCTCAACGTGCTTTGCATCAAGGGGCGGCAGAACTACCTCTGCATCTACCGCTGGCAGCAGTTCCTCGCCTCGCCCCAGCGCACGGTCCTGGCCGACGACCGCGACACCCAGAGGGTCGCCGACTGGCTGGAGGAAACCGAAACCGGCGACCGCAGCGAGCTTTCCTGGCTGGCGGACAACGCCCCGCTCTGGCAGGCGATCACCGCCTCGGCCAGCCAGTGCCTGGGCGGAAACTGCCCGGACTCATCCCAATGCTTCATCACCCGGCTGCGCAAAAAGGCAGGCCAGGCCCAATTGCTGGTGGTCAACCACCACCTCTTCTTTTCCGATCTTGCCCTGCGCCGTTTCGGCCATGCCGAGGTCCTGCCCCGCTACGAATCGGTGATCTTCGACGAGGCCCACCATCTGGAAGGGGTGGCCACCCGCTATTTCGGCACCTCCTTCAGCCAGTACCAGGTGATCGATCTGGTCAAGGATCTGGAGACCGCGGCCCAGGCCGATCTGAAGGGCCGCGCCAAGGAAGGGGTGGTGCAAACCGCCCGAGCCCTGGCCAAACAGGCCGATCTCTTCAGCGAACTCTTCCCGAAAGAGCGGGGCCGCTTTGCCCTGCTGCAATTCAGCGAGCGGTTCCCGGGCTGGGAAGAAGAGCGGCAGCGCATGGCCGACCAGATCAAGGGGCTCTGCAATCAACTGGCCAAGACGGCCATGAACGGGGAATCCTGGCTGGGCATGCAGCGGCGGGCGGAAGAGATGCTCGCCGCCTTCACCGCCATCACCGAGGCGCAGGATACCTCCGCGGTGTATTGGTACGAGCGGCGGGAAAAAACCGTGGCCCTGTCGGCCTCGCCCATCGACATCGCCGAAGAGCTGCAGGATTTTCTCTACGAGCAGGTCCGGAACGTGATTTTCACCTCGGCCACGCTCACCACGGACAACACCTTCACCTATTTTTTCAGCCGCCTCGGCCTGCCCGCAGACACCCCGACCCTGACCCTGCCCACCCCCTTTGATTACGAACAGCGCACCCTGCTGTTCGTGCCGGGCAAGGGATTTCCCGAGCCCGCGGCCCGGGAGTTCCCAGGTGCCAGCCAGCACCTGATGCAGGAGCTGATCATGGCCGCCAATGGCCGCACCCTGCTGCTGTTCACCAGTATCAGCGCCATGCGCAGTGCCCACGAGGTTCTCCTCGCCCGGCTGCCCTTTCCGGTGCTGATGCAGGGGGAGGCGCCCAAGGCCCGGCTGCTGGAGCAGTTCCAAGACCAGACCCATTCCGTTCTCCTGGCCGTGGCCAGCTTCTGGGAGGGGGTTGATGTGGTGGGCGAATCGCTGAGCTGCGTGATCATCGACAAACTTCCGTTTGAAGTCCCCTCGGACCCTGTTATTATGGCCCGCATGGAACGGATCAAAACCGAGGGCGGCAACCCCTTCTACGATTTCCAGATCCCCCGCGCCATCCTGACCCTGCGCCAGGGCGTGGGCCGTCTGATGCGCAGCGCCACCGACCGGGGGGTCCTGGCCATCTGCGATGTCCGTCTTTTTACCAAGCAATACGGCAAGCTCTTCCTGAAAAGCCTGCCCCCAAGCCCGGTTTGCCGCGAAATTCCCGCGGTGCGGGATTTTTTCCAGGAGGACACCCCATGAACAACGGTGAGCTGCTGGCCAGCTTCAAGGAACAAGGCGCCCGGATCGACGCGGTGATGGAGGCGGACCTGGCCATCGTCGAGAGTCCATTGCTGGCCCAGATCATCCGCCACGCCATCTTCCAGGGCGGCAAGCGCATCCGCCCCCTGCTCACCCTGCTGGGGGCAAGCCTGGTGGGGCCACCGCCCGCCGACACAGCGCGGTTGGCCATCTCTTTCGAGTATCTTCACGCGGCCAGCCTCTTGCACGACGATGTCATCGACCATGCCACCCTGCGGCGGGGTGCCAAAACCGCCAACACCCTCTGGGGCATGGAGCCGGTCATCCTGGCCGGGGATTATCTGCACGCCCATGCCATGGCTCTGGCCAGCGAGGTGGGCGGGCCCACGGCCATGGCCCTGATCGGCCGCGCCACCGCAGCCATGGTCGAGTCGGAATTTTTGCAGATGCACAACGCCAGCGAGATCCTCATCTCCGAAGAGAACTATTTTCAGGTTCTGCAGGGCAAGACCGCCGCCCTCATTGCCGCGGCCTGCGAGGCGGGCATTGCCCACAACAACGGTTCCGTCGAACAACGCACCGCCCTGCGCACCTATGGGGCCAATCTGGGCTTGGCCTTTCAGATCGTTGACGACCTGCTGGATTATCTCGGCGACCCGGCAAAAACCGGCAAGGCGGTGGGCAACGATTTTCAGGAAGGCAAGATGACCCTGCCGCTGATCAAGACCCTGGCGCGGGCAGAGGCCGAGGATCGCGAGGTGCTGATCGGACTGCTCAAGGCAACGCCGCAGGAGCGCAGCGGACAGCAGGTCTTGGCCCGCGCCATCATCGAAAAATGCCAGGGCTTTGCTCTGGCCCGGACGCAGGCGGAATCGCTGCTGGACGAGGCCCTGGACGGGCTTGCCATCTTCGGTGAGACGCCGGCGAAAGCGCCCCTGGCCGGTCTGGCCCATTATGTCTTGAGCCGGGACAAGTAGGCATGGCCAAGGGTTCCCCGAAAAAACCAGCCCGGAAGGGCGCGAAAAAGAAGAACGGTCGCCGTTTTGGCCTCTTCTGCCTCTTTCTTTTTGTGGCCGCGACCCTGGTTGCCGGCTTCTATTTCATGGCGCTCTATCCTGGCTCCGCGCCGGACCCCGCGACACCCACCCTGAGCGGACAAGCAAAAAAGAAGCTCCCGGCCAGGGAAACGGATGCACTGCCGGGAACGCTCTACGAGGAGCCGTCCCTTCCCGGCCAAGCGCCACCGGTCGCCGCCAGCGCCAAGAAACCGGCCGCCAAAACCCTTGCGGGCAAACCCCTTGTGGCCATCGTCATCGACGACATGGGCGACCGGCAGAATACCGGTCGAACCCTCATCGCCCTTGACCTGCCCCTCTCCTTCGCTTTTCTGCCCTTCACCCCCTTTTCCGAGGAGTTGCAAAAAGAGGCCCGGGCCAAGGGGCGCGACATTCTCCTCCACCTGCCCCTCGAACCCGTGGACTCGAAAGCAAACCCCGGCCGCGGCGCCCTGACCACGGCCATGGACCCGGAGACCATGCAGTCCCGCTTCCGCGAGGCCCTGCAAACAATTCCCACAGCCGTGGGGATCAGCAACCACATGGGTTCCCGCTTCACCGCCGATCCCAAGGCAATGCGGACTCTGCTCCCCCTGGTCCGGGCGCGGGACCTTTTTTTCCTGGACAGCGTCACCGGAGCCAACAGCGTTGCCTATGACCTTGCCCGGGAGATGGGGGTAAAGACTGTACGCCGCACCGTTTTCCTGGACAACGACCAGAACCCGGACAAGATCCAGGCCCAGCTTGAGCTCCTGCTCCGGCTCGCCGGCGAGCACGGCCAGGCCGTGGGCATCGGCCACCCCTATCCGGCCACGCTGGAGGCCCTGCGCCGGCATCAAACCCAGTTGCGCACCCGCGCCGAGATGGTCGGGGTCTCCCGCCTCGTTCACTGAGGCGCGATTGCCTTTTCGTTTCCTGCTCGCCCTGTTGCGAATTCTCGATTACATTTACGCCTGTTGTTCTTGCAAGATTGAACCTTTTTTGTTTCTTGCTTACCCGGAGCCCCATGCATCTCATCTCCCTCAATATCGGCACTCCCAAGACAGAGCATTTTCACGGCAGCGAGGTGGTCACCGGCCTTTGTAAGCTTCCGGTGCAGGGGCAATTGCTCCTGACAAAAACCGGCTTTGCCGGAGACGGGGTGCACGACAAAAAACACCATGGCGGGGAAGACAAGGCGGTGTGCGCGTACAGTGCCGACTACTATCCCTACTGGGAAACAGTGCTGGGGGGGAAATTGCCCCCGGCCGCCTTTGGAGAAAACCTCACCGTTGCCGGATTGAATGAAAAAGAGATCCACCTCGGCGATTGCTTCCGGCTCGGCACCGCCCTGCTCCAGGTAAGCCAGCCCCGGCAACCATGCAAAACCCTGGCTGCCCGCTACGGCAGGAATGACTTCGTCAAACTCGTTGTCGAGGCTGGATATACCGGTTTTTATT
Organism: Deltaproteobacteria bacterium HGW-Deltaproteobacteria-3; assembly: GCA_002841785.1. GTDB lineage: Bacteria > Desulfobacterota > Desulfobulbia > Desulfobulbales > Desulfurivibrionaceae > Thiovibrio. The sequence continues at coordinate 4,368 of PHAW01000032.1, read as the reverse complement.
TCCGGGTGATTGCGGAAGGCCTGGCCGGGCAGCACGACACACTCGAACTCGTGACACAAGACCCGGGAAATGTTTCCATTGCCTTTGCCAACCGCATCTATCACCATGACCGGAGAAACCGGGAAGGGATTGCACAGGTGCTGGCGGTGCCAGCCCTCTCCGCTTCCTGGCGGAAGTCTTTTCAGGAGCTGCTTGAAAATCCCGGCCCTGCCTAGCCGCAACCGGCCTGCCGGAAACCCTTTTCCGCGTCCTTTCCAAACACAATGAACGTGTGGAAACCATGCCGCCCATCATCACCTTGACCACCGATTTCGGACTGCAGGATGAATATGTAGGGGTTGTGAAGGGAATCCTTGCCGTACGGGCTCCGCAAGCGCAGGTCATCGACCTCTGCCATGCCGTCGCCCCCCACGATATTGCCCAGGCCGGGTTTGTTCTCCAGGCGGCAACCCCGTATTTTCCCGCGGGCACCATCCATCTGGCCGTGGTTGATCCAGGGGTGGGAACCCGGCGCGATCTCCTGGCTGTGCAGTGTTCCGGCCACTATTTTGTCGCTCCGGACAATGGCCTGCTCACCTATTTTCTTGCCGGGCCCGGGTTTCAGTCCGCCATCTTCATTGACTGTCCACACCTGTACCTGCAGCCGCTCAGTGCCACCTTCCATGGCCGCGATATTCTCGCCCCGGTGGCGGCAGCCCTGGCCAATGGCGCCGCCCTCTCCTCCCTTGGCGTTCCGGCGCTTAAGGAAAATCTTATAAAACTTGTATCCCCCGCCTTGCAAATTGACCGGATTCGTGGCAACATGGCGGGGTCCGTGATCCACATCGATCATTTCGGCAACCTGACCACGAATATCCAGCAGCGTGATCTTGTCGGCTTGGCCGATAATCCGGCGTCCCTCCAGATCTTTCATAAAAATCAGCAAGTGACCGGCCTGGCAAGCGCTTACGCATCCCGGGCGGACAACCAGGTGCTGGCGCTCATCGGCAGCCGCGGCTATCTTGAATTGGCGGCGGCCAAGGGGAATGCCGCGGAGATTCTGGGTGCGGAAGTGGGTGATCCCGTTCAGGTAACCCGAAAAAACGACGCGTAACTTCAGGTAAGGAAACAGCTCCATGCATGACCAACACATCGAAGACATCGCCAAGCTCCTCAAGACCATGTCGCACCCGATCCGCCTGAAGATCCTCTGTCTGCTGCAGGCCGGGGAACGCCAATGTTTCCCAGCATCTCTCCATCCTCCGCAACCAAGGGATAATCGCCTACCGCAAGGATGCGAATTTCATCTACAACCGGATCGCGGAAGGGAGGGTAACCGAATTGATCAAAACCATGCGGGAACTTTTCTGTGAAAATCCCTGATCCCCCACACCACCGAGGAGGGTACCACCATGATCATCACTGACTGGGTTCATGTCATTGCCGGCGCCTTCATTCTGCTCAGCCTGGCCCTGGGCGCCTGGGTGCATCCCTACTGGTATTTTTTCACCGCCTTTGTCGGAGCCAACCTCTTCCAGTACGGCTTCAGCAAATTCTGCCCGCTGGCCATCATCCTTAAAAAACTCGGTGTGCCGGAAACCCGTACCGGCCAAAGCTGCCGCCAAAAATAAACCGCCGGCCACATGTGCGCCATCGGGGCAAGCCGGGCTGCCCGGCTTGCCCCCTCCGCCTTTTCTTCCGCCCAACGCCCCCTCTGCCCGCCCAACGCAATTGACGCTTGGTGGAGAGCCTGTCCCGTGCTACACTCTTTTGTAGCGATGAGCACCGAACTGCCGTCGACGGCTTGATTTTTTTCCGTCACCAGGAAAACCCGCGATGAAGCTGACCATGAGAACCCGACTGACCCTGGCCGTCTCCCTGCTGTTTCTCTGCATGATGGGCGCCACCTCCTTCCTGGTGCTCGCCGTTATCAAGCAGCAGATCAAGGAGACTATCTCCGCCGAGCAGTTTTCCCTGCTCTCCGAAATCGCGAGTTCGCTGGAGGACAAGCTCACCCTGGCCCACGGCCAGCTCACCGCCACCGCCACGCTGGTCTCCTCGGAAACCCTTGCCACGGGAGACACGGCTCAACAATTTCTCGACTACCGCAAAGGCTTGCAACGGGTTTTCGACAACAACATCTTCCTTTTCTCCCCGGAAGGCAGGCTCATTGCCGAAGCACCCTTTCTCCCCAACCGACGAGGGATGGATCTTTCTTTCCGCCCCTACATCAAGGATACCCTGGCCACCTCCGCTCCGGTTATCTCCGCCCCCTACATCTCCAGCCAACCGCACAAACACCCGGTGATCATGATGACCGCCCCGGTCTTTGACCGGGAGGGCAAGATCATCGCCATTCTGACCGGCAGCCTTGACCTCATGAGCCCCAATATCCTGGGCAAGCTCGCGGAGAAAAAGATCGGAAAAAACGGATATCTGTATCTGCTCACCGCAGACAGAACCATGATCATGCATCCGGACAAGAGCCGGATATTCAAGCAGATTCCCCCGGGCGCGAACCTTCTCTATGACCGGGCGCTTCAGGGCTTTGAGGGCACGGAGGAAAATATAAGCGGCGTCGGGGTGCCCATGCTCACCTCCTTCAAGCGGTTGCGGATGAAAAACTGGCTGCTGGCCGCAAATTTCCCCCAGGCCGAGGCCTATGCCCCGCTCATCCGGGCCGCGCAGATTCTGCTGGCCGGAATACTGCTCATCACCATCGCGGCCTTCGCGATCATCCGGTATTTCAGCCAATACCTGACCAGGCCTCTCCTGGCGCTTACCCGGCATGTGGCGGAGTTGGCGGATAAAAAAGGCGAAGCGCGGCTTTTCCACACCACGGCCCAGGACGAAACCGCCACCCTGGCCCGGGCATTCAATGCCATGCTCGAAAAACTCGACCGCCAGCAGGAGGATTTGCGCCAGAGGGAGGAACTCTACCGCACCGTCACCGAGTTCGCCTCGGACTTCATCTTCTGGCGGGCGCCCGACAAAAAGATGATCTTCGTCTCAAGCAATTGCGAAACCCTCACCGGCTACACCGAGGAGGAGTTCCTTGCCGACCCCGGGCTTCTGGACGCGCTCTTCCACCCGGAAGACCGGGAGAGATGGTCCACTCATATGCATCCCAAGGACGGCGCCGGCAAGGAATTGCCCCTGGAGTTCCGGATCGTCACCAAGGAAGGGCAGGTCCGCTGGGTCAGCCATGTCTGCACCCAGATCCAGGTTGAAACGGGCCGCTCTCTTGGTTTGCGGGGAAGCCTTGCCGATATCACCGAACGCAAGCAGGCGGCGACGGAACAGGAAATGCTGAAAAGCCAGCTTGTCCAGGCCCAGAAAATGGAATCCATCGGCATCCTGGCCGGAGGGGTTGCCCACGACTTCAACAACATCCTCTCCATCATCCTCGGCTACAGCGAGCTGTTGCAACTGGAGCTGGCGGAAAATAATCCTGCCAGGGAGAAAGTCAAGATCATCAACGAAGCCGGACACCGGGCCGCCGCCCTGACCAGGCAGCTTCTGGCCTTCAGCCGCAAACAGGTGGTCCACATGGCCCCCTGCAGCCTCAATCAGCTCATCCATGACCTGACCAAAATGCTGGGCAGGATGATCGGAGAAGATGTCTCCCTGGAGTTTCGCCCCTCGGCCGAAGACGACACCGTGCTCATTGATCCGGGGCAGATGGAGCAGGTGCTGCTCAACATGGCGGTCAATGCCCGGGATGCCATGCCCAATGGCGGAAGTCTGGTCATTGAGACGAAAAACCGGGAGCTGGATGCGGAATACGCCAAGACCCATGCGGAGGTAATTCCGGGCCGGCATGTGGTGCTTTCCGTGAGCGACACAGGCCTGGGCATGAGCAGGGAAATCCAGGAAAAAATCTTTGACCCGTTCTTCACCACCAAGGAACGGGGAAAGGGCACGGGCCTGGGGTTGTCCATGGTCTATGGCATCATCAAACAGTTGGGCGGCCACATCTTTGTCTACAGCGAACCGGAACAAGGCACGACCTTCAAAATATTTTTGCCTATTGCGCGGGATGCGGCCAGGAAAACTCCGGAGTCATCCCCTCTGCCCCTGCCCCGTGGCACTGAAACAATTCTGGTGGTGGATGATGAGTCCCTGATCAGGGGCCTGGTCAAGGACATCCTGCGTCCTCTTGGCTACACCATGCTTGAGGCGGACAACGGCGCGGAGGCCATCCAGGCAAGCGACGCCTTTGCCGGCCGGATCGACATCCTGCTCACCGACGTCATCATGCCCGGCATGAACGGCAGGGAACTGGCAGAAGCCATAACCGCACGAAGGCCGGAAATCAAAACCATCTATATGTCCGGCTATACGGATAACGCCATTGCCCACCACGGGGTTCTTGGCCCGGACGTCGTT
>PHAW01000255.1 GCA_002841785.1 Deltaproteobacteria bacterium HGW-Deltaproteobacteria-3 | reverse complement strand
GGACGATGTGTTGGACGCGGGGATTCTGATCCGGAGGATTCTGCAGAGGAAGGGGCATGTGGTGCATGTGTTCCACGATGAGGACGAGGCCCTCCGGTTCACGGAAAAAAATCAGGTGGACCTGGCAATCCTCGACATGAACCTGCGCAAGATGGACGGCCTTGCCGTACTTTCCGAGATGCAGAAGTTGCTGCCGCATTTGCCTGCCATCATGCTGACCGGGTTGCCCGATGCCGATATAGCCCGGCAGGCGTTTGCCCTCGGAGCGGTGGCCTATTGCGCCAAGCCCATCGATAAGGATCGGCTGGAAGAGCGGGTTGCCGAGGCCCTCTTGGCCGGGGAGGATCTGCCGGAGCAGTAGGGTTCACACCCCAGGCGGGGTGGGGCCGGCAAGCTCCCGGAGGGGGATGCGTGTGGCCGGGTCCAGATTCCGCTTGCGGCACCAGGCATTATTGAGTTCGGCAAGGCGGACGTTGAACGGGTCCAAGAACAGGAGGTTTTCCGGGGCAAATCCATAGTCGGCCGGGAAATTCAGCCCACAGGCCGAGACCTCGATGGCCTCGCGTTCTTCATCCACATAGGCCAGGGGCAGCCCCTGGGTCCGGCAGATGACGGGGCGGGCCGCATAGATGGAGCAGAGATCATCAATGAGCAAGGGGCAGCGGTCGGGGTTTTCGGAAAGGTTGCGGCCAATCCGCTCCCGGCTGGCGTCATCCAGTGAGGCAATGGCTTCCCGCACGCAGGCAGCCTCAAAGGGCAGCACACTGAAGGGACGGCAGCAGGAGGCGCAGCCCGGCCTGCAGGAGAGGGTCGCGGCATGGAGCTGTGCGACGCGACCGATCTCAGCGTCAAGGGCGGCAATAAGCTGGTGGTATTCTCGGATGCAGGTCATGGTGCTGTCATGAAAAAAAGGGAATCAACCGCATGCGGCTGATTCCCTTTAGAATTTCTGGCGTCCCCAACGAGATTTGAACTCGTGTCGCCGGCGTGGCGACTCTCTGCTTAAAAGGCAGATACTCTACCGGCTGAGTTAACGACCCACCCTGTAGGAAAAGGCACTTTTACAACAGTCGGTTTTCCGTGTCAAGTATTTGCTTTCTTCTTTTCCCTTTTTTTTGCCCCGGAGTCATCCGTGCCGGCCCGGTGGATAACGGACTGAGCTTGTGTAATTATTAGGGTTTTCCGGCGGGAGAGCCTCCGCTTAAATAGCTTGTGGCGGTCGCCTGGGTCTGCTATATCTTCTGATTTGTTACGGAGTTCCGGCGCCAGGCAGGGACTTTTTTTCTGACTATTTACTTTTGGGTGCGGTATGGGATTGTTGGCCAGATCGGCAAGTTTTGTCCGTTATGCGGTGGAAGGGGAGCTGCCCGCGAATTTCTGGGAGTTCGCCGCCGAGCGGATCGCCAGGCATTCCTTCCGGGATATTGACGAGAGCTACGAAGAGCTTTCCATTGGCTGGGTTTCCGTCTTGAACATGTTCGACAGCGAGTTCGCCTATGCCTCGTACGCGGCGGCGGACCATGTCGTGCTCTCCCTGCGCATCGACGAGCGGCGGGTTTCGCCCAAGGTGCTCAACAAGTTCTGCCTCAAGGAAGAGGAGCGGCTCAAGAGGGCGCGGCAGATCCCCAAGCTGGCCCGGGCGCATCGGGTGGAGATCAAGGAAAGCGTCAAGCTGATGCTGATGAAAAAGGCGGCCCCCACCCCGGCGGTGTATGATCTCTGCTGGAATCTGGCCGAGGGGACGGTGCTGTTTTTTTCCACCAGCCAGAAGGCCCAGGAGCAGTTGGAAGAGTTTTTCAAGCAGACCTTTGATCTCAGCCTGATGCTCCAGGTGCCGTACCTCACCGCCGAGCATCTCCTCGACGCCCCCGGCCGCGAGGCCCTGGCCGGCATCACCCCCGCAATCTTCATTTAATCCCCAGAGGCCTGAACGCATGGATTTAGTTGATCTTATTGACGAAAAACGATTTGTGGGTCAGGAGTTTCTCACCTGGCTCTGGTTCAAGAGCGAGGAGCGGGGGGGCACCATCTTTCTTCCCGAGGCTGGGGAGGATATCCAGCTCGTTTTTGAAAAGCACATGATGCTGGAGTACGGCGAAGGCGAGAACCGCGAGAAGCTGATCTGCCGGGGGCTGATGACCGAGCTGCAGGAGGCGCGCACCGGCCTGGCCATGGGCAAGAAGCTGGAGCAGGCCCGGATGCTGCTGACCCGGGGGGAGTATGAGTGGAACCTTTCGTTTAAGGCCACCCTCATGGAGTTCCGCAACGTGAAGCCGCCCAAGACCATGGGCTCGGCCGAAGAGGGCAACGACCCCGAGGCGGTTGAAGGCCGACTGCTTGAGCACGTCAGCCTGCACGAGATGGTGGTGCGCACCGTGGATCAGCTCTTCCGGATGTTCCTTGATCTGCGCATCGGCTCCGGCTGGGAGCAGGAACTGACTAGGATGCAAGCCTGGGTAAAAAAAGAAAAAGAGACACACTGACCGGCGCTGTTGTCCCGCCGCCGTTTTGTATTTAGGAGCCGTTAAGAAATAACAGATACGCTGCTGGTCGCTAATTTACGGCTCCTTATGCCGTTTTGACCATACGAAACGTATATGTTTTTTTACAACGGCGAAGGGAGAGAACACCATGGAATTTGAAACCGTCATCGGCCTTGAGGTCCATGCCCAGCTCAAAACCAAGAGCAAGATTTTCTGCGGCTGCACCACGGCCTTCGGCAATCCGCCCAACACCAACACCTGCCCGGTCTGCCTCGGCATGCCAGGCGTCCTGCCGGTGCTCAACAAGACGGTGGTGGAGTATGCCATGAAGATGGCCTTGGCCACCAACTGCGCCATCGGCCCCATGAACCAGTTCGCCCGCAAGAACTACTTCTACCCCGACCTGCCCAAGGGCTACCAGATCTCCCAGTTCGATCTGCCCATTGCCGAGCACGGCTGGGTGGAGGTTGAGGCGGGCGGGAAAACCAGACGGATCGGGATCACCCGCATCCACATGGAAGAGGACGCAGGCAAGCTCATCCACGACGAGCGCGAGCCTAAGAGCTATGTGGACCTCAACCGCACCGGCGTGCCCCTCATCGAGATCGTCAGCGAGCCGGACATCCGCTCGCCGGAGGAGGCCGCGGCCTATCTCAGGAAACTGCACGCCATCCTGCGCTATCTGGACATCTGCGACGGCAACATGCAGGAGGG
>PHAW01000254.1 GCA_002841785.1 Deltaproteobacteria bacterium HGW-Deltaproteobacteria-3 | reverse complement strand
TGCCGTCCGGCTAACCGTTCCCCTTGCCGGGTCGGTAGAGGACTTGCACCTCCAAGTCATCGGCTCGCCATCACAACGCGCCGAACAGCGCCAGTCACGGCGCTACGCGCCATGCCTGGCGCACAATAAAAAAAGCCGAGTTTCCGGGAACTCCCGGCAACTCGGCTCATAATGCGTCCACTCTTTTTTTACAGTTTGCTGAAAATCCCGGGCTTTGTCTCAGCTCAGAAGCTTCACTGCCTCGCCTTCAGCTTCTCCAACTTCCACCGGATCAAACAGCCCGTTTGCGCGGCATGTTTTTCAATTCGTCCTTGCCATGGTAGACCACGGTAAATGTTTCCCGCAGCTCCGTGGTCATCGCTTCCTCCTGACCGGCATCATTGATCATCACCCGAACAGCCACCCGTTTTTTCCCTTCCGGGGCATCCTCAAACGAGGTGAGAACACTGATAACCCTGGCATTGAATTTGCGGAGGCACTCAATGACCCGGGTCACGGAGCCAGCGACATCCGGCAGGTCGAGCACAAACTGAATGGCGCCATCCTTGATGCCCGTGCTGTGAATGAACCCCCGCAGGACATCGGTTTCGCTCAGCAGCCCGACAAGATGCCCCAGCCCGTCCACCACGGGCAGGCCGGAGATCTTGTCCTCCAGCATGACCAGCGCCGCTTTTTCCAGGGTATCGTCCTCGCTCAGGGTAAGCGGGTTGGAGGTCATCACGTCCTTCACCTTCATCTCCGACAACAAATAATACAGTTCATGGATATCCAGGGATGTTGTCTTGGAAGGTGAGGCGTCTTTCACATCCCGGTCCGTCACGATCCCGATCAATTTCCCATGGGAAACCACCGGCAGACGACGGATGCTGTTTTCCTTCAGTATCCTGGTAGCACGCATCAGAGAAGTGTTCTCATCCACGGTCAGGACGTCTTTCGCCATCCAGTCTCTAATCAACATAACGCACAACCCTCCATAGATATTGTCTAACCAAGCTCAAACAGAGCAATTCTTGTCCGCACCAAAAAATATGCCGGTTGATACCCGACACCTGTTTTTATAAAATATTCCTATTGTTCCCGCAAGACGAAGTGCGCCTCTTACCCCAAAAATCATAAAGAAAGCCGCAACTGCCCGCTGCATCCTTTTTTTACCTTGCTTAACTTCCCCCGACTCGGTAAAGAATTTACATTCCAGAAAGGAACATTCCCCCCCTGAAACCTGCTCTGCGCCGAACAGAACAACCATGATGGAAACACCCCATGCCTTGCCCCCTGACAGACGAGACCTTAGCCCGGATCATGGCCACGGCGGCCAGCGAGGACTGCGTTTTTCTTGAGACCAGCAGGGTAACCGCAGAGGAATCGCGCTCCTATTTTTTTCACAACCCGGTAACCCATCTTGTCTGTTACCCCCACGACGACCCTTCCCGGTTTTTCCAGCAGGCCGAGGATTATCTCGCGGCGGGGTTGTATCTGGCCGGCTGGCTGGGGTATGAATTCGGGTATCTGCTCGAACCCTCCCTGACACAACACCTCCGCCCCGGCCCGCAAAAGCCACTGGCCAGACTGGGCGTGTTCCGCGCCCCGCTGATCTTCGACCACCTTCCGGGAGAGCCGCTCGGCGCCCTGTGGCCTAATTCGCCTCAAACTGCAGCCTCCACCGGCTACCGCATCACCAATCTGCGTCCCAACCTCAGGCAAACCGACTACACCGCGGCCCTTGCCCGGATCAAGGAATATATCGAAAGCGGCGACACCTACCAGGTAAACTTCACCCTGAAGCTGCTCTTTGGCTTTGAGGGTTCACCGGAAGCGCTCTACCAGGCCTTGCGGCGCAACCAGAGCGTCTCCTTCGGCGCCTACCTCCGCTCCGGCGATCAACGCATTCTTTCCTTTTCTCCGGAACTGTTTTTCAAGAGGACCGGCGAACAGTGCCTGGTCCGCCCCATGAAAGGCACCATCCGCCGCGGCCCGTATCAGGCGGAAGACACGCGGTTGATGGCATTCTTGCAGACCGATGCAAAAAACCGCAGCGAAAATGTGATGATCGTCGATCTGCTGCGCAATGACCTGGGCCGCACCTGCACCCCGGGAACGGTGAAGACGCTCTCCCTCTTCGACATCGAAACCTACGAGACCCTGCACCAAATGACCTCCACCATCACCGGCCATCTGCCCAGGGAAACAAGGATCGAATCCCTGTTCAAGGCCCTGT
>PHAW01000253.1 GCA_002841785.1 Deltaproteobacteria bacterium HGW-Deltaproteobacteria-3 | reverse complement strand
GGTACCCCTTGTTCAGGGAGGCATGTCCATCCGCGTTTCCACCTCGGCCCTGGCCGTTCCCGTTGCCGAGTGCGGCGGCATCGGCACCATCGGCGGCTCGGCCATTCCGGTGGAAGAACTCCAGGCCGACATCCGCAAGGCCAAGGCCGCGACCAAGGGAATCATCGCGGTGAACATCATGTTCGCCATGAAGAATTTTTACAGCCTGGTTCAGGGCTCCATCGAAGCCGGAGTGGACATGATCGTCACCGGCGCCGGTTTTTCCCGGGATATCTTCAAGATCGGCAAGGAAACCAACACCCCCATCGTTTCCATCGTTTCCTCGCCCTCCTTTGCCATGCTCGCCGAAAAACTGGGCGCCGCGGCCATCGTGGTCGAGGCCAAGGAAGCGGGCGGCCATCTGGGCACAACGGTACCCCTGCGCGAACTGTTTTCCGAGGTCCGCAAGGTGGTCAAGAAAGTGCCCCTGATTGCGGCCGGCGGCATTACCAACGGCTTTGAAATGGCGGAAATGATGGACAAGTACGGCGCCGACGGCATCCAGATCGCCACCCGCTTTGTCCTCACCAAGGAATGCTCGGTGGCGGAAAGCTTCAAGCAGGCCATGCTCCAGGCCCGCAAGGAAGACATCGCCCTGATCAAGTCCCCGGTGGGCTTGCCCGGCCGGGCCATCAAGACCCCCTTTGTGGAAAAGCTGCTGAGTCAAGCAGACCTCAAGGCCAAGGAATGCAAATACAAATGCCTGAAAAAATGCGACCATGTGTACTGCATCAGCGACCGGCTCACCGCGGCTTGCGAGGGCAATATCGAGGATGGCCTGGTTTTTTCCGGCGAAAACGTCTTTAAGATGAAGGAAATCCTCACTGTCCGCGAGGTTTTCGACCAGTTTATTTCGCAGGCCGAGTCCATGTACAAGGAACCTGGAGCAACGTATCCAGTTGCTGTTGCGCAATAATCTCTACTTTCATGCCCTTTTCGCTACGGCTTTTTATGCCGTTTTGGTTATCCCGATGACGATATTATTTTGTTACAACGGCTGAGGAGGAGTCCTCACACCTTGCGCTCCTGCCCGAAAAATCCCATGGCCCCATCCGCCGACCTGGCTGAACTGCCGGAACCCCTCATCATCCCACGGGCCGAACATCCCATCTCCCGCAAGGATATCGACCGCGAAGCCCTGAAGGTAATGCACCGCCTCCGGGACGCGGGTTTTTCCGCCTACCTGGTGGGCGGCGCGGTGCGCGATCTCTACCTGGGCAAGAAACCCAAGGATTTCGACATCAGCACCAACGCCCGGCCCGGAGAGCTGCGCACCCTGTTTCGCAACAGCCGGATCATCGGCCGCCGGTTCCGGCTGGTGCAGGTCTTTTTCTTCGGCGGCAAGATCGTCGAGGTTTCCACCCTCCGCTGCCGCAGCGAGTTTGAAGAGGGCGACCGGGAAGAAGACGAGGTGCTGGCCCACAACAACACCTTCGGCTCCGAGGCGGAAGACGCCTTCCGGCGGGATCTCACCATCAACGCCCTGTTCTACGAGATAGAAAATTTCACCATCATCGATTACACGGGCGGGGTGGCGGATCTCAACAACCGGATTATCCGCATTGTCGGGGAGCCGGACCGCCGGATTGTCCGGGATCCCGTCCGCATGATGCGGGCCATCCGCCACGCGGCCCGAAGCGGTTTTACCATCGAGGCTCGCACCTGGCAGGCCATTATCGCCAACCTGGACACGCTCCGCCTCTGCCCGGATTCCCGGGTGCGGGACGAATTCTTCAAGGATCTGAACAGCGGCGCCTGCGCCCCCTGGTGCCGGCTCGCCGTTGCCTGCGGCATGTTTTTTCTCCTCCTGCCGTGCTATGACGGGATCATCAGCCGGGAGGAGGAAGAGCCCTCGGGCGAAACCAGCCTCCTCTTCGCCCTGTGCCAAGTAATTGACCGCTTGCATGCCAGCGGCAACCCTCTGCCGGAACACCTTTTGCTCGCGGCTCTCCTGCTGCCCTGGGCCCAGGCGCGCTTCGACCTTTTGCATCTGCCGGCCGAAGGACGGGAAACCGGTGCCTTTTCCCGCACCCTCCGCACCCAGATTGATGCCCGGTTGGAGCATCTCAATGTCAAACGGGCCTCCAGGGAGGAGATCACCTCCCCTGGCCCGGCTGGCTGAAACGCAAGAGTTATTTCCCGGACGGGTTGCTCCTTTTTCAGCTCTACCAGGAAGCCCTTGGCGGCTCGCCCGCCGATCTTGCACCACGGGCCGAGCCTGCCGCTCCTCCCAGAAGCACCAAACCCAGGACCGGCAAGCCCCGTCAGCCCCGGGCAGAAAGCCGCACCCCGGCGTTTTCCGGCAAGAAGGGCGGAATCTTCGGCCTCAAATAGGCCGAGGTATCTGCGGCAACCGCTTACTTTTTTAGCCACGAAACGCCACGAAAAATCTCAATACATTTCCTGTTCTTTCGTGGGGTTATCGGCACTACTGCCGATAATTGACACGTGGCTGATTTCAGAGAATACGACCATGACCCATCCCCCCGACATCACCGAACTCCAGGCAATGCCCCTGGCCGAGCTCATGCGGCAGGCGCTGGCGACAAAGCTGGCGCGGCGCGGAACCTCCTTTTCCCTGTGCAGCATCATCAACGCCAAATCCGGCAAATGCAGCGAGGACTGCCATTTTTGCGCACAATCCGCCCATTACCGGACCGAGGCGCCGGTGTATCCGCTTGTGGACACAGCCCAGGTTCTGACCGCCGCCCGGGAGGCACAAAAAAACGGGGCAAGCCGTTTTTCGCTGGTGACCAGCGGCAGAGGGTTGGCTCAAGCCGACCTGCCCCGCATGCTCGAGATCATCCGCGCCATCCGCGAAGAGGTGGGAATCAAGATCTGCGCCTCCCTCGGTATTTTGGGCAAGGGTGAACTCCTTGCGCTTAAAGAAGCGGGGGTTTCCCGCTACCACCACAACCTGGAGACCTCCAGGGAGTTTTTCCCGCAGGTCTGCACCACCCACAGCTTCGCTGACCGGATCGCCACCATCAAGGCCGCCCAGGAGGCCGGGCTTTCGGTGTGCAGCGGCGGCATCTTCGGGTTGGGGGAATCCGAAGCGGACCGGTTGTCCATGGCCATGAGCCTGGTCGAATGCGGGATTGACTCGGTGCCCATCAACATCCTCATCCCCCTGTCCGGCACCCCCTGCGCGGGGATCCCCCCCCTGCCCATCGCGGAAATTCTCCGGACCATCGCCCTCTACCGGTTGATTCTGCCCCGGGCCGCCATTCGGTTGGCTGCAGGGCGGGAATCCGCCCTGGCCGATTTCTTAAGCTCCGCTTTCATGGGCGGCGCCGACGGCATGATGATCGGCGGCTATCTCACCCAGCGGGGCCGTTCCCCCCGGGCAGATCTCCATTTTGCCGAAGAGATCAGGCAA
>PHAW01000252.1 GCA_002841785.1 Deltaproteobacteria bacterium HGW-Deltaproteobacteria-3 | reverse complement strand
AGAAAGTTGTTAACCATCATGAATTCTATGTTGAAAAACAATGAGCCGTGGAGTCCTAAGTTCGCTTGACTTGAAACACGGTTGCTCAATCCCCCTTTTGCAAAGGGGGAGGTGAAAAAGATACGTCCCTTCCCTCAATCCATTCGAATTCATCTTTTTTGCAGAATCCCCACTTTGAAAAAGGGGGGCGAGGGGGGATTTTTTTAAAATCACACCTTCCTCGGATCAAAGGTTTCCCGCAACGCTTCCCCGATGAAGATCAGCAGGACCAGGGTGCCGACCAGCACCCCGAAGGTGGTCAGGGAAAGCCACCACGCCTCGATGTTGTTCTTGCCCTGGGCCAGCAGCTCGCCCAGGCTCGGGGTGGGAGCGGGCACGCCCAACCCCAGGAAATCGAGGCTGGTGAGGGCCAGTATCGAACCGCTCAGCCGGAAGGGCAAAAAGGTGATCACCGGGGTCATGCCGTTGGGAAGCAGGTGGCGGAACATGATGGTGATGTTGCCCACGCCCAGCGCCTTGGCCGCCTTGACATAATCGAGGTTGCGGCCCTTGAGGAACTCGGCCCGCACATAGTCGGCCAGCCCCATCCAGCCGAAGATCGAGAGCAGGATCAGAAGCAGGAGCACACTGGGCTTGAAGATCGAGGCGAAAATAATCAGCAGGTACAGCTCGGGCATGGCGCTCCAGATCTCGATGAAGCGTTGCATGAAGAGGTCGGTGCGTCCGCCGAGATACCCCTGCACCGCCCCGGTGATGATGCCGATGATTGTGCCGATAAAGGTGAGGACAAAGGCAAAGAGCACCGAAAGGCGGAAGCCGTAGAGCAGCCGGGCCAGGACATCGCGGCCCCGGTCGTCGGTGCCCAGGTAGTTGGTGCTGTCGGGCGGGGAGGGCACCGGCTGGCTGAGCTGGAGGTTGATGGAGGCAAAGCCGTGGGGGTTGGGCGGAAACAGGGCAAGATTGTTGCCGCTGGTGAGCCTTTGCTTGATAAAAGGGTCCTGGTAATCGGTCTCGGTCTCGAACTCGCCGCCAAAAGTGGTTTCCGGGTATGCCTTCAGCATGGGAAAATAGAGGCTCCCCTGGTAGGAAACCAGCAGCGGTTTGTCGTTGCTGAGGATCTCCGCGCCTAATGAGAGGAAAAAGCAGATCGAGAAGAAGATCAGGCTGTAATAGCCGCGCCTGTTGGCCTTGAACCGCCGCCAGCGCCGGGAGGAGAGTTTCTGGGGGGGCGGCTTCATGCTCAGCGGGACTCCACGCTTTCAAAGCTGATGCGCGGGTCCACCACGACATAGCTTAAGTCAGAGAGCAAGCGGGAGATCAACCCGATGATGGTGAAGAAATACAGGGTGCCCAGCACCACCGGATAATCGCGGTTGAGCATGGATTCGTAGGCCAAAAGCCCCATGCCGTCCAGAGAGAAGATGGTTTCGATGAGCAGGCTGCCGGTGAAAAAAGCGGTGATGAAGGAGCCGGGAAAACCGGTGATGATGGGGATGATGGCATTGCGGAACACATGGCGGTACAGGACCTGGTTTTCGCTCAACCCCTTGGCTCGGGCTGTGAGCACATACTGCTTGCGGATTTCTTCAAGAAAGCTGTTCTTGGTTAATAAGGTCATGACCGCCAGGCTGCCCACCGTGCTGGAGAGCACGGGCAGGACCATGTGCCAGAGGTAGTCAGCCACCTTGGCCGCCAGCCCCATCTCTGCCCAGTTGTCCGAGACCAGGCCGCGCAGCGGAAAGATGCTGAAAAAACTCCCGCCGCCAAAGAGGACGATGAGCGCGATGGCCAGGACAAACCCGGGAATGGCGTAACCGATGAGGATCACGGAGGTGGTGATCACGTCGAAGCGGGAGCCTTCCCGCATGGCCTTGGCGATGCCGAGCGGGATGCAGACCCCGTAGACGATGAGAAAGGACCACAGGCCGAGGGACATGGAGACCGGCAGCTTGGAAATGACCAGCGAGGCCACGCTGCTGTGGTGGTAATAGCTGACGCCGAAATCAAAGACCAGATAGCTCTTCATCATGGTCAGAAAGCGCTCCGCCGGCGGCTTGTCAAAGCCGTAGAGCTTGGTGAGCTGCGCCACCCGCTCCTCGTCGAGCCCCTTGTTGCCCTGATAGAAATCCATGCTGCGGCTGGCGCGCACCTCGCCGCCGGCGCGGTCCTGCCCCTGCAACTGGGCGAGCATCCGCTCCACCGGCCCGCCCGGCACGAAC
>PHAW01000031.1 GCA_002841785.1 Deltaproteobacteria bacterium HGW-Deltaproteobacteria-3 | reverse complement strand
GGTCGCTTTGGCAAAAGAACTGCAACTGCCCCTGGTGGTCCACGACCGGGAGGCCCATGACGATATCATGGAGATGCTTGAGGCTGCCGGTCCGTTTCCTGCCGGAGGGGTGATGCACTGCTTTTCCGGGGATGCAGCCTTTGCCAAGCGGGTGCTGGCCTTGGGTTTTTATATTTCCATCCCCGGGGTGGTGACCTTTGCCACGGCCGGGATGCTCCAGGAGGCGGTGCGCGAGATTCCGCTCGAGGCGCTGGTTCTTGAGACGGACGGACCTTTCCTTGCCCCGGTGCCCCAGCGCGGAAAACGAAACGAACCGCGCTTGCTGCTTTTTACCGCCCAGAAGGTGGCGGAGCTGAAAGGTCTTTCGCTGGAGGAGGTGGCCAGGCAGACCACCAGGAACGCGGTGCGTTTTTTTGGCCTTGAAGGACGGTGAAACAGATGGGAACGGTGGCGGAAAATATCGAGGCAATCCGGGCCAGGATCCGGGGTGCGGCGCAGCGGGTAGGGCGCGATCCGCATTCGGTGCGGCTGGTGGCGGTGAGCAAGCACCAGCCGCTTGAGGCAATCCGGGAGGCCATGGCTGCCGGGCAGGCGGTTTTCGGCGAGAACTACCTGCAGGAGGCCGAGGCCAAGATCGCGGCCCTTGGCCGGACGGCGGCCTGGCATTGCATCGGGCATCTGCAGTCCAACAAGGCCAGGATCGCGGCGGAGATCTTTGACTGCATCGAAACCATCGACCGGCTCAAGCTCGCCAAGGCGCTGGAAACGAGGCTCGCCGAGCTGGGCAAGACCATGCCCGTTCTGGTGCAGGTCAATGTGGGCGGCGAGGCGCAGAAGGCCGGGGTTGCCCCGACAGAAGCCGGACAACTGTGCCGTGATTTGAAGCAGTTTCCGCATCTGAGCCTGAAAGGGCTCATGACCATGCCGCCTTTTGTCGAAGATCCGGAAGAAAGCCGGGGATATTTCCGTCGGCTTCGCGTGCTGGGGCAAGAGCTTGCGGCCCAAGGCATTTTCGGCCGGCAGGGGGTGGTGGAGCTTTCCATGGGGATGTCCGGGGATTTTGAAGTGGCCATCGAGGAAGGCGCCACCCTGGTGCGGGTGGGTACGGCGTTGTTCGGCGAGAGGGACCAGGCGGTCTAGAAATTTTTCTCAATGACCGCCTGGCCGGGAACAGAAGTGATTTTTACGATCGGGGTCTCAGTCCCTGTTCAGCGAGTGCGCCCGCCGCCAGGCCCCATGCCGCTGCCGGGTCCCATGCCTCCACCCTTTGCCGGTGGTTCATCGGGAAGGGTAATGCCGCGTTCCTTGGCGAGGGTTTTCATCCGTTCGTGGTGTTCCTTGCGGATTTTTTCGCGTTCCGCCACGGTCTTTGCGGCGCGCATTTTTAAACGATACTCCTCCCGCTCTTGCTGCGACATCATTTGGCTGCCGTAGATCTGCTCTTGCGTTTGGATTTGCTGCTGGGCGCGTTCTTGATCGGCCGCTGCAGCGATGCCGAGGGAAAGCGCCAAGACAGCGATTGTCGCGGACAACATCATCATTTTTTTCAGCATATGGCCTCCTGTTACCTGTGGGTGCGAGAAAATGCGAAAACCCATCCCCCCCCTGGGGTGCTGGGGCAAAGCCCTGTTGCTGGCAAGCGCGCTATTTGCCCGATGTATCGTTGGAAAATATCCCCGGTGAACTCTATGTTGTCAGCATGGAGAATTCCGTCGATGCTGTCAATCAAGAAATACATGTATCGCAAAGAGGGCGGCGGAAGCCTAGCCGCCTGATTTTGCCGGAGGCGGATCGGCTCCCGATCTGGTACAGTAGGCGCATGGAAAAACAACCTGCACGGAACATGGAACTGCTTGCCCCGGCCGGCACCATCGAGGCCTTTGAAGCGGCGGTGGAGAGCGGCGCCGATGCCATCTATATTGGTGCTCCGGCCTTTAATGCCCGGGCCCTGGCTCGCCATTTCTCCCTGGCCGAGGTGGCGGCCATGATCGATCATGCCCACACAAACCGGGTCAAGGTCTATCTGGCCATGAACAGCCTGATGAAGGAAAATGAAATCGGCAAGGCGGTGGAGGAGCTGGCCGCCCTTGAGGCCCTCAAGGCCGATGCCCTCATCATTCAGGATCTCGGTATCGCCTATCTGGCCCGCAAGTTTTTCCCCGGTCTGCGCCTGCATGCCAGCACCCTCATGGGCGCGCACAACTCCCTTAATGTGCGGCAATTTTCCGAGATGGGTTTTAAACGGGTGGTTCTGGCCCGGGAGATGACCCTTGGTGAGATAAGCCAGATCCACAAGCAGTGCCCGGTGGAGCTTGAGGTGTTTGTGCATGGGGCGCTCTGTTTCGCCTATTCGGGGTTGTGTCTGTTCAGCAGCTACCTTGGCGGCAAAAGCGGCCTCAGGGGCCGTTGCGTCCAACCCTGCCGCAGGCGCTATACCTGGGCTGGCAAAGGCCGCGGGACTGGGGCTCCGGCCGGGTATCTCTTTTCCATGAACGATCTGGCCGGGCTTGAGCTGATTCCCCACCTGCGGCAGGCCGGGGTCAGTTCGCTCAAGATCGAAGGCAGGATGCGCAGCGCCCAGTATGTGGCTTCGGTGGTCAAGGCTTACCGGCTGGCCCTGGATAATCCGGCAACCCCGGCGGTGCTGGCCGAGGCGAAAGAGCTGCTGGAGCAGGCCATGGGCCGCAAAGCCTCGCTCGGGTATTTCAAAAAGGGGCAACCTACGGATATCATTGCCCCGCAGCATTCGGGCAATATCGGCCTGTTTCTGGGCAAGACCGAGAAGGTCACCGGGAATCGCGCGCAGATGACCCTCAAGGAACCGCTCCGGGTCGGCGACCGGCTGCGCATCCACCAGGAGGGTTCGGGCGAGCGGCAATCTTTTACCCTCAAGGGGCTGTGGCAGGGGAAGGTTGCCTTGGACAAGGCCGGTGCAGGCAGCAAGGTGCAGGTGGACCTGCCGCCGGGGGCGCAATGGGGCGACAGCCTCTACAAAGTCGACCTGGGCGAGCGTCGCCAGCAGGCAACCAAGAAGGGGATTCAGCCGGGGTTGTTCAGCAAACGGATAGCCACTCTGGTTGATCCGCGCAAGCTGGCGCAGATCGCCCATTTCCTTGGAAAGCCGGTCAACAGGCCTGCGGTGGGCAAGACCCGGGAGGAGCGGCCTGCCCGCGGTAAGGTTCAGGCCCCGGTTCACAGCCAGGCCCAGGGCGGCCGCAGGGGCGTGCTCCAAGTGCAACTGCCACTGGAATGGTGGCTCAAAATCGATGATTTCGAATCGTTGAAAGTGCAGTTGCCCACCCCGCCGTCGCGACTGGTCATCACTTTGTCCCGGCAGACCTTTGCCCAATACTCCCGGCAGCAGAAACGGCTGATCCCGTATCGTCGGCGGCTGGTCTGGGCGCTGCCCCCGGTGATCCTGGAGGAGGACCTGCAATTTTACCGCGACGCCATCGGCCATCTGCGCACCAGCGGCTACAATGCCTGGCAGATCGGCCATATCGGCCAGCGTCTGCTTTTTGCGGCTGATGTTCCGGCGGCGGGTGAGCCGGGCGGGGAAGGCCTTCCGCCAAGCCGGAAAAAAGGGAGGGCTGGGCAACCGCCGGCCGAGGGGCTGCTTCTGTGCGGCGACTACACCCTGAATGTCTTGAACAGCATGAGCGTGCAGGCCCTGGCCGGGTTGGGGCTCGGCAATGTCCAATTGGCCATTGAAACCGACCGGCAGAATGTGTTCGATCTTCTCGGCCATATAGCTGAGTTGAGCAGCTTGCCTGCTCAAACGAAACTTATACCCCGTGGGTGCAAAAACGCGCTGCCCATGGGCATGACCATTTACGGTCTGCCCCCGCTCTTCACCGCCCGGCTGGCCTCGCCGTTTTTTAAATACGATCAGCCCCTGGTCAGCCCCAAGGGCGAGGTGATCGTGCTCAAGCAGTGCTGGGGCCAGACCGTGGCCGTGGCCGACCAGCCTTTTTCCCTTGTGCCGCACAGCGCGGAGCTTGCCGCCCGAGGGGTCGCTTACGGGGTGGTCGATCTCTCCCACATGCACCCCAGGCCGGACGAACTGGTCGCGGTCTTCCGCCAGGCCGGCCAGCCGGGACGCGGAGGGCGCAGACTCAGAACCTTCAACTATACGGGGAACTTGTTGTGAATCAGATTGAAGTTGTTTGTTGAGCTGTGTGCGGCCAGCCTGGCCGCATTGTGTGAGAGCGCTCCCGAGGGGATGGAGCTTGAACCGGAGGAAATCCGGAAGCTTGAGGCGGAGATGGTTTTTTTCACAACGCTGCTGCCGCATTTCGGGCAGGCCGGTTCAGGGGCGTTTTCCGAGGAGGTGACAATGGTCTCAAACAGGGACTTGCACTCCTGGCAGCGGTATTCATAGATGGGCATGGCGTTCTCCTTGGAAATTGCTGATCGGTTCTGCTTCCATGGCATGAATTGAATTTAAGTCTTTTCTTAATCCTTGTCCAGATTAAAATGGTTCTTGAGCGTGGGTGTTCTGAAAACCAAGGCGGAGTGCAGGGTGCAGAGGGAGACCAACCCGAGGATCAGCGCGAGACGCAGCCAGGGAAGTCCCTGGGACTGGCGGAACATGACAAGCTGACCTGCGGTAACAAGCCATGCCACCGCGCCTGCCGCGAGCACCTAACCAGCCGGCAATGCAGGCAGAAGCTGGAGAATCGTCTTCCTTATTGGAGAGTTGTGACTCTTCTGTGGGAAAACCCGGCTGGAAAGGGTTCTTCCGATGATGGGCTGTGTAACTCGACAGTTTCAGCTCATTCCTGTCGCCGTAGCTTACAGTTTGGTCAAAACCCTGAGATGAGAGCGTTCACGGCACTCTGAAAAGAATCGGCAGCACCCCCATCTGTTGCAGCCTTTCAATGAAGTGAAACACGATATAAAGCCAGATGAACATGGTGGCATCCAGCAGTGACCGCCGGTAGACTCGGATATTGACCTGATAAAACTCCGGCTCGTTGAGCAGGCGCAGCCGGGGAATAAAACGCGGCACCCTTTTCAGGTAATCGGCATAAGCCTCGCCGAATCGGGCCAGCAGGTATCTTTCCTCCGATCGGACCACAAACCGGTAATAGAGCAGAAAGACCAGGGGCGCCAGCGTCAGGATCAGCAGATTTTCCGAGACCAGTCCCATGCCGACTACGCCGATGAAGCTGAAGAGGTAGAGCGGGTTACGGACCGCCGAGTAGGGGCCGCTCGTAATGACCATCTCATCCTTGTAACCGCTGGCATACACCGAGCTCCACAGCCGGCCGAAGGTGCAGACCACGATCAGGAAAAGGCCTGCAACCTCGAAGAGCAGGTCAATGGGGCTGTCTCTTTCCCAGGAATGGGTGGAAAAAAGAAGAAGGAACAGGAATCCGAAGACGAGCATCCAAGAGACACCCTTCCGGTATTTTTGAGACCAGGTCAGACTTGGCAGGGTCATGATGTATCCTTGCTTGTTGGTCTTGTGTTATAGCCAAAGGGCAGAAGTTTCGTTTAAGCAGGCAAGCTGCTCAACTCAGCTTTGCACCCAGAGGGTATAAGTTTCGTTTGAGCAGGCAAGCTGCTCAACTCAGCTTTAAATGATCCCGCTTCCGAGCAGGATGGCAATCAGGAAAAGCATGACCGCCACCAGAACCTGTACGGCGCGGAGCGTCACCTTCCGTAACAGGCGGCTGCCCACAAAAGCGCCGATGAAGGCGGCTAGGGTGGCAATCAGGATGAGGGGCAGGTTGCCCACGACCTCCGCTGATCCTAGGAGATCCGCATAGACGGTAAGGCGGGAAAAATCAACCAGGGCGGCGATGACCACGCCCGTGCCGATGAAGGCCTCCTTGTTCAGGCCGCTCTTGAGGAGGAAGACGCTGCGGAAGGCGCCCTGGTTGCCGGAGAGCCCGCCGAAGAATCCGCTCAGGAGGCCGCCGGCAGGGATGTATTTCCGGCTGATGGCGAGCTGTTTGGCGGCAGGGTACAATTCCATGGCGGAAAATCCGGCCATGAGCAGGGCGACGACGAGCTTGACCGGGTGGATCATGAACTGCCGATCATTGAGCAGATAAGTGTAAAGCGGCGCAAGATCAGCCAGCCACAGGAGCACCGTGGCGCCTGCGAAGCTTGCCAGAAAAGCGGGCAGGCCGAAAAGCAGCACGATATGCCAGTCCGCCCGTCGGCTGAAGAGCCAGACCTTGAAGAGATTGTTGGCGAAGTGGACCAGCGCGGTCTGGGCAATGGCCACCTCCACCGGAAAAAAGATGGCAAAGACCGGCATGAGCAGGGTGCCCAGACCGAAGCCGGAGAAGAGGGTCAACCCCGAGGCAAGCAAGGCCGCGGTGCAGATAATCAGATAATTCATGGGCTTTTTACGTCCTCATTTTCAGAGAGAGTCCTTCTCTTGCATACCCATTTTGAGGCCGGGCAGCAAGGGGGAAAGCATTTTTTTGCCCTGGGATTTCCTGGCCTGATTTGTTGGGTGTTTGCCGGCAAGGAGCCTCCCGCTGACCGCCTGGGAGGGTTGTTTCCCTCAAAAAAAAGCAAGGGGCGGAAAAATTCTCCGCCCCTTGCCCCATGTCCGGCCAGATGGTGTTGGTCCAGCACGATTTTTCGTGGATGTTAAAAACGGTAGGTCAGGGTGACCGCACCAAAATGCGCCTCGTAACTGGGTCCGAGATAGCTGCCCAGGTTGATCAGCCGGTTGCCCCATTGGGTGGAAGTGGCGTCGGAGGTGTCGCGCAGCAGGTACTCGCTGCCCACCGATTCAACCCAGGGGGTGTCCGCTTCCTGCATCCAGTCGCTGATCTTGTAGCGGTCATAGATATAGTGCAGGCCGAACACCAGATTCTTCACGAACTGGTACTCAAGGGTGGCATTGAGGTTGTACTGTTTGTGGGTGACGGTTTCCGGATTGCGGAAGGCAAATTCATGGGTATCCGCCAGGGTGTTGTCCGGATTCAGCGAAGACTGGGTGCCGAAACCGCTGTAGTCGATATCGACCTTGCCCTGGGAATAGGTGTAATCCGTGGCAAAGCGGAGCGTGCCGGGGATGATCTCGAAGCCGGCCCCAACCCCGATGGTATTGGTCTTGTCGTCGGTTACCGCCATCCACTGGCTTGTTGTCCTCGTCCAGGGACCGAGTTCGGCGGCGCCGGAAACAGCGGTCGGGTTCATCTTGTTATTCTCGTTGAACTCCAGACCCCGCTGGGTGGATTCGATGGTTTCCCTGCTGCCGAAGGCGTTCAGGTTCAACCGTTCGGTCGCGGCATAGGAGATATCAAGGGCGTAGCGCTGGGTTTTGCTCTCCAGCAGGCCGAGCTGGTCGCCGGGAGTTGCGGCCGTATCATCACCCGCAGCCACACCTATGCCAGAGGCGAGCAAGGGTTGGGTCGCGGTCACTCCGGAAGCGTAGTCGTCCTTCCTGTACCGGTAGGAACCGGTGAGGTCCAATCCCGCCATGGGCATGACCGTGGCGGCGAGATCGAACTGATCACGCTCCCGGTCGGAAACGTCGAATTTCCGCATATCCGGGTGGTTGCTGAAGGTGAACTGAGGGTTGTCCCGGTCAGCTCCGGCATCGGCAAGAGAATACCAGTAGCTCTGCGCGGTGACCGTGTTGTTGTATTCGCCGCCGTCACGGTCTCCGTAAAGATACTTTGCCCGCAAAGTCAGCCAGTCGGTGGGCCGGGTTTTCAGCGAAGCCTTGAGCATGTCCTCCTCGGTGTTGGCCTCGCGGAACTCGCGGTCGATATCCTCCCGCTCATACCCCAGGCCAAGGGTGGTCCGCCAGAAGGGCAGATTGTACGAGGTGTCCAGGCCGTAGTTCATCTGGTCGAAGGAATAGGCCAGGTTGACCCGTTTGTTCTTGTAGCTGGGATTGCCGGTGCCCCTGGTGTCATCGGTTACATACCACCAATTGCTCTCGGGGGTCTTGTTGTCTAAATCGTAATAGCGGACAAAGGCCCGCAGGTTCAGGCGCTCGATGGGGTTGATGCTGTAATCGGCGTTGAACAGGAGGGTGTCGATTTCGGCATCGGCATTGGTGCGCGGGAGAATGCCCGTGGAATCAAAGGCGGTTGCGCTGCCCAAGCTGCTCGTGCTGTAAGGCAGCAGGGTCTCGTCCTGCTCCATTTTGCCGTAGGCCACGGTGGCGCTCAACCGGCTGGCCATGGGCAGGTCGAAGCCGAGCGCCAGCGAGGCGTTCTGGTAACGGTTGTCCGGCGCCAGGGCCCGTTGCCCGAAGCCGGCGATATTATAAGCGGCATTCCAGGTGTCATAGCCGTTGCCGTCGACGTCCGCCACATAGGGATTCTGCCAGCGGAGGGTGTCGATCTCGTTCTCAAACCCGGAGAGCAGGTAGGTGAACAGAGCCTGGTAGGTGGGCCGGTTGTACTCGGCCTCGAATTTCAGCTCCTGGGTTTTGTAATCGATGGGCTCGGCCAACTGGGCATTGAGGGTGCGCGGCGGCCGGTCCCCGATGGGTCCGTAAGTGAGGTTGGAACCATCCTTGCGCTCGTCGGACAGCGAGAGGCGGAACTTGAAATCCTGATGGGGAGTAATGGAAATGGTGGCCCCGGTCTTGTCCCGCTGGGTGCCCAGTTCGACCCCGTGCAGGGTGGTGGACAGCCAGGTGGCCGTGGCTGCATCGTTGGCTGTCAACTGGGCCGCGCTCGGCACCAGGTTCGTGTTTGGGATGGGCGCCGTACTCGGCAGGGTGAGCAGGCCGCCCCCCTGGTCGATATACGGAGTTCTCGCCTTGTTGCTCAGGTTGTGGGGGATCTCATTGCGGTCGATGACCACACCCCAACTGCCGTAGCTCCCGAAGCCGAAACGGATGGACTGGTCGTCCCGGAGCAGGTTTTCTCCTTGAAAATCCAGGTACCGGCCGTTGTTGGGATCCACCAGCCCGAACCAGAGATCATAGAGATTGAAGCCATCTTCGAGATCCCGGTTCTTGTTGAATTTGGAGGAGTCCGGGTCCACATCCATCTGCTGGATGCCGACCGTAATTTCCCCGGAACTTTCTATTTTTGCTTCTTCCTGGGCCTGGGCAACCACGGGCGCCAGCAGGAGCAATGATGCTAATGCATAGGTTTTCTTCATGATCATGCCTCCTTTAGCGGGTGAATTTGGCGCCGGATGGGTGATTGGAGCCGTGCTGGGTGACGTGGCAGTTCACGCAGCCCTGGCCGTAGGGGTTGCTGGTCCGGTTGTAGCGCGGCAGGTTGATGTGGCCGCCGTAGGAATGGCACTGCAGGCAGAGGAACGAGCCCTTGGCGTTGAGCAGGTCGGGGTTGTTGGATCCGTGCGCATCGTGGCAGTTGGCGCAATTCTCCCGCACCACCGGATGCTCAAAGATAAAGGGGCCGCGTTTATCCTGATGGCAGTTGAAGCAGGTTTCGTTGACCGTTGCTCCCTTGAGCATGCTTTTGCCGACGGAGCCGTGGGGATTGTGGCAGCTTGAGCAGGCCATCTTGCCTTCCTTGACCGGATGGTGGGACTGCTTGCTCATCTGCCCCCGGACGTCGGCATGGCAGGAGTAGCAGACCGCGGATTCATCCGCCTTGGCCAGCAGTCCTTTTTTGCTTTTGTTTTGCATCAGGGTGTGGCAGGAAACGCAGCCGACTTCGCCGGTCTTGTGCTGGCTGTTCTGCCAGTGCATGCGGCCGCCGTCCTGATGGCATTGCAGGCAGACCGTCGAGTATTGCGCGGTGGAAAATTTCAGGCTGGCGTCCGGCGCGGCCACATGCTCACTGCGCGGGCCGTGGCAGGCTTCACAATCGCGCGCCTGGAGCGGCCCCTTGGCGCCGTGCTGGAAGGTCCGGCCATGCACGGTTTTTTTGTATGCCTCGATCGAGTCCGCGTGGCAACCGGCGCAGGCCTCCTTGTCCTTGACGTAGCCAGCCTTGGCAAAGGCCGGATTCAGCGCGGCCCAGTCCACTTCTCCTGCCTGGGCCGTGGCAAACATGCTTGCCCAGGCAATGCCCATGAGACATGCCCCCTTAAATGTTCTTTTCATAACTCTCCCTCCCGTAGCGGTTTTCCATGACCTCTCCTCCTCTTTTTCTGTTGATGGCCCGCAGAATGCGCTTGCTGCCGTGAACAGCTCGTTGCAAGGGAACCTCTGGCGGCAAACCCGCTGTCAGAGAGGGTTTTTCCTGTCAGGCCGCACCGGATTCTTCCTTGCAAAGAGAGTAGAGGGGAACGAAGGGGCTATCCAGATAAAAAAGTTTTACGGATCAAGGGGTTCTGTGAAGTTTTATTCACAGAAAAAGAAGGATAGGAAGTGGGGTAAGGGAATGGAAGAGGGTAGCTGGTAGCTTGAAGTTGACAGTTGTCTGTTCAGGTGGCCAGTTTTTTAGTCAGGAAGCGGACGCAGCCCAGAACCTGGGTTCCCAAAGAGGTCAGCAGGTAGAGCTTGTTTTCGTCCTGGGTCAAAAAGCCAGCTTCCTTGAGGATTTTCAGGTGAAAATTCATCTTGGTGTGGTCTTCCAGTTCCAGCTTTCGGCAAAGATCCATGAAGCGAAGGGAGCCTTCCTTTTCGAGGTGGGCAAGGATTTCCCGCCGGAGGGGATTGGACAAACAGCTCAGGACAGTGTCGAGATCAAGCGAGGTCCGGCAGCTTTCGAAGCGGGCCTCTTCCAGAACGCGTCCCACCGAGGCAAGCAGACCACCAATCCATCGTCATCGCTCCTGCTGCACGTTCAAGATACGCTGGCGGTCGGGGAGGGCGGAAAATCCTGGCAAACGGAGCCAGGATGAAAAAAATGGGGCCTCCGCCGCAACCGCGAAGGAGGCCCCCAGGAAAGAAAAGCATTAAGGGAAAAGGAGAATCCCCCTGGCCGTAAAGGCCTTGATTACATCCAGGGCGTAGCCCCAATCATCACCTTCAGTCCCTTCTGCTCGTAGGAAGCCTTTTCCCAAGGCCAGATGGCCAACCAGTCTGCTTCCTTGGTGGCATCGCCGTCCTTCTTCAAGGCCCAGTGATACTTGTCCGGGGACAGGCCGTAGGAGCGGCCCTGGGCGTCGAGATTGAAGACATGGGTGCGGGATGTGCGGCCTCCTTCGCCTCCCCACTCACCGTATTTGTACTTCGGCCAGCCTTCGCCGGCATTCATGACCTTCAGCACCGCCTCGGCCTTGCCCTGGTGACAGGCAGCGCAGGTCTCCACGGTTCCCTTCTTCAGAGTCTTGCTTTTGCCGGCGCTGATGCCCACCTTATGGGAGTCATGACAGTCAAAGCAGGCCATGCTGGCATGGACGCTGTGCCCGCCCTTGATGGTTTCGGAAAGGCGGATATCCATATCCATCTGATGGTCGCGGCGGCCCTTGCCGTCGATGGAAACATTACGGCTGCCCTTGCCCCAAGCTGGACGGACATATTCGGCATGGTCCATGTACTGGTCGCCGAGCCGGTAACCGCGCAGATCGTTGGCGCCCTTGTTGTGCAGGTTCTTGGCGGTACGGGTGTGGCACTGATTGCAGACCATCTTACGGGTTTCCACATTGGTGATCTTGGTCGGATTGATGATGTTTTCTTTGGAGGGAGCGGCGGCATGGGCCGTGCCGGGACCATGGCACGCCTCACAGCTTATTGCGATGTCGGATATAAAGATATCCTTCAGATCCTTGCGTTTGCCTTCTTTAAAATCAGCCTTGGCGGCATTCCAGGCGTTTACATCGAAACCGGTGGTATGGCAGCCGATGCAGCGCTCTTGCCAGGAGTAGAACTCTCCATAGTTGCTCTTATTGATTTCGCCATCCTTGGGTTTGTTCTCGATAGCCAGGAATTTCCATCCTGCCCGATCCTTGTTGCCGGGGAACTGTACGGTCTGGCTCTTGTCGATGGTCCAGGAGATGCCGCCGTCCTGGGTGGTCTGGAGGTAGGCTTCGACCGGAGCGCCGTCATAATAAACCGCATAGCGCTGCTTGCGGACCTGGCCGATAACAAAGCCGACATCCTCGACCTTGAATTTCTTGGTGGTGACATAGTTGGTGGTTTTATCTTTATTATCAAGGACCATGTGGGTGTCCAGTTTTTCCCAGTCACGCTGCACCCAGGCATAAACGTTGCCGAGAAACTCCTTGCCCATGGCGGGCCCCTTGCGCGCCTTCATGGTGTGGCGGGTTTTTTCCCAGTTGGCGTGGGTTTCCCCGTGGCACATTTTACAGGTGCTGGCGCCGACATATTTGCCTTTTTTGGCATTTTCCGCCTGGCTTACAGACGGGTACTCCGCCAGAGCCGGTCCTGCAGTGGCGACCCCGCCAAACAACAAGACAGCAACCAGACTGATTCCGTACTTATTTATTCGCATCTGCTCTCCTCCTCTAGAAAAAATAGGATGAATGGCCATAGCCGACAGCTGCTCCCGGACAACGATACGGTCGGGGTGCAGTCGTCAGTCAACTATTTAGAAAACCCCCACTTATTTATTAATACTGGAAAAAGAGGAACAATCCAGAAAAATTTACCAGTCAGTCAGAGGGTGGTTGTGAAGTTTTCTTCACTGAGACGATCGGGCTGGAGGTTGCGCATTGTTGGGTTACTGCCACAGGTCGAATTCTCCTGGCAGAAATGTGCGAACAGGGAGAAGGGATTTCAGGTCAGTCGGCCAGTTTCTTCATCAGGAAGCGGACGCAGCCCAGGACCTGGGTTCCCAAAGAGGTCAGCAGATAGAGCTTGTTTTCGTCCTGCTGGAGAAAGCCTGCCTCCTTGAGGATTTTCAGGTGAAAATTCATCTTGGTGTGGTCTTCCAGTTCCAGCTTCCGGCAAAGGTCCATGAAGCGCAGGGTTCCTTCCTGTTCGACCTGGGCAAGGATCTCCCGCCGGAGGGGATTGGACAGGCAGCTCAGAACAGTGTCGAGATCCAGGGAAGTGCGGCAGCTTTCGAAGCGTGCCTCTTCCAGGACGCGGCCCACCGCGGCAAGCAGGCCATCGATGCGGAAGGGCTTGGTTATATAGTCCGAGGCCCCCTGGCGCATGGCAGCCACCGCGTTTTCAACGCTGGCAAAGGCGGTGATCATGATAACCGGCATCCGGGGCGCTTTGTCCCGAATGCGCCCAAGCAGCTCCAGCCCGCCCAGGCCGGGCATGACCAGGTCGAGGAGGATCAGGTCAATGTTTTTTTTGCCCAGAAGCTCCAGGGCATCTTCGCCCCGGCTGGCCTGGGTGACGGAAAACCCGGCCTTACCGAGGACCTCGGCCATGCTTTCCCGCAGATCATGATCATCGTCCACCACCATGATTTCAGTCATGCTGTGCTCCTTGTGCCGCAGGGAAGACCAGGGAAACGGTGGCGCCGCCTCCGGCCGTGTGTGTCAGTTCGATTCTGCCGCCGTGCATTTCCATGATGCTGTGGCTGATGGAAAGCCCCAAGCCCGTCCCTTCTCCCACCTCCTTGGTGGTAAAAAAAGGTTCCATGACCCGGTCCAGGTCCTCGGCAACGATGCCGTGGCCATGGTCGATGACCTCAATCAACACCTCCGGCCCTTGGGCGCGGCTGCGCAATTCGATGCTTCCTCCGGGCTCGGATGCTTCCATGGCATTGAGCAGCACGTTGAGCAGCACTTCTTCGATCTTGCAATGGTCGGCCATGACCGGAGGCAGGTCCGGCAACTCGGATTTGATCCGGTATTCATGACAACGCGTGCCGAGCAGGGTGAGGGTCGAGTGGATCAGGGTGCTGAGATCGGTGGGTTGCAGGTTTGCCTCCCGCTGGCGGGCAAAATCGAGCAGTTCGCGGGCAATGGTCGAGGCGCGGACGATGTTTCGCTCGATGATGGAGATCCGTTTTTCCGTGTCCGCCGATGACGGTGCGTCCCGGAGTTCCTGCTTGAGCATTTCGACATTGAGAGAGACGTTGGTCAACGGGTTGTTGATTTCATGGGCGATGCCCGCGGCCAGTTTGCCGAGAGCCGAGAGCTTCTCGGTCTGGGCCAGTTGCCGGAACTGCCGTTCGAATTTTTTCCGGGTTTCGATATTGAAGATGTTCAAGCCCCGTACCATGAAATAGGCTATTCCCACTGCCGCGGCGCCCCGCAGAACCTCCACCGGCACCCCCAGAAAAGGAAAGATGAAGTGCGACGGTACGATGCCGGCGACCACGGCATACAGGGCGAAACAGATTGCGGCCCGGCGGAGATTGTCGGCCACCTGGCGGTTCAGGGAGGAGATCAGCCGGGAGTGTCTAAACAGGGCGAAAGAGGCCAGGATACCGCCCAGAACGCCGATGCTCAGCCGGGCCAGCATCCCTGCCCTCCGGAGCGCCTCCAGACCGAGGTGCGCCTGCGTCAACCAGAGATACATGCCCAGCAGAAGCAGCAGAAAAGGGATGAGCACCCGCAGCCACTGCCAGCGGATTCTTGGCTGGGAACGGAGCAGGCAGATGCCGAAATGGTTCAGGAACAGGAAGGAGATGACCATGGTGAGAAAGCGCAGGTAATGCAGGGGGAGCGAAATGAACTCTCTTCCCATCAGCAGTGTGTAGCACACCAGCCATTCGTGGAGGCCGTGGCTGAAACCGAAGACCGCCAAGGAAGGCAGGCTGTCGGCCAACTGCAACTTGCTTTCGGACATATCCTTGACGGCAATGGACAGGCCGAGGCAGACAAAGGCTAGGCCGTAAAAAAAATAGAGCAGGACGAGAGGGGAAAATTGTTGGGACGGCATGATTTCTCCACTCTTTTTTCGTTGGCCGCGTTGCCTCTTATTCCATAGCTTTCCCGGAAAAAGGAGGACGCTTTCAACGTGCCTGACTCCTCATGGCTGGAGGAAAATGACGGAGTTCAGCCTTCCTCGGATTGTTTTTCTTCCTCGTTGTCCAGATGGATGGTGCTGATCAACTCGGGTGGAATGCGGCTGCGGATCTTTTTTACCGAGGAAAGAATGGTGTGGCCCGGATAATCGTCGCGGATCTCTTCGCTCTTGTCTTTATAGGAGGTGAGGACGAATTTTTTGTTTTTGACGTCAAACTTATGGGTCCAGTTGATCTCGATGGTTTCAGGGTTTTCCTCGATCTGCACCGCCAGCTTTTCTCCGCCCCTGGCCACCTGAATGGCATCCATGTCCGTGACCTCCAGAAGCCAGGCATCGCCGCTGGTAGTGGAGAAGAGGACGAAAACCCCCAGGGCCAGCACCGCCGCTTTTCCGGCGCCGGCGCTTTCCTGGATTTTTTCGACTTCCACCTTTACCGAGGGGATCGCAGGTCCGGCCGGAGCAACGGTGCGGCTGCCCAGGCAGCATTTCTTGAATTTTTTGCCGCTGCCGCAGAAACAGGGATCATTTCTTCCTATCTTTGCCATATGGAATCTCTCGTTTGAGTGTAAGGTTTCATCTGTGGTATGAGGCTTGGCCACTATGCCACGCCCGGCAGGGTTTGTAAAGCCGTGGATGCATCCTCCCCATCGGTTGGTGCGGGTTGTTTTTTTTCTTAGTTTGCCGGGGGTGTGTCCATGCGGACCATCTTCTCCTGATCGCAGTAATACTGCACCAGTTGGGAGAATACCTCATCGCGGCCGGTGTAGATCTTGGTGTTGCTGTTTAAGATCTGCACCAGGGCTTCGCCGTAGTCGTCAACCCCGGCTGTTGCCGCATTTGCCGGAGAGAAGGGTGTCCATGTACCGGTTGACATTGGCCCAGTACACCTGGTTGTTGCGAAAATGGGTATCCTCGCGCTTTGCCTTGTCGATGTTTTTGTCCATCATCTCCTGCATTTCCTGCTGGAAGAGGTGGTTGTAAACGCGGCCGGCAATCTTGGTCGGCGCGTTGCCCGAGGTGCCCACGCTCTTGAAGCCGCCCGTGTTGGTGGTTACGGAAACGAGCATGGTGATGGTCCGGTCCTTGTGGGTCTGCCGGTCGCGGTACGGGTTGAAATGGCTGATGAACAGGGCGGATTTGTTCATCGGCGCGGTGCCGGTCTTGCCGGAGACCAGATTCTTGTGATGCTTGAATTCGGTTTTCATGGAAGAGCCGGTGCCGCGATTGCAGATCTCGTACAGGGCGCCCATCTCCGCCTCCCGTTCCTTTTTGGCGTCGAAAAGCGGGATCTTGGCGTACTGGTCGTCGAGGTCCCGGTCATACACCGTCTTGCCGTTTATCTGTATCCGGCGCACAAAGGAGGGATCGCGGTACTGGCCGTCCAGGAAGGCGTTGTAGATGCCAAGCCATTGCTGCACCGACACCGCCGAGGAGCCGATGCCGAAAGGCCAGTATTTGGCGTCTTCCTTGCTGTAGTCCAAGCCGACCTGGTCAAAGCCCTGGAGCATGGCGTTGCGGAGCATGGGGTTGGTGTAGAGCCTGGCGAAGATCGTGTTGATGGAGATCACCTGAGCTTCCAGCAGGTTGTATTCCTTGCCCATGGGGTGGGCTCCGTCGTAGTTGTACCAGTTGCGGGGCATCCAGGTCTGCCTGCCCTCGCTGGCAACATACTTGTACTCAATGGGCTTGTCGGCAAAACGGTCGCTCATCTTGGCATTGTTCGCCACCATGGCGTAGTAGGCAATGATCGGTTTTATGGTGGAGGAGGGGGTGATCTTTGCCTTCCTGTTCATGATGTCGATGATCACCGATTCATGGTTGGCGCTGGCGCCGGTGCCGGTTTCGTTGGAATCGGGCGCCTCGTCCTCTTCTTCGTATTTTTCGCTGTTTTTGGTCTGCAGAAACTCCTTGCCGCCGACGTAGGCAACGATCTCGCCCTTTTGGTTGACGGCAAGGATGCCGACATTGATGTTGCGCTGCAGGTATTCGAGAAAGCTGTTGAAATCGGTGTAGGGCGGGGTAAGTCCGCGGGAGGTGTAGCGTTCCTTGTCGCGCTGCCAACTCCCCTGGTTGCTGGCGGCGAGAATCTCCTTAAAGTAGCTGCTCTGCAGGAATTCGCCGATGATTTCCTTCATCTTTTCGATCAGGGCCAGATCCGTGCCGGTTTCGATGGAGACGGCCCCTTTCTCCTCCAGCAGGAGCTGGGTGCCGGAAACCTCACGGCCATTGATGGTGTAGGTGCGGGAGGAAACCTCCTTGATGACGTTCCAGGAGGTCCATTCCTCCTCCCCGTACAGGGGCGAGCGGAAATCGCGGAAACCGATGCGGCGGATGGATTCTTCGTCGGTCAGCAGCCAGCTCCGGTACTGGTCGTCCGGGATTTCCTTCTGTTTCCAGAGGTGGGTGAGGGCGAGATTGACCTTGTTGATGGCGCTTTTGGCGTGGCCCTGCATGGCAGGGGAGAGGTCGCCGAAGTTCTTGCCGTTGACGATTTCATAGAAGGCGACCTGGCGGTTGTGGTTGGGGATGAAGGAGCCGATGGTCACCAGTTGCTGCATGTTGAGGGCTGCCAGGTCTTTCTTGAAATAGTTGGTGGCGGCGGCCGGGAAGCCATAGATGTTGGCTCCCACCGGCACTGTGTTGATGTAGAAGTTGAGGTTTTTTTCCTTGCCGAATTTGGCCACCATCATATAGGCGATGATGATCTCCTCCAGCTTGTTGGCAATGGTCCTGTCGTCATTGCCGAGGATCTTCTTGGCGTTCTGCATGACAATGGTGCTGGCGCCGCGGGGATCGCCCTGCAGGGTGTCTTTCACCGCGCCGACCAGATTCAGCCAACTGACCCCGGGGTGGATCAGAAAGAGATTTTCATACCAGGTGTTGTTGGGGTGGGGCAGGAAAAAGTGGTCTTCGCAGGCCAGCAGGGCCTTCTGGGCGGAGACGGGAAGCTGCTCGGTAACCTTGCGTTTTCCGTAGGACTTGATGATGGCGCCCCGGCTGTCCTTGATGTCGGCGGAGTGGGCATAGGTTTCCAAATCGTCGGGCAGCCGTTCGATGGGGGCGGTGTCATAAATGGAGCGGGCGATGAGCACCTCGATGATATGCTGGGTCGGGCCGGGGATGTAGTTGATGATGAAAAGAGTGACGGCAAGCAGGGCGCCCCATTTCATGAAACGAGGAAGCCAGTAGGCGGACCAGAACAGGCCGCGGTTGAACGGGTTTTGCCAGGGATAGGTGTGGCTGCCGCGCTTGTCGTCGTCCCGCATTTCCAGGTACTGGCGGTGATCTTGCGGATGATGGCTTTTTCGTCAAGGCCCTTTTTGACGTCCTTGTCCGAGAAAATATGACGGTAGGCCTTGTATTTTATGGCCTGTTCCCTGGGGTCGAAGATTTTTCGCGTCCCTTGGGGGTCGGTCTTGCTTTCTGTTTGGGGAGACTCTGGTTGCTGTGGTTTCTGCACGGAAAGTTAAGGCCTCGGATTCTGCTTCAGGGTAATGTTCAGCCACCCTCAGTG
This sequence comes from Deltaproteobacteria bacterium HGW-Deltaproteobacteria-3, assembly GCA_002841785.1. GTDB lineage: Bacteria > Desulfobacterota > Desulfobulbia > Desulfobulbales > Desulfurivibrionaceae > Thiovibrio. The sequence goes on along the minus strand of PHAW01000031.1, from coordinate 3,336 downwards.
GTCATCTCTGTACTACAGGCGAAACACGAACAAAAAATGCGCTGGGCGTATCATGGACTGCGGGGGGATTTTTGCCGGTTTCGGCAAGATGCTGTTACCCCCCTGAGTAAAGTGTTATAATACCCCATCTGAATATTTTTTACAGCACTGCTCTTGAACTTGTCGAAATATATGCCCAAGGCGTAAAAAAGGCACAAGGCAACAGGTCCGTACACGGAAACGCACAGTGATACAGCGGCAACCGTCGCCGGCCGGTGTGGCTTCCTGCCGTAATCGCGGTTTCTGTGGCGATTACAAAAATATCTGAAGTATTTTTTGGTTATGGTCGATGATTGGTGTAGCTGTTGCTTCAGCCCCGGCTGTTTGCGGTGATAACGGTTTTTTGCTCTGTTGAGGATGTCGGATGATTTTTTATTGCGATAAATGCAGGTATTCCGTCGAGGTTGAAGACCGGCATGCCGGCAAGTCGGTGCCGTGCCCGAAGTGCAGGCATACCGTTGTCGTGGGGAAAAATTCGTCCGCGGCGGCAAGCGACGCCAACCTGGCTAGATTTTCCTGTGGCCGGTGTGGATTTCAGCAGATGGTGCCCGCTGCTTTTGCCGGCAAAAAAGCGCCCTGCCCACGATGCCACTCGGAAAAAGCCCTTGTCCTGGCTGCAGGCCAACGGAAAGGGGGGCGGTCTTTTTTTCCCAGGTTCGGGCTCGGGCTCGCCGCGGTTCTTGTTGTTGGCCTACTTGGGGGCGGAGGGTTTCTTTTTTGGGGCCAGTCAGGGGTTGGCTTGCCCTCTTGGTTCCCCGCTGCTTCCGGTTCTGCGCCGGGTGGTTTGTCCCGCGAAGCCAAGCCTGCGGAAAATGTTGCTCCCTCCCCGGCAACAGGCGTTGCCGAATCTTCCGGTTTTGCGGGCAAGGATTTTCATGGCGCGGATTTTGCCGGCAAGAATTTGCGGGGGCTCAATTTCCAGAACGCCAATTTTGCAGGGGCGAACCTGCGTGACACCGATCTGCGCGGGGTGAATTTCAGTCAGGCAAATCTGGTCAATGCCGATCTCAGGCAGGCGGACCTCAGGGGCGCCATCCTTTCCGGCAGTAAACTCCAAAAAGCCGATCTGTCTCAGGCCCGGCTGGCCGAGGCAAATCTGACCGATGCCGATCTTGCCCGGAGTAATCTCCGTGGCGCGGATCTCCAGGAGGCGGTGTTGGCGGGCGCCATCCTGCTTGAATCGGATTGGACCGGAAGCGATGCCCGCGGCGCTGATTTTTCCGGGGCGACCTTCATGAAAACCAATCTTACCTCGGCCAACCTGAGCGGGGCAAGGCTGGGGAATGTAGATCTCACCGTCGCGATTCTTACGGGGGTGAATCTCTCCGGCGCCGTGCTCAATGGGGTGGATCTGCGCCGCACTCATCTGCAGGGAATTGCCTTGGCCAAGGCGAATTTGATCCGGGCGAATCTCGATGGCGCGGATATGCAGGGAGCAAATCTGAAAGAGGCGAATCTTTCAGAGGCGAGCGTAAGCGGAACAAATCTGGGTAAGGCGAAGATGAATGAGGCGGTTTTGGTTCACGCCAATCTCAATGGCGCGATCATCACCGGCGTAACCGCTGAAAAAGCCAATTTCCGGGGAGCCAATCTCACCAAGGCCGATTTGACATCCGGGGAGTTTGGCGGCGCGAATTTCCAGCAGGCCAACCTCACGGAGGCCAATTGCGAAAAGGCTCTGATGGGGCGGGTTGATCTGTCCGAGGCCAATCTCACCGGCGCCCGCTTGTCCGGGGTGGATTTCGGTGTCCGCACCCTCATGGTGAAAGCCAACCTCACCAATGCCGATCTGCGCAAGGCCCGGTTAAACACGGTCGATTTCAGCGGGGCGAATCTGAACAATGCCAATCTCGAAGGCGCGGATCTCACCAGGGCAAAACTGAACCATGCCTATCTGAACCGGGCGAACCTTGCCAAGGCCGAACTGGCCAATGCCAATTTGAGCAACGCCGATCTGAAGGGCGCGAACCTGTCCGGAATCAACCTGACGGCGGCAAAACATTTCGATCTCAAAAATCTGCGCGAAACTGTGCTGAGCGATGCAAAGCTGGTCAGCCTCGACCTGCGGAACGCCAATCTCATCGACGCCAATCTGAGCAACGCCGATCTTGCCAATGTGGATCTGGCCAACGCCGATCTGACCAATGCCGTGCTTACCGGCGCCAATCTCCGGGATGGCGATTTGCGCTGGGCAGACCTTACCGACGCCGACCTGTCCCGCGCCATCCTGGTCAATGCCAACCTCAATGACGCCGACCTGAACAGGGCCAACCTGGAAGGCGCCGACCTGACACACGCCTCTTTGTTGAATGTGAAAAATATCAAAAAGGCCAAGAAGATCAACACGGCAAAGGGGTTCACCCCTCCTGGTCCGGAGAGCAGTTTGGGGGCGGCGACCGCCTCGCGGAGCAGCAAGGTTGCCGCAGCCGGGCGCCAGGCCAAGGAACCGGAAGCATCGACGGAGCCGGCCCGCCCGGTGAAGATCTGGGGTTTGCAGATCGAAAGCGCCGGCCTGGTGCAGCAGCCTTTTCAGCAGGTTTCCGAACTGAGCGCTGCCTATGAAAATGTCCGCGATATCGAATTGAACATGAAAAAGCTCCAGATGTTTGCCGGGGGGGCGAACAATATTCCCGGCAAGATCGGGACTACCTTGGGAGCTCTGTACTCGGTTAATTTTCTGCCGGTGGACCAGGATCTGCCCCTGGTTATCCGGTGGCACGGGCCGGACGGAAAGCTGGTGCGCACCTCAAATCAGCAGGTCAAGTACATGCAGCGGCTGGTTGAGGCTCTCACCATCACGGAAAAGATGCAGATCTATGGAACCTGGACGGTCCAGTTCTTTCACCAGAACCGGAAGATCGGGGAGCAGCGTTTTGAGGTCGTAAAGGGCAAGCAATTGGAGGTCAGCCTTGCCAAGGAGGGTGCGTTCTTGTGAGCAGCGGGCCTGTGAGGCCAGGGTGATTGCGAGGCAACAGGTGGCGGCGTGATTTTCTTTCCGGCCGTTGCCCAAAAAAAAGGGCGCAGCCACTCGGCCGCGCCCCCATAAACTCTGTGTTGTTTCGCCGTTAGATCTCTTCGGAAAGCGCCATGACCATGGCGCCCTTGGCCGTGGTGTTGAGGGGGTCTTCGGCAATCCTGACCTCGGAGATTTCGATGGGCAGATTGAATTCCTTGAGCGCCTTTTCGAAGTGTTCCTTGAAGCCGGTGGGCAGGGCGGTGCCGCCTGCCAGCACGATGGGGATGGGCTTGGCGATCTTCGGAATCTTGTCGGAAGAGTGCAGCACGTCCTGCAGGCTG
>PHAW01000251.1 GCA_002841785.1 Deltaproteobacteria bacterium HGW-Deltaproteobacteria-3 | reverse complement strand
CTTTGCCTACATCATGACCCTGATGTGCATCATCGGCACCATCTACGGGCTGCATGTGGAGGATGATTTCCAGCATGTCGCGGCGTGGCTCTATGTGGCCGGTTCATTAGGGGTTATCTTCTGCGCCGATTACCTGGTGCTTTTCCTCTTCTGGGAGCTGATGGCCTTTGCCTCGGTCTTTCTCGTCTGGTTCCGCAGGCGGCCCGAATCCCTGGCCGTGGGCTACCGCTATCTGCTGGTGCATACCGCCGGCGGCCTCGCCCTGCTGGCCGGGTTGATCCTTCGCTACCAGGCCACCGGCGGCGACCTCTCCTTCGGTCCCATCGGCGTGGGCAGCCCGAGCCTTTCCACCTACCTGATCATGATCGGCTTTCTCCTGAATGCCGCAGTGCCGCCGTTCCATGCCTGGCTGCCCGACGCCTACGGGGAAGCGACCGTCACCGGCGCGGTCTTCATGTGCGCCTTCACCACGAAAACCGCGGTCTATGCCCTGGCCCGCGCCTTTGCCGGCATGGAGATCCTGGTGCCGCTGGGGGTGTGCATGGCCCTCTATGGCGTAGTCTACGCGGTGCTTGAAAACGATGCCCGGCGGCTGCTGGCCTACCACATCATCAGCCAGGTCGGTTATATGGTGGCCGGTGTCGGCATCGGCACCGAGCTTGCCATCAACGGCGCCTGCGCCCACGCCTTTGCCCATATCCTCTACAAGGGATTGCTGTTCATGGGCTGCGGTTCGGTGCTGCACATGACCGGCAAGAGCAAGTTCTCCGAACTGGGCGGGTTATACAAGAAAATGCCCATGGCCTTTGTCTTTACCATGATCGGGGGACTGTCCATCTCGGCCTTTCCGCTCTTTTCCGGCTTTGTCAGCAAGGCGATGATCGTGGCCGCAGGCTTTGAGGTCCACAACTATTGGGCCGCCTTCCTGCTGACCCTGGCCTCGGCCGGTACCTTTCTCCACACCGGACTCAAGGTGCCCTATTTCATCTGGTTCGGCAAAAACAACTGCAGCAAGGAAACCTGGGACAAAGCCGCAGATCCGCCATGGAACATGCAGCTCGGCATGGGTATTGCCGCTTTCCTCTGCATCCTGATCGGCAGCTACACCCCGTACCTCTACAACATGCTGCCGTATCCGCAGATTGCCGCAGGCTATCATCCGTATAATACCTATCATCTTTCCGAGACCTTGCAGATTCTGCTCTTCACCGCCGTGGGCTTCTTTTTGCTCATCAAGAAGCTGGCGCCGGAGCCCAAGATCAGCATCGATCTGGACTGGTTCTACCGCATGGGCGGCCGCGGGTTTCTCTGGCTGGCGCAAAAACCCATTCAGTGGGCAGACAGTTGTGTCAGCGAGGGGTATCGCTACGTCGGTTTGATGCCGCTGATGACCACGGCCAAGTTCTGGTCCTGGTTTGACTGGCACGCCATTGACGGCGTGGTCGACGGCCTGGCAAAAACGGTGCGCGGCATCGGCGGCCTGGTGCGGCGGATGCAGAGCGGTCAGTTGCAGTACAATATTTTTTATGCGGTCTCCTTTGTTGCTGTTGCACTGGTTTTGTACGTATTTGCCTGAGCCGTCGTCGCGGTAGCACGATGATTTGGATGGTCAAAACGGCGGCAGCGCGCCGCTTGGCGCTGCTGTTAACGGCGCAAGGAGCCGTAAAGAAAGGGGCCACAGAGCATAGCGTATTTCGTAACGGCTCCTAATTTTTATTACTGAGGATAGTGGGAATGGACTTTTTGATAATGAATTCGATGGGGTTTCCCATTCTGAGCGCCCTGATCTTTCTGCCCTTGGCCGGCGCCCTGATTTTGTTATGTATTCCCGGGGATACAGCGGCCAAGAACTGGACGATGCTGGTGACCGTGGTCACCGCCTTGGTCTCTCTGCCTCTCTACTGGAATTTTGATGCGACCACGGCCAAATATCAATTTGGCGAACACGCCTCCTGGATCTCCGCCCTCGATATCAACTATACCCTGGGGATCGACGGGATTTCCCTGCTGCTGGTTTTGCTGACCACCCTGATCATGCCCCTGTGCGTCCTCGGTTCTTGGCGCTACATCGACAAGCGGGTCAAAGAGTTCATGATCTGCCTGCTGCTCATGGAAACCTCCATGCTCGGCGTGTTTATGGCCCTTGATTTCATTCTTTTTTACCTGTTGTGGGAAGCGATGCTCATCCCCATGTACCTGTTGATCGCGGTGTGGGGCGGCCCGCGCAAGGTGTATGCTTCGACCAAATTTTTCCTC
>PHAW01000250.1 GCA_002841785.1 Deltaproteobacteria bacterium HGW-Deltaproteobacteria-3 | reverse complement strand
GAAACTTCTCAAGACTCGCCTGGATTTTTTGTATGTCAAGCGCCATGGCTTCTCCCGCCAAAGGTGTTAACTGTTCGGTACGATAACATTTATCGTAAGTGCAAAAGATTTCAGTTTTTGCTTGGCAACGTCCGTCTGAGCGGAACTGGTCAATTCTGTTTTTTCAAAATACTCGGAGGCTTCCAATTGTTGCATGTACTGGGCAATGGTTTCGTTATCCAGGGCAATGCCTTGCAACTGCAAGCGTCCGGCGGATTGCTGCAGTGAGTTCAGCCACATGCGGCTTGTCGGAGTGCGTGACGCCACTTCGTCGAGGACACGTACCGTAACCTTGGCGCCGGCCTGAAGTTTTTTGATGGAGTCCAGTTTTTGTTCGACCAGTTGTTTTTCTTTTTTCAGGGTTTCGATCTGTTTTATGATGGGCTGGTATGACTGCTTTTTTTTCTCAAGCGCAACCATCTCATCCTTCAGGTTGGAAATCCTTCCCGCCAGGGCCAGCCAGCCGACAACGAGGATGAGCAACACCAAGGCGAGGACGGCGGAAAACCCCAAAAGCTCTGTTTTCAGGCGCGCTCTTTTTTTCAGTTGCCTGATCGGCAGGAGGTTGATGCGGATCATGGCTACACCTCCACCGGTCTTGTTGCCAGACCGGCAGCAAGGGTCATTTCCGGAGCAATGCTTTTCAGGTAGGAGGGATCAATAATCCTGCTGTCCACCGCCGCTTGCTTGAAAGGATTGAAAATTTCAACCGGGATATCCGTCTCTTTTTCAAAGAATTCGGTAAGGCCCTGTATTTTTGCGCCGCCACCGCTGAGGACGATTTTCGAGATCGTTTCGTCCGGATGGTTGGAATAATAAAAATCAATGGCGCGTTTTACCTCCGTCACCCACTGACTGCAGGTATTCGCAAACAAAACTTCAAGTTCCGCCTGCTTATCTTTGGCGAGGGTCTCGCCGGTTTTGAGGGCTTCGGCCTCTGCAAAACTGACGCCAAAAAGATTTTCAATCTGTTCGGTCAACTGCCGGCTGCCGAGGACAACGTCGCGGGCCAGAATTGAAGCGCCATGGGAGATGATATTGATGTTCATTTTCGAGGCGCCGATATCCACCAGGGCGACATTGTCCCTCATGCCGAAATTTGCCTCAAAGGCGTTTTCCAGAGCAAAGGCATCCACGTCAACGACCACCGGCTGGAGGCCTGCCGCCCGAAGCATGTTGAGATATCCGTCGACCACGTCCCGTTTGGCGGCAACCAACATGACATCCGTGCGGGCCTCGGTGGCGGTGTTTGTTTTCAGATCCTGAAAATCCAGGTACACGTCTTCAATATCGAACGGAATGTATTGTTCAGCCTCTGATTCGATGTGTTTTTCAAGATCCTCTTCAGTCATCACCGCAAGATTTATTTTTTTGACGATGACGGAGTAGCCTGAAATGGAGATGGCGACCTTTTTGTTTTTGATTTTCAGGTTGTTGATCAAGGAGGAGATGACCTTGCCCACGGCTGCTGGATCCTGCAAGGCGCCGTCTTCAAGAGAGTCGGGGGGGAGCAGGGCGCTGCCCAGGGCCACGAGCTGATAGCCGTTGCCCGTTTCCGCCAGTTCACAGATCTTTACGGCATGGGAGCCAATGTCAAGACCGATGGAAAGCGTTTGCCTTTTGAGGAAAGGGATATGCAAGGATGGCAATTGTAATTTTTTGAAACCGGACTTGCCCATGAGCACCCCGTGACCAAGATTTACTGGTTCTGCACCTCCGCAGATCGACATCGGTTGCCGTGCGGAATACTTTCTAACTGCGCCTGGTGATTATAATTTTATCTACCCTGTTGCATTAGAGACACAAAAAAAACATGGTGTCAAGAATAAAGTAAGTGGTAGGTCGTGGATTTTTCTCATAAAAATTGAGTAGTTGAATAGGAGAACAAGGAAAGGGCTGGCTGGAAAAACGTAAAAATATCGATATGTTGTGTTTTTCATAAGTGGCTGCCACTACAGGTAGTTTCCGCCTGTGGGGAAAAAATGGACCGCTCGCGGGCCGGTGACCCGAGAGTTTCTTCGCCGGAAGCATTCAGCCCCTTGTATTTATTTCGGTCTTCGCTTATTTTGGGGAACCTTCCGGGCGACGATTTGCCGTTGACCGGTTCTGGTATTCCCAGGATGAACAGATGCGAGACGAGGATCAAACGTGTTTAAAAAAACTCCTGTCAAGACCGTGGAAAAATCTGTTGTGCGTGAATATGCGGAGGCAATCATTATTGCCTTGCTGCTGGCATTTTTCATCAGAACTTTTGTGGTGCAGGCCTTCAAGATTCCTTCCGGCTCCATGATTCCGACTTTGCTGATTGGGGATCATATCCTGGTGAACAAATTCGGCTACGGCGTTAAAAATCCGCTGAGCGGGGCTACATGGTTCGCCGTGGGCGATCCCCAACGGCATGATGTCATCGTTTTCAAGTATCCTGAAAATCCCTCCCAGGATTTCATCAAGCGGGTTGTGGGTGTTGCCGGCGATCGGATTGAAATTGCGGGCAAAAAGGTGTTCGTCAACGGAGAAACTTTTGTCGAGCCAAACGCCGTGAATCTGGACACCGAGGTTCTGCCTTCTCCGAGGGACAACATGGAACCGATAACCGTGCCGCCCGATTCCGTCTTTGTCATGGGTGATAACCGGGACAACAGCCACGACAGCCGGTTTTGGGGGGTTGTCGATCTCAAGGCCATACGGGGCAAGGCCTTTATGTTGTACTGGTCATGGGACAGTGAGAATTTCACGGTGCGGTGGAATAGGCTTGGCAAAATAATTCCTTAGGCGGTGGCAGCAAGATACTGTGTCGCCGCGTATATTTATGCGTTGTTTTCGGCAACAGCTCCGATAATGGCCATATTCAAGGCGTACGGTTCAAAAAAGTTCTGGACCATTGGCTGTTGTTTTTTTTATTCTGAATTGACGCGGCGTTGCTCCTCATATTGTGAGGCGGGATGTCTGCACCGGTTGTGTTGATATTTTCACGGAAAGAATCGCATGGACCCCGATTACCGATTCAGCCACAAACATATCCTTGGGCTTGCCGATCTTTCCCCGGAAGATATTCAGGCTGTTTTGCAGACGGCGGAATCGTTCAAGGAAATATCT
>PHAW01000249.1 GCA_002841785.1 Deltaproteobacteria bacterium HGW-Deltaproteobacteria-3 | reverse complement strand
ATTCCGGGGCCAGCCGCCCCCAGGCGGGATCGATATGCCTGATATTCGGCACGCTGGCGGCGTCCACCGGGGCCAGCCACTTCCGGTTGAGATACGACAAGCCGTTGACCATGCTCGCCAGCACCACATCGTACCCTTTGCCATTGGTCAACGAGAGCAGCCGCACCTGCTCCTCTTCGGTTTCGTAATACACCTGGCGGACCTTGACCCCATGCAGTTTCTCAAATTTCCTGATCAACCCCTGATCCATGTAGTCGGGCCAGTTGAGGAACACCAGCTCCTGGGTCTTTTTCGGCGGAGGGGCAGCCTGGCCAGGGGGCGGCGAGATGAAAAGGCTTGCCCACAGCAGGGCGAGAAAAAACAGGAGACACCCTGCAAAACGCGGACGCGTACTTCCAAAAAAACGGACCATGGGCAAACTCCCTTTCCGGTGCATGCTTAAAAGGTGGGCATGGGCATCAGGCCCCATTTATGATTGTCCGTGGTTATTACCACGGAGCGGACCGCATGGCTGGAGGCTTCCAGGTCAACAAGGAGAACCGGCCTCCGCTTCAGGCCGACTTTGAAAATCTCCGCCGGAGACACCGGGTGGCCGCCGGCATCGTCCACCCGCATGAAAATAAGCCGCTCGACCTCATAATCGGTTTCCACCGATCCCCAGGAACGGACAAAATTATAAAAAATCCGGAAAAACTTGCCCAACCCGCCGCTGAATCGATGCTGGTGCCACTCGAGAATCTCGGGAAACCTCTCCAGCATCTCGTCGGAAAACCGCCGATCCTCCTCGGTGAGCAGGGCATTCAAGAAAAAATCCCCGGGCAGCAGATACACCGCATTGGCCTCCCTGCCTTGCAGCGCTTCCCGCACCCGAGCCGAGTCAAGGGCCGCCTGGTATACGGCAAGAATTTCCGGATCCGGCCGGGGAAACACGGAAACTATCAGCCGGGAATCCGCGGCCAGAACCATGGGCAGCGTCCGCACCGTATAGTTGCGCAACCCCATGGCCAAGAGCACGGCCAAGGCCACGGTCAGGCAATAGGCCGCGGCAATCCCCAGCCATTTGGGCTGGATTCGGCCAAAAAGCAGCCGGTACAGCCGTCCCCCCGGCTCGCCGGGCAGAAACATGGGGGTGGTGGCCATGTAGTGTGCATAGGCCTCCGGCTGCTCCTGCCGCATCCGCCATTCTTCATTGCGGGCCAGGGCATAATAGACAAAGAGCATGGTGATATACATGATCAGGATGATAAACCGGGGCCAGTACAGCATCAGGCCGAGCCCGGAGAGGGCAAGGAAAAGATATTGCGGATGGCGGATCTTGCCATAAAAACTGCGGGCCACCACCCCCTTGCCGGTGAAGCGCCCATAGTACAGAGGAATTGCCGCCAAGGCAAAAAGCAGCAAACCTGCAACCATGAGAACCTGCAGCAGGGAGATGCCCCTGATCAGCGGATCAGCGGGAAAAACCAGATGCGGCAAAAAGAATTCCGTGGACCAACTGGTGAGCGGGCTTGCGGCAAGGGCTTGGAGCACTGGGCCGTACACCGAATAAAAATAAAGGGCAAAGGGGGAAATCATGATGATGATTTCAATGCCGATCAGACAGTAGGCAATGACTGTCGAGAAAACGAGCATTTTCCTCCCCTTGCCGACATCAATCATCCCCGATTCCTTTATTCAGAAACGGCTTGCAGCAGATGCCGACAAACTCGCAGATGGTATCGGAAAGCTTCTGCAAGTCGATGGGTTTTTGCAGAAGCGCATGGGCTCCGCTGTGTTCAAGCGTTTCATCCATATTCGGCACATCGATGCCGGTGACAACGATGATGAACAGTTCGGGGTGCCGCCTCTTGGCTTTCTGCAAAACCTCATAGCCGTTAAGCCCCGGCATCCTGATATCGAGGGTCATGATGGCGGGTTTTTCCGTAAGGAGAAGCTCAAGGGCCTGTTCTCCATTTGTGGCGACACAGGTCTCGAATCCCAACCCCTCCAGATAATCCTGCAATAACCGACAGATGGCGATTTCATCGTCCACAATAAGGATTTTTATTTTTTTCATCCACCCTCCTTGATGGTGATACCCTGCTTTTTCAGCCCTGGCGGCTTTTCTTCCCGGCCAGGCTTTGGCTACAGCAGATGCCCGACAAACCCGTAGATGGTATCGGAAAGCTTCTGCAGGTCGATGGGTTTGTGCAGGAGCGCATGGGCTCCGCTGTGATCAAGCATCTCCTCCATATTCGGCACATCAATGGCGGTGACAACGATGATGAACAGGTCG
>PHAW01000030.1 GCA_002841785.1 Deltaproteobacteria bacterium HGW-Deltaproteobacteria-3 | reverse complement strand
ATCCACGTCAAAGGTGATTTCGACATCCTTGATTTTCAGCATGTTCGAAGAAACAAGCGGCAGCAACGGCGCACGGTACATGTCTTCAGACCCCTCTTCCGCCTGGGGATGAATTGACGGCATTCTGACAACCAGGCTCTTGGGCCGGTTCTGGCTGTCAAAATACCCCAGCAGATTGGAAATCTGGTGCTGCTCGATATTGTCCTGGGCTTCAATGACGGCGCCCGCCAACGCCTCGATCAGATCGTTCAGCGGTATGTTGCTGGCCATGTATTCTCCTTGTTTTCAATTGTTCTCCAGTCCAGGCGAACCGATTAAAAGGACTGCATGCAGCCCTGCATTCAGGGCTATTTGCCGGGCCGGCGCAACGTGCCTTTTTCCGATATTTTTGTTGGTGATTTATCAGCCAGGGAGGTCAGTTCACAGGAGAGAATATTGTCTCCTTGTTTCCTCAGGGAAAGTTTGCCCAACAACAACTTGTCACAGAACCCACCCGTTGACTCAGTGATCGAATACTCCCGACCGTTGTCTCCGTCATTTTTTAAGAACTTGACAGTAAGGACACAACTGCGCGGAGTTTCGTATGTCAATGTCGACTTGCCGGTCTGCTGAAGGTTGAGATTCACCACGGAGCTGTTTACTTCCCCTGTCCACGAACCATCAAAACCTGTGTCGAGGTTAGGGGAACTCCCGGCGGAACATCCCGTCCCGAACGTCGATGATCCGGCGATAATGATCGCCAGAAACGAAAGGGCCATAATTGTTCTTTTAACAAGGCTGTACTTTTTCATTTTTTTCTCCTCATACAAGTTACTTTGAAAAAATTGCTCTCCACCATGTCGCTGTTTCGCCGCGCATCATGGTCTCGGCGTCCGCTTGCCCCACTATTTCCCTGACTCTTTGCGATTGTGCCATCGTCATGGTGAACCGTTGCTGTTGCCCCACGTTCCGCAGTAGATTTATTAATTTTAAAAATATCGATCCTTTTGCTTCGGGTGTCGGACACCCCTTGCCTGCTCCTTCATCTCGAGGAATTTCCACAAGCAATTTGCCGTCTATTCTAACTTCGCCGGCAGGCCGATCGGTTCCATGAAAAACAATTTGCATCCGTCGCCGGTTTTTGTGCCACCACCTTCTTTGATTGCGTGCCACTATCACCAGTGAATAGCGACGGGATGCACCGGGAAGTCTTTTTTCTTTCAATTCGCATTCGAACTCCAGCGAGAGCATGGATATCCGCGGGCGGTGATGTGCACGGAAACTTGAGACAGGCAAAGGCAACACCTCGTATGTATCTCCATCCGTGCCTTTCTGCGGAATGACAAAGGTGAAGAAAGAAGAGCGCGACACCCCACCGATCTCACCTGCCTCGAACATTCGTCGATCCGCCTCTTCGCGCCGTATTCGCAGCGAGTCCTGTGCGGCAATCAAAGCCGACTGAAACGCCTGGAGCAGATCATCGAAACTTCTAGTGCCCATGCAAACCCTCTCACCGAATCAGTCATCAAGCCAGATCGGCTTTCGTGTAAAACCGACATGGTAGACGATCCACTGGAGCACCACCTGATGTTCGCCCATTTGCAGTACGGCAAAACTTTTTTCCGTGGCGATGATGCAGCCCTTGGGCGTTCCGGTCAGGCACTTGTTGAGCAGGGCCGTCGCGGCCTCGATCTCTTCTGAGGTGCTCATCCGGGCCGGATTGTCGCTTCCGACGGTGATGCGTTTTATGTATTTAACTTCCGTAAGGTCAAACATGTCCCCTCGATATCGTACGGCGCCGGGCGCGCCTGGCGACGCCCCGGGCCGTGATGGGTAAAAGTTCGCTGATGCTTCCGTTTCTCATTGTTTACGGCAACACAGGCCGTTAGGCTGCCAAGGCTGCCACCGGCTGCGCCGGACCGATCGCGCGGGGAGCGCATGCGGTCTGCAGAATATCCATGACCCTGGCAAGACCTTCCGGCATACCCTTGTCCTCGGCATGAACCAGCACATGATATTTCGCTGAATTGTCCGAACTGCGCGCGTTTTCCTTGTGGGTCGCCACCGAGCCCTGGATTTTTACCGACCCCTTGAAGCATCCCCATCCCACCGACATCTCGGCCGACAGCGAGGCTTGGGCATCGGCAGACTCTTTCGAGGAAAAAGAGGATTTGACCTCCATGTCGAAGGTAACATCAACCGTGGTGATGCTCAGATTCGGAACCTTGACGATGGCGAGCAGAGGCACGCAGATCTCGACTTCTTCCTCCATGGTCGAACCCGGTTCTCCCGGCTTGGCCGCAGGGTTGTCCACCGGCCTCTTGAATTTGAACGTGGCTGTTCGTGTCCCGCCGCTGTATGGATCGTCAGCACTGCTGGGAGGTAAAAATCCGATAACCTTGATGAAATCAGCAGTCGCCTGCGCCAGCTTCACCTGGGCCTCGCAGGCCGCATTGAGGGGGCCACCGATGAGGTCTCCCATCGGCAACCCCTTGAATTGATCCGACATGTTTACAAGTTCACCTGCCATTTTTTACGTCCTCCTTGCTGTTTGTTATGAAATGCTCTCCATGGGTAAAAAGGCCCCTGCCTGAATCGTTTTCTTTCTATGGCATAACCATCCCTCCTTATTGAGTTAGAGTTCTGGGAAAATTTACCTTCCCCCAAGATGACATACGAAAATTCACACATAATTCCGAAGCACTGAACAAAACAAAACGTCACAAAATAACATCAGACTCGCAATGTTCGCCTGACAAACCAATCCCATACGATCAGGCACAAACACAAGAAAACATCTCGTTAATTATTGTTAAAATTGTCTAACAGATTGTTTTTTTTATAAAATATGCGAGTCGACAACCAGGAGGCTGCTTTCAGAGGGAAAAGATCAGCGCAGCTCCCGCAGACGCGCCAGCGCGGAGGCGCACCGCTGGCGCAGGGGAGTGTCGGCAGGGGCGTTCGCCAGGACGAAATCGCCGGTGAGAAGTACTTTTTTAAGACGGGGTCTTGCAGGGAGCGTGTGGAGGGCCAGATAGCGGTCCAGGGTCTGGGTGCGTTCCCAGCCGTCCTGATTGACGTAAACAGCCCATTGGCCGCTGCGGCGAGCCAGATCGGCCTTGCTGCCCAGAGTGGTTTCAGTCCACAGATCAAGCACCAGATGCATAGCCTCTACGATCAGTTGGCGGGGATTCTCCCCGGGGGCCTCAGGGGTCAGCTCCCGGCATATCCTTGCCAGAGAACGGTCGACGGCGTGCAGCTCGGCAATGAATCCCGAATATTGTTCCTGCATCAGCGAAGGAAGGCTGTTGAGGGTCTCTTCCATCTGTTGCAGCAAGCGACGATTCCGGGAAAGGTCATGGATCCGGCGAAGAGAAGCGGCGACGGACGGTGTTTCATCCAACAGCAAGAGCAGGAGGTGCTCGTTTTCCAACTTCAGGGCGGCAGGCACTACCCGGCCCGGCCACGGTTTGCCATCGGCTGCGACGAGCAGAAGAAACGCTCCGCCAGCGGGAAGGACAGCCTCGGGATTCTCCAGAACCGCGAACCATGTCTCCAGCGTTTCAGCCGAGACTCCAAAAAGAGTCTGCGCACTCTTCCCGAACAGGTCATGGGCGCGGTAGCCGAAACGCTCCGCGAAGACGCGAGTGCAAAAGGCGATTTCACGGCTCCCATTGATGGCGACCATCGCTTGGGGAAAGGCATGGAGCATCCCCTCCAACCGCCGATGGCCCAGGCGCAACGCCAATTCGGTCTGAACGCGCAGCTCCAGCTCGCAACGCAGGCGGTTGTTCTCCCGCGCCATTTCGTGGGCCTCGCGCACCTTGAGCTGGGCAGACACCCGGGCCAGCATTTCTTCACGGGCAAAAGGCTTGCCAAGACAGTCGTTGGCCCCACTCTTCAGCCCCTCGATCAGGTCAGGGAGCCGTTTTTTGTCGGCGAGCATGAGCACCGGCAATTCGTCGTGGTTGTGGCGCCGGCGGATCTCGCGGCAGAGCTCGAAGCCGGCCATCCCCGGCACCATAACATCCAGCAGCACAAGGTCGAAAGCCTCGCCCGCTTCCATGAGCGTCAACGCCTCGAGGCCGCAGGCAGCAACGGTCACCACCATCCCTTCGAGTCCCAGGATGTTGCGGACGACCTGCAGGTCAACCGGGTCGTCGACCACGACGAGAATGCGGGGAGCATTCGGGCCGGGATCGGGATTCTCTGGGTTAGGAGTCACGGGGTCAAGTCAGGGGGTCAAGTCTTGAAAAATATGCTCCGCGCCGTATTCCGGGCGCTTTGCCAACTGTACGCCACGCCACGCGGCCATGAGCCAGACGGCATTCTCCTTGACCCTGTAGAAAAAACGATATGGGGAACGATAAACTCGCGGAAGTGGTTGCCGGGGTACGTATTCGGGATGTTCTGGTTTGCGTCCAGCGCCTCGCCGCCCTGCAAGACATCTATTCCGATGAATCCTGGTGCTGCGAGGGGGCGGCGGATAGGCGGGATATCAACTTTTGCCGGGAACTCCCATTCAGGCCGTCAATTTTTCTCCAAGTCCAGAAGCCCGTTCCGCCGGTCTGCCCACCGCGGTCTCAATCTCATGGGGTCTGCCGACCAGAGCGACCTGACGCCGGGCCCGGCTGATGCCGGTATAGAGCAGCTCTCTGCTCAAGAGGGACGAATCCTCTCCGGGCAAGACCAGGGCAACCCGGTCGAATTCAGAGCCCTGACTTTTATGGATGGTCATGGCAAAGGCTGTTTCGTGCGCAGGCAGTTGACGCAAGGAATAGGAGCGAACCCCCGCCCGGTTTTCCGAAAAGAAAAAAGCCTTGAGCCCCTCGCCATCTTCTCCGGGCCAGAGAATGCCGGTCTCGCCGTTAAAAAGCCGCAAGGGGTAGCTGTTGGCCTGGATCAACACCGGCCGCCCCTTGTACCACGGCCCGCCCGGCCCGTTCGGTTCGATCAGCCTGTTGCGGGCCAGAACCTTTTCCGCGTATCTGTTCAGAGAGGAAACCCCCATCGGCCCGAGCCGGTGGGCGCAGAGCAGCCGGAATTGTTCGAACAGCACCAAGGCCGCAAACGGATCGGCAGCCTTCAGAAAGGGCCGATATCCGGCCAGGATCATCTCCGCCAGGGGATGGGCCGGATCACCATATGCAAGAGGCGGCAACAGGCTTACCTCTGTCGAGCCCTGCCGGGCAAGGAAAACGGCCTCGTCCGGATTTCCGGCGCGTATTGCGGAAGCCAGGGCGCCGATCCCCTCCTGCGGGGAGAAACGGAAGCTCTCCGTAAGCCGGACAACGCACCGGGCCAGGGGGTTTTCCCCATGTCCGGCTCCGTTGTCCAAAACCGCGCCGCAGATATCCCCCAGAATGGACCCTGCCTCAACCGAGGCAAGCTGGTCCTTGTCGCCGAGCAGGACAAGCCGTGCCGTGGGCATCACCGCCGCAAACAGCTTGGCCATGAGGGCCACGTCAATCATGGATGCCTCGTCGACCACCACCACCTCGCAGGGTAGGGGATTTTCCCGGTTATGGCGGAAGGTGGTCGGATGCTCTGGCCGGTACCCCAAGGCGCGATGGATGGTCGCCGCCCGGGTGGGCAGGGCCGCCACCAGCTCCTGCGGCAAAGACGACTCTCCGGTTTTTTTCTGGAGGGATTCGGTGAGCCGGGCCGCTGCCTTGCCCGTTGGAGCAAAAAGCAGGATGCGCGGCGCCCCCTCACCCGACGCTTTGGCATAGAGCAGGAGCAGGGCAAGATATTTGGTGACCAGCGTGGTTTTACCGGTGCCGGGCCCGCCGGTGATCAGGCCCAACCTTTCGCGGAAAATCCCGGCGCAGGCATCGCGCTGTTGACCATCCTGCTCCGTGCCTGTGAAAAGTTGGGCAAGGCAGGATTCGAGCAGATCCTCCCGCACCGCTACCGGGTGTGCGGCCCTGGTCCGGATCTCTTGGGCAAGCTCCTCTTCATACCGCCAGTAGCGATGCAGGTACAGACGCGCACCTTCGAGCACCAGCGGGGCAACAGTGCCATCCCGGCTCACCAGGGGGCTTTCCTGAAGCTCGGCGATCAGCTCTGCAAGCGAAGGGGCGGGCGACTCCCCCTCCCTCGCCGCTGTCACTGCTGACGGGAGGGAACTGGGGGGTGGGTGAAGTTGCGATCTGCCGGATTCGTTGCTGCTTCCCCCTCTCCCTGACCCTCCCCCGCCGGGGGGGAGGAAATTTTTTTCAGGGGCTCCAGCCACCAATCGTTCCAGATCAAGGCAGACGTGGCCATTGCCCACTGCCTTCCGGGCAAGGGCGGCGAGGACAAGGACCCGGGGGGATGCGGGGGGGGCAAGACGCTGGAGGGTTCTGACAAAATAGCGGTCGAACTGATCCAGGGTTCCGGCGGCAATGAGCTGTTCAATCTCCCTGATCATGCGCCCTCCCCTGCCAAACTCTGGAATATCCCGGAAAGCTGTTCGATGCGGGCCAAGGGCGGCAGATCGGCATACACTCCGAACTCCGAGCCGGAGTCCGGGTGCATCCCCTTGAAAAACAGGTACAAGACTCCGCCGAAATCCCGCTCGTACCCATAGCCGGGCAAACGGCGGCTCAGGTAGCGGTGCAGGGCCACGGTGTAGATGTGGTACTGGAGAAAATAATGATGGTGGCCCATGGCCGCAGGCAGTTTCTCCCGGGCGTAATCATCCCGGCTGACCCCGAGATGGTTGCTCTTGTAATCCAACAGATACCATTTGCCATTAACGACGCAGACCAGATCGATAAACCCCTTGAGAAAGCCGCGCAGCGGGATAAAGCGCAGCGCGCGCAGGCTCTCGGCATACCCGGCGGGAATCCCCTGGGGATGGTCGATAAACGGCCGGGCCAGAAGCTCGGCGGACAGACTGGCGTCCTCGCCCAACCCTGCGCCCACCGGAAAGGTGAAAGGCATCTCGATGAGGCGCTGATCGTCGCCGATATCCGCAAGGCAAAAAACATCCGTTGCCCGCAGGGGGGTCTTGAGAACCTCGCCAAAGGCCCGGCAGACCGGGGCAAGCCACAGTTCGGGATAGCCGTAAAACATAAGCTGTTCCCGCACCTGCTCCCGCAACTGCGCGGGGCTCTCCGTCTGAAAAGAAATTTTTTCAAAGAGCGAGTGAAAGAAATTCCCGGCCACCGGCCCTTTGGGAAACTGGGCCAGCGGAAGCTGGGAGGCGGAAGGGATCTCCATCTCCGGAGACGCCGCCACCCCCTCTGTCACGGCTTCCGGCTCCCGTTCCCCGGGGTCATGGCCGGACTGGGCGGTAAGATGGGAGAAACTGCCGATCCGCCAGACCTGTTTGAGCGTACGGTTCGGAACCCGACAGACCAGGGGCGGAGGGACATCCAGCTTGGCCGCTTTGCCGGTCGGAACCGGAACCAGGTGCAGCGGCCGGAGCTGCCAGCCTTCGCTCGCCTTGGCCCGAGCCTGCAACCTGGCCAGCAGCTCCTGACCGGTGCATCCCTTGAGCTGCTCTTGCAACGTCTCCGGGTTGCCGGGTTCTCCAGCGCTGGCCAGATCCCCATGCAGGAGCCAGGCCAGCGCGCTGCTGTCGTACCCGGAGACCGGCGCCCAGAAGACATGACAGCCATGCCGGGCGCGGGTTATCGCCACATAGGCAAGGCGCAGCTCTTCGGCAAAACGCTCGCCGGACGCCAGAGTCCGGGCCGCATCATCGGGAAAGAGGACGATCTTTCCCTGCCAGCCACCCTCCGGATCATGCAGGGAGACAAAGGGCTGCTTGGAGGTGCCGCTCCCCCCCAGGCAGAGATAGGGGCAATAGACAATCGGATATTCAAGCCCCTTGCTGCGGTGGATGGTGACCAGTTGCACGGCGTCCTCGTCGCTTTCCAGGCGCAGTTCCGCCTCTTCGCCGCTCTCGCCCGCGGTGATGGTCTGGCTGAGCCAATCCACCAACATCTCCGGGCTGAAATGGTTCCGGCTCTCCATCTCCTGGAGCAGTTCACCAAGATGACGCAGATTGGTCAGTCTCCGCTCTCCATCCTCCAGCACGAGCAGCCGCCCGGTAACGGAATGCTCCTGCCAGGCCGCCAGCAGCATCCGCATGACCCCGTTTTTCCGCCAGATTTCCTGCCAGGCAGCAACGCGCCCCATGAGTGCGTAGAGCTCGGATTCAGCCTGGTTGAGGCGGTCCAGATCATTCCCGGTAAAGCCGAGCATCGTGGTGGCCAGTGCCTTGCGGAGCAGGTGTTCGTTGCCCGGCTCTGCCACCGCAGCGAGAAGACGCAGACACTCCTGCGCCTCGGTACTGGCCCAGACGCTGGCCTTGCTTTGAAGCACCCCGTTGATCCCCCTGCTCCGCAAGGCCGCCTGGATCTCCGCGGCCTGGGTATTGGTGCGGACCAGCACGGCAATATCCCCGGCCCGAACGGAGCGCTCCCCGATCCTCGTATCTCCCGCAAGCAGCCCGGCGATATCGCCGGCCACCAGATCGGGGATCAATGCGAGAAGCTGTTTCTTGACCAGACGCTTCCCCTTGACTCCGCAGAGCCCCTCGGGCAGGGTGAGAAACTGCAGGGGTGGTGAGCCGAGGCTCGGGGAGTGCCAGAGATCCTCCGCCCCGGGCCGCGCAGCAACCTGGGCATAGCTGATCCGGCCATCGACAAAGGGGCAGGCCAGCGCGCCGAAAAGAGCGTTCAGCGCGGCGACCATCTTCCGGTCGGCCCGCCAGTTGGTGGTCATCGTGTGTTTTTCAGAATCCGCCTGACCGGCGGCCTCGAGATAGGCGTAGATATCCGCGCCCCGGAAACCATAGATCGCCTGCTTGGGGTCGCCGATCAAGAAAAGCGCCTCCTTGCCCCCTTGCCCATAGATGGTCCGGAAGATGCGGTACTGGACCGGATCGGTGTCCTGAAACTCATCGATGAGGGACACCGGGAAGCGGCTACGGATCGCCTGGGCAAGCGCTGCGCCCTGTTCCCCCCGCAAGGCCCGGTCCAGGCCGGTGAGGAGTTCGTCAAAGGATTGCTGCTGGCCGGCCAGCAGACGTTTTGGCAGTTCCGCCCGGATATAACGCACCGCCCCGACAAGGAACCGCGCCTGACTGCGCGCCCCCATACCCTCGGCCCGGGCTACCAGTCTGCTCCATACCCCGAAGAAAGGATTGTCCCGCATCACCCCTTTTTTCAGGGCCGTGGCTGTAAAGACCTTGCCGTCCGGCTGAAAAATATTTTCCCCGCCGAGCAGTTGCGTATGCCGCGGCACACCAAAGGCCACCGGCTCGTCCTGGGCGAAAAAATCAGCAAGCCGGTCCAGCAGACCATTGGCCAGCAGCGTTTTAAAAGATGCGGTCAATCCCTCCGCCTGGGCAAAGTATCGGGCCAGGGACTCGCGCTGCTCCTGCCAGCAGCCCCGCGCCTCGGTATAGAGCCGGCAATACTCCTGCCTCAGGGCTGTGAGCTCTTCTTCCGCCGGAATCTCGCCGTCAATGGCAAAATCGCCGTGCCGGATCGCCTCCTGGGTCAGGGACCGCAGTTGGACGGGGGAAACGCCTTGTTGCACCAGGCTCGCCAGCCGGTGGTCCAGGGCGTAAAAAAAGGCGCTCCAGTAATCGTCGGCGATCTCCTGCACCAAACGATGGGTGGCGCCGGTGAGCTCCAGATCGAAGAGCAGGCCGGTTTCCAGGGCATGCTGCTGCAAAACCCGGTGGGCGAAGCCGTGGATGGTGGAGACCGCCGCCTTGTCGATATCGCTTACCGCCCGGGCGAGCAGACGGCGGTCCGCCTCAGGATTGGAGCTGCGCGCAATGAGCTGGCAGAGAAAGGAATCCGCCCCGCCGTCCTGATCCTGAAACCCCTGCACCGCCGTCCGCAGCCGGGTCCTGATCCGCTCATGCAATTCGGCGGTGGCCGCCTCGGTGAAGGTGACCACCAGGATCTGCTCCACGGTCAGCCTTCGCTCCAGCAAAAGGCGCAGGTAGAGGGAGGTGATGGAATAAGTCTTGCCGGTGCCGGCGCTGGCCTCGATGAGCTGCACGCCGTTGGTGGCGATAAGAAGCGGATCAAACCCCCGGCTCATAGCTCCTCCATATGGTTGAGCATGGGCATGAAAATCCGGGCGGCAAGCTCGGCAAAGGGCGGGGAATTGTCCTCCGGATGGAGGATATAGCCCGGGGAAACGGGGAGGGTCTCACCAAAAAGTTGGCGGCAGTAAGCATCGTCCCCCTCTCCGGGGGCAAATTCGTTGCCGCGATACTCCTCCTCCGCTTTGGCACAGGCAGCAAGCATTTTTTCTTGCTCGGTCCCTTTTGCGGAACACATGACCCGGGCAAAGGCGAGTCCGCTTTTGGGGAAAAACGGCAGGGGCGCACTCAATCCTTCCACAAAAAGGAAGGCAAGATCACGGAGCACGCCGGCGGCCTCGGGAACCGGAGCGAGGCGCAACACCTGGGCTGTGCCTTTGTCGCTCCCTCTGCCGATCACCGTTGTTTCACAGCGCTGATCCGCCGGGGCAACGGCCGAAAGAAAAAGATGCTCCAGCCAGACCGGCAGCAGAATCTTGCCATGGAGCAGGCTGTTGGTCCAAAAGACATGGCCGGAGGGATATCTGCCGTGCAACTCGCCGTGCAGGGTAAGATCCTGCGCAAGATGGATTTCCCGGCGCACCGGAGGCAGTTCGCGGTCCGTCGCCCCTGGCCCATATTTACGAAGTTGCTCCACAATGGGGCGCACGGTATCCCGAATTTCGGCAAAGACCGTCTGGGCAGCCTGACCCAAAGGAACCCGCCCCTCACCCCGCCAACGGGAGAGCAGGATTTCCGGGCTGGCCGACCCCTCCCCGTGCATGGCCAGGAGATCCCGGCTCAACTGGTATTTTTCCAGGGAATCAAGATGGATGGGCTCACGGTCCTGGATCTCGCGGCTTCTCTCCTGCAGGAAAAGGCCAAGCCGGTTTTCAAGAAACCAGCGGACCGGATGGGAAAGATAGCGGGACAGATCAACAAGAGAAATCGCGGCAGGCGCTGCAGCGGCGGGCGGCAGGGGGTTGGGCAGGAAGTCGTGCCTGCTCCGCCTCCCTGATTCTTTTGCCCGGGCCGCCCGGCAGTATTCCGCGCCAAAACTGCACAGCCTTTCGTCTGCGCCGGAAAAGTACTTCCGGCTGAAAGGCTGCAGGGGATGGCGGACCACAAGGCGCTCCGTCATTTTTTTCCGGTGCTCGGCAAAAGTGGCAGTGCCGGAAGGGTCGGAATCAGGCACGAAGCTCTCGGCCAGGCAATCCACCAGCTCTTCCACCACCACGGCAGGCGGAAGCTCCTTGCCGTCCCGCAGGGTGTTGCCCAGATAAAAGAGAAGGAACTTCCCGCGGCTGGCCAACAAGGCCTCAAGAAAAACATACCGGTCGTCGTTACGCTTGGAACGGTCGCCCCGCTTCGGGTACCGGGCGATCAGGTCGAAGCTCTGCGGATGCTCCATCCGGGGAAACTCCCCATCGTTCATGCCCAGCAGACAGACAACCTTGAAGGGGATCGAGCGCATGGGCAGCATGCCGCAGAAGGTAAGGCCGCCCTCAAGAAAGCCCTGGGCCGTGGCCTGGCCGGAGAGTTTCTCCTTAAGGAGAATACTGATGCCGTTCAGGTCCAGGAGCTGGCTGAACCCGGCATCCTGCGCCTCAAGGGCGATCTGGGCCAGATTGTCCCGGATCTTCTGCACTTGCCACGCCTGGGGCGACTCCTCCGGAAACAGG
>PHAW01000248.1 GCA_002841785.1 Deltaproteobacteria bacterium HGW-Deltaproteobacteria-3 | reverse complement strand
CTGGACCAACTGCTGCTGCTGGAGCCTGGTTTCGTCCTCGGCCCGCCTGCGTTCGGTGATGTCCCGGATGATCCAGATGGAGTTCCACTTATCCTTGATTCGGGCCTCGGAAAGCGAGAGTTCTATGGGCAGCTCCGAACCGTCCTTGCGTTTGGTGATCAGCTCGATGGTTTCGCGGATGGGTCCGTCGCTCACCGGCTTTTCCGCGACCGCGTCCCGTTGGCCGGATTCGGAAAGACGCGGGGAGATCAGGGTGTGGATCGGCTTGCCCAGGGCCTCGGCGGCGGAAAAGCCGAAGGTCTCGGCGGCGGCCTCGTTCCAGTAGGAAATATTGCCGTGGTGGTCCATCATGGCGATAGCGTCCTGGGCAGAGGCGGTGAGGTTTCTGAATTTGTCCTCGCTCTGGCGCAGGTCGGCTTCCGCCTCCTGCTGCCGGGTACGGGTGATCGCATAGCGGCGGGCCAGGGTGGTGAGCTCCTCGGCCAGATTGACCACCTCCCTTGGGCCGGTCCAGTTGAATTGCACATTCTCCTGCCCCTTGTTCAGGATGGAGTCCAGGCCGGTGAGGATGGCGTCCTTGATCCGGTCGATTTTTTTGGCGATGGCGTTGGCAATGAGCGAAACGATGACGGCGATGGTGATTACGATCCCGACGATGTTATAGATCAGGGAAAGCTTCCATTCCCTGGCCGCGCTGCGATCCACCGGCGTGCCCAGCCACAGGGACGGGGGAAGATGGTCATTGAAAATGAGCGGCAGCCAGATAAGGCTTTGGTCGGAAGTATTTTCCCAGACAAAGGGGAGGTTTTCCGCAAGATGGGAGGCAAGATTGGGGAAGAGGGCAAGGAGATCGGCGCCGGGAGTGACCGGGGACATCGGCTCCAGATCGGGAAAGGTGGCCGGGGCATGGACAATGATGCCCGTAGGTGTTACCCAGCAGGCATCGGCATGGGCATCAAGGAACAGATCCGGGGCAAGGTCCATGATGAGCACCCCGGCCACACCGTCCTCCCCTCCGGGCATCGGGGTCGCAAGACTCAGACGGGTGGCGGCGGGATCGGTCCGATCCCCGGTCAGGAGCGTGTCGATCTCGGATTTTTTGAGCGCCAGCCCTTTCCGGAGGAGCGGGGATTGTGCTGCGGCATGTGCCGGTTCGCCGGGGGCGGCTTCCAGGGAACCGTTATTCCGGCGGAGGAAAATCAGTTGGTTGCCCGAGGGATCGAGCAGACGAACGCTGAGGATCATCTTTTCCGTGTTCAATTGCCCCATGAGCAACTCTGCCAGCCGTTGGCGGCCGGCAGGGTCCAGGGAGGAGGGGGTGAGCCCGGCGCTCAGGGGGGTGGCGGCTGCCTGGAGGAGGCTTTTTTTGATGCATTTCACCCTGGTATTGAGGGAAACAAAGCTGCTTTCGGCGGCAGCGGCGATCCGTTTTGTCTCCACGATTTCGTGCTGGTTGATGTGGGAGCGGAGATTGACCGCGACCAGGGTGAGGATGGGCAGGATGCCAAGGGCAAGGAGGATGATGAAGATGATGGTCCGCAGTTTCATGGGAGGCCTTGGTTCCGGTTTTTGTTGCGTAACGGGCGTTGCCCTGTTTTTCTGAGAGAAGGGGAGGCATTCTTCAACGGAGGGATAGTAGCATGAAAGACATTTTGATTGCAATCACCGGGGCGGACCTTGATTGTGAAACGGCCCGGAGCATGGCGAAAATCATCGCCCGGAAAGAGAACGATGAAACCGATTGCCTGGCCTGGTCCGATGCCCGCCGGCAGAGCCATTCTCCCGGCTGCGTGCAGTGCGAGATCAAGGGCAGGCCGGGATGGGAGGTGTATGGCGAGAATCATGGCGGGCGGCTGAAGATCATCTTCAACGACAGGGAATATGTGTTCATTTATAGTTGATGGAGTCGAGGGAAAAGAGCCCTTCGACAGGCTCAGGGCGAACGGTAGTTGTCTTGAAATCATTGACTTGTTCCGTTCGTGCTGAGCCCCGTCGAAGCACCGCAGTGCCATCATGATGGCCAGGCTTGCAACCCTGTCCCTGCCTCGCCTGTCATCATCTCGGAGAGTGCCCGGCGGAAGAGGATTCGCTTCGCTTCCCAGGGCGCCTCCGCAAAGGCCATCTGCTTGCCGAGGCTCCTGTCTTCGACGGCTGATTTCCTGCGGGAGCAGTTGGGCAAGCTCCTGATCCTGGGGATCGAGCAGGTCGAGAAAACGGGGGGCAAGCAGGCCACCCATGGTTTTGCTGTTGTCCTGGGAAAACTCTTCAGCCACCGTGGCCAGCTCTTCCCCGGCCAGCAGGCGCGACCGGGCTTTTTCACAGAGGGCTTCCTGCTCCTGCCAGCGGGCGGGGCTGTCCATGGGGCTGGCGTAGCGAAAAATACCTCCCAGGGTGAGGCGCTCCGGCACCGTGATCAGGCCGCCTTTCAGTTGGTTGAGGGTTGTGGGGATGCTGTGTTGCCGGGCGTGATCATACTCCTGCAATCGCAAGGCCAGTTTGGTCTCCAGGCCATTTTCCGCAGGGGATCCGCCCAGAGCCTTGCAGGCGATGTTTTTCAGGGCATGGATGTTCGGGGGTAGAAGCCCGGGGGGAGCGGAGGCAAGGATTCCTGTTTCGATCGGCCCGGTTTTGGGGACAGGAGACAGGCGGGGAGCTCGCACCGCCTCGGCCCCGGCCGGAGCGGCATTTTTTTTCAGGAGGTGGCCCAGGCTGAAGAGGGCGACCCCATCATAGCCGTTTTTTCCGGCGATCCGCGCCTCCTTGCCGAGCTGGGCGGGGTTTTTGCCTAAAGCGCCCAGCCCGGCCCAGAGGCTGACCTGTGAGGTGCGGGGGATGGTTGCGGTAATCTCCCGGAGCTGGGCGCTCACCCGGCCGGCATCCCCGAAATAGGCCATTGGGTACAGTCTGTCCACCAGCCCCTCCGCTGCCCAGGCCTGGTATTCCTGGCCGTTTTCCAGGTAGGCGGACGAGGGCTCGGGAAAAACGGCGGTCGAGAGGACGATCCCCGGGGCGCTGTTCTTGTCTACAACCTGCCGGACCTCCCGAATAAGCTGGGTGACCTGACCTGCGCGGAACTCGTTCCAGAACAGCGCTGCCGTGGTAAGCACCCGGTCCGCCGGAGACTGCCTCCCTTCAAGCCAGGCGGTCACGGTTTCAACGTTGATCCGCTCCGGCAGGAGCCTGGGGTCAACTCCATGGGATCGTTCAAATTGTTCGGCAAGCGAGTCGCTTTTCCCGTAGCCTGGGCCAGGGTAGCGGATGAAGTCGAGATGGATTCCAGCCACCGGGTAACGGGCCAGCAGTTCCCGGACCACCTCGACAAACAGGGCGCGGTATTCCGCGGAAGCCGGGTCGGCATAGCTGCCTTCGATCCAGCCCAGCCGTTTTTCCCGGGCGGAATAGCCGGAAACCGGCCGCCCGGTGTTGTCGGAAAGAATCCAGGGCTGGCTGGGGTGTCCGGGATGCTTGTGGTTGTCCGGCGGGGCGGCGCCGCCCCAGAGATAAAAAACATTGAGCCAGGCGTGGAGGGGCAGGGGCGCGCACTCCGCGAGCAACTGCCCCAACGGGTCGAAATCCGCCGGGGCCTGGGCCAGATTTCCGGCCCGGGGCGCGAGGTCGCTTCGGTACAGGGCGTCGGCCCGCCCCCGGACCTGCACCAGCAGGTGGTCAAATCCCGCCGCCTTGGCCTCAGAGCAGACCGAGGAAACCTCCGCCGGGCTGTCCAGGTCGAAGCGGACCACCCAGGCCGCGGTCCGCAGCCGCGGGGCGCAGGCCGAGACGAGCAGCAGCAGGGCCAGGGCGCGCAGGGAACAGGGTTGTGGTCTTGGCATCCGGGTTGACCTTTTGGCGGCAGGATGGTACTTTGCGCGATCGTTTCAGGCATGGGAAGGCCATGCCGCATGCTGTATTGTTACCGCGCCGCCCGCATATTGCACCAGGAAAAAAAATGATGACCGATCTGAAAAAATTCCCCGAAGGCATGCAACCCCTGGGCGACTCCCCGTTTCCCTTTGCCTGCAACCCCGAGGTTCCCTGCTTCACCCGCTGCTGCCGGAAGCTGACCCTTTTTCTCTATCCCTACGATCTCATCCGGTTGAAAAAAAGGCTGGGAATCACCTCGGAGGAGTTGCTCAACACCTACACCGGCGTGGCCCAGGGGGCCAACCCGCTCTTTCCCGCCATCGTCATGCGGATGCGGGATGACGCGGAAAACAGTTGCCCGTTTCTCGATCCGGAACGGGGCTGCCTCGTCTATGAGGACCGTCCTTCCGCCTGCCGCACCTATCCCCTGGAACGGGCCATTGACCGCAACCCGGAGCGCGGCCATCCCCGGGCCTACTATTTCATGACCGATCACTCGTACTGCCTGGGGCATCAGGAGCAAAAGGAGTGGACGGTGAAGGAATGGCTCCGCGACCAGCAGTTGGTCTATTACAACGCCATGGATGACCTCTGGGCCGAGATGGACACCCTTTTTTCCTCAAACCCCTGGCAGAGCGAGGGCGCGGCCGGACCCAGGCAGCAGTTGGCCTTCATGGTCTGCTACAATATCGA
>PHAW01000029.1 GCA_002841785.1 Deltaproteobacteria bacterium HGW-Deltaproteobacteria-3 | reverse complement strand
GAAATCCTTGTTGAGAATCCGCGCTGTCTCCGGGTTTTCAAAGGATTCATGGGCCATGACATGGCACCAGTGGCAGGTGGAATAGCCGATGGAGAGAAAAATCGGCTTATTTTCCGTGCGCGCCAAGGCAAAGGCTTCCTCCCCCCAGGGATACCAGGCCACGGGATTGAAGGCATGCTGGAGGAGATAGGGGCTTTTTTCACTGACAAGCCGGTTGGGCTTTTTGCCCTGGGCCTGCTGCTGGTCGATGAAGGTCTGCATGCTCATGCCGGCTGTCATTGCTCTCCCCCTTGCCGCGCAAAAAAATTCCATGAGATCATCACCGTTCGGACATCGAACGGATGGTAAGCGCCAGGGCAAAAAACGGCGCCATGAACAGGGTCAGCACAACCATGGTGCCTTTCTGGAACTGGGGATTTTTCACCACCCGGAGGATCTCCGGGTCGAGCACCCCCGAAAGCCCGATGGTGACAAGCGGCAGCAGCACAAAGGCAAGCCCGCTGAATACCATCTCCGCCACAACCAGTTTTTTGAAAAACATCGACAGGGTATCCAGGGCAATTTTCAACTTCAACATGCGGTCAACCAGCCCCGTCAGGAGTTCGACCTCCTCCTTGCCTGCCTGCAAACGCTCCTTGGCCTTTGCCAGACTTTCGCCGGCAATGCTTCTGGCTTCGACAAACTTTCTTTTGCCGGCAAAAAGGAGCGTCTTAAAATCACGAAAAAAAGACTGATAGGGATATTCCTGCCAGAAAGTATTGTAATCCGCCCAGGTCAAGGCAGCGGCATCCACCCGGACATTCAGCTCTTCAAGCCTTGTCTCGCGGAGACGGGAACAGACCATGCTCAAGGATTTGGCCCGGTCCGCGATATCAAGAACATCATAGACGGCGCGGCGCCGGAACTGTTCTTCCAGATTGGCCAGCACCGAGAGATGATTCTGCACCTCCTCGTCTTCTTCCCCGCCGAACCAGGCCTGCAACTCTGCGAAAACCTCCTTCGCCTCGGCCAGGTTTTCCCCTGCTTCCTTGTTTTTCTGGTTATACAGCCCGGCATGGTGTTGGCCGGCAGCATGGCCGGGTCCATGAGGGCGATCATGAAATACCGGCGATCCCCCGAGGCCAGCTTGCGCAGCAGTTGCATCTGCTGCTGCGCCTTACCGTCATGAACCCGCGTCTGAATGAGACTGTATTGGACCTCCGGACAATCGACATAGAGATTGGCCACCGAACTGATCAGTTGTTCCGCTTTCCAGGGGTGGCCGGCCAGCCTGTGAAATCTGGCGGTAAGGAGGCTGATGTAGATTTTCTCTTTCTCCGTGGCGGCCGTGCTGTTTGCTATTTGCAGAAAATGGGCCATGTCCCCCATCCGACCCCGCTCCAAAGCAACGAAAGCCAGGCCAAGGGTGGCGTAGAACTGCTTTCCTCCCAAGGCCTGGCTTTCCGCCTTCAAGAAATCAAGGGCCTGCTTGTACTTGCCCACCCGCAGGCAATCGAAGCCGGAATGCAGATTGCGGCTGTCAACCTTTACCCGGTCTGTTTTTCCGATGCCGTCCCAGGAGGAAAACAGGGAAAAAGCGGCATAATTCAGAAAACGAGGCTGATACACCAGATACATGTCGAAATACGCGACATACACCTGCAAGGCGGAATCGTTACGGATCTGGGCGCCGTCGATGTTGGCGGCCAGCAGTTCCGCCATCTTTTTCTGCTCGGCCATTATCTGTTTAAACAGGGTGTCGATCTTCGCGAAAGACAGGTAGCCGACCCGGTCAAGACCCCGGGTTTCCATGGTCAACTGTTTGCTGGGGCAATGGGCCGGAGCATGATTGGCCATGCCGCAGTAAAAACACTCCGGACACGCGCCCTTGGCCGCGAGGAACCGGCCGGTAAAAAGGCGCTCCCGCTTCAATTCGCTGAGATCGCCGGAAAAACTCAACTGAGACAACCCGTCTCCGGCATCCGTGAATTGATGGGCAGGCATTTTTTTGCCGGCAAAAAAAAGACTCCATTGCAGCTTCAACGCCCGGGTCAGATACACGGTTTCCGGCTGCAACACCCCCCATACCGGGGCAGTGGCCTCGCCGAAATCAACGGGCGGATCTTTTCTCCGGTGCAGATGCACGATAATCTGAATGGGAACCGCGCCCATTCCTGCCTGCCACTGCTGTTTTTTGAGGGACTGCAGGCTTTCGAAAAAGGTGCTCAGGGCGGCAAAGGGCTCATCATAATAGATAAGCAGGAGATCATCGCTGCTGTCCGGAGCTTCGATCCCCACCTGAACAAGGAGGTTGCGCAAAGCCTTGAAAAACGCGGACCACCGGCCCGGAAGAACCTGCTCCCCCTGATAGGACAAAGGGCGAATCGCCAGCAGGGTGGAGTGATCGATCTCTTTCATGCTCTTTCTTTGCCCAAGCGCCTTGTGTTCTTTCCCTGTAAATGCTCTGTCGCCTTCTGCCATTGTACGTTTTTTCCGCTCGCGGCACCACCCCAGTTTTTCCCCGAACGGAAAAAAGCTGGCCGAGATCTCAAACAATGATTACTTTGCAACCTGATCAGACGGGGACAACCGGTTCATCCGCCAGCCCCCGTCCACACAGCAAAACCCCACAGGACCGCCCGCCAATGACCTTTGCCCCGGAACACCTCCGCGCCGACAACGTGAAACGCTTCGATGACGCCGCCGCGGATTGGGAAGAAAAACCCCAACGCGTCGCCCTGGCCCGCAAGGTGGCCGAGGCCATCCGGCAAGCGATCCCCCTTGCCCCCGCCATGCGGGTTCTCGAATACGGCTGCGGAACCGGCATGGTCGCCAGAGCCATCAGTCCGCATGTCGCCGCCATCGTGGCCGTCGACACCTCGCCCGGGATGCTGGAAGTCCTTGGCCGCAAGGCCGGGGAAGAAGGGATCACCAACATCGAAACCCTGGTCCATGACCTGACCAGACACCCGTTACCCGCTGAAAATTTCGACCTGGTGCTGAGCAGCATGACCCTGCACCATATCCCGGAGATCGAACCGCTGTTGCACCGGTTTTTCGCGGCCCTGAAACCCGGGGGCTATCTGGCCGTTGCCGATCTGGTCACGGAAGACGGCTCCTTCCATGAAGACAACAGCGGCGTCGCCCACCACGGCATCAACCCGGATACGGTCCGGGACATCCTGGCAGGAAACGGCGGCCGGGACATCGGCGTGCAGGAGATCCACGCCATTGAAAAGCCGGGGAAAAACAGCGTGATGCGGAGGTATCCCATATTTCTTGCCTGGTGCCGGAAGGCATGAACAGCAGGCGCGCGGGCAAGATATTGGGTGGAAGATGATCGCAACCATTGACGGGGATGGACGCCATTTCAATGACTTCGGCTGGCTCAAGACCTACTGGCTTTTTTCCTTTGCCGACTACTACACGCCGGACAACATCCAGTTCGGCCCCTTGCGGGTATTCAACGATGACGTGGTGGTGCCCGGCACGGGTTTCCCCACCCATCCCCACGAGGAGATGGAGATCATCACCATTGTCCTTGACGGGGAGATCACCCACAAGGACAGCATGAACAACACCAGCGTCATCAAGGCCGGCGATGTCCAGCGCATGTCTGCGGGCACCGGCCTTAACCATGCGGAATACAACAGCGGCAAGGCGCCGGCCCATTTTTATCAGCTCTGGATCTATCCGGACAAGCACGGTCTGCGCCCAAGCTATGACCAGCGCAGTTTCAAGAAAGAAGAGTGGCGCAACCAACTGCTGCCCCTGGCCTCGGGCCAGCGCCACAAAAATGCGGTGCATTTCCACAGCGACGCCACCATTTACCGGGGCGAGCTCGATCCCGGGCGGGCCATCAGCTACGAGACCACGGAAAACCGTCGCATTTTTCTCTATCTCACCTCGGGAAAACTTGTGGTCAACCGGACCCGGTTGCTGCCGAAATATCAGGCCCGAATAGATCTGGAAAAGACCCTCGTGCTGCAGGCGGAAGAAAAATCGGACTTCATCCTCATCGACCTGCCCACCTGCCGGGGCTGGGGCTATGACAAAAAAACCCTGCAAGGCGGACGCTTCTAAATTCCAACCAAAAAGGAACTTCCCCCATGGTACGTAAAATCAGCGGCGCCTTCACCGGCGGAGCCCTGGGCGCACTCATCGACAGCGTCAATATCTGGGTTTTGGGCCAGGTGGGGATTACGGCCTGGCTCGGCATCGGTCTGCGCCCCCAATTCACCGCCCCCTGGCTCTACCCCCGTCTGGTCTGGGGCGGCATCTGGGCCATGCTGCTGATTCTGCCGTTGTACCGGCAAAAAACAGCCCTGCGCGGCATCCTCATGAGCCTGGTCCCCACCACCATGATGCTGGTCATGGTCTTCCCGGAAATGGGCCTGGGCCTGATGGGGCTCAAGGCCGGGCTCCTGACCCCGCTTCTCGTGCTGCTCCTAAATTTTATCTACGGTATGGCGGCGTCTTTCTGGTACAAAAACTGCGCCTGAAGCTGAAATTATGCCACTGCAGGAAACAGCGCCCATGACCGGAAAAATTTTCGCCATCGGCGATATCCACGGCTGTGCAGCCAAGCTCGAATCCCTGCTCAATCGCCTACCCTTCGAGCGCGGGCACGACGTCCTGGTTTTTCTGGGCGATTACCTGGATCGCGGCCCCGATGTCAAGGGAGTGCTGGACCAGCTCTGCCAACTACGCACCGACGGAGTACGGATTGTTCCGCTCATGGGAAACCACGAGTATCTGCTGCTGGAATACCACCGGAGCGGCGATCAGGCGCTACTCCCCTACCTGCGGCGGCTCGGCCTGGAAAACACCCTGGAAAGTTACGGCGGCGCAAGCCTTGCCGCACTTGCCTCCCTTAATTTCATGCCTCCGGAGCACCGGGATTTCCTGCTCTCTTTGCTGCCCTATTGGGAAACAGAAAAATATATCTTCGTGCATGCCGGTCTGCGCCACGGCCAGCCCCTGGCCGGGCAGGACATCTCCGATCTCTGCGAGGTCCGGGAGCCTTTTCTTTCAGAAGAGCGGGATTACGGCAAACGGGTCATCTTCGGCCATACCCCCTTTGCCACCCCGCTACTCACACCCTTCCGCACCGGCATCGACACCGGGGCGGTCTACGGCAGTCTCCTCACCGCCGTGGAGCTACCCGGGCTGCGTTTTCATCACGCCGCCTGACCGTGCCCCCGCTCAGGGGCCGATTCGGTAATCACCCTGTACAAAGCGACGGGCAAGGATGGTCACCATCTCGTCGGCATCAAGACGGGCATCGAGCTGCCGGGTAAAGCCGATCAACCGGCCCAACTGGCCGAGAAGCCCTTCTATCTCTTGCCGGCTCAAGCCGGAGAGACGGCCGACCAGCAGATCGCCCTTGGCCTTGAGGGCAAAGCCCTGTTCCGCCAGCACCCGGGCCATGAGCTGGATGCGGCGGGAACGGTTGGTGATGGCCGCGGCCCCGCCCACAAAACGGAAATAGATATGGTTGTCGCGGGGGGTATCGCTGCAATAACAGTCCAGCATATTAAAGTGGTAGCCGAAGCGCAGGCTCATGTTCACATATTCCGAGCTTGCCAAGGCCACGTTTTCCATAATGGCCGCACCGCCGGCAATATTCTCCGCCCGCGTCATACCGGAGAGCAGATCGGCCCCGCGCAGGGCCACCCCTTCATTCTGCCAGACCCCTGGAGCAAGCATCCCGGCAAGCACCGCCCGCAAGGGCACGGACGCCACCTCGTCAAAGCCCGCCGCCTTGCTACTGGTTTTGCTGCGCAGACCGCCTCCCAGATCGATCACCAGCATTTGGACCGGGATCGGCAGAGCCAACCGGTGCATGGCTGTCTTGCCGCCGAAAAACCTATTAAAACCCCTCCCTTGCCCCTCTGCATTGGCAACCAGGGCCTGCACCGCTTTCTCATGCATGAAACGGATAAGATCATGCACGGTTTTGCATTTTTCCGGGGTGAATTCTTGCTCCAGGGAATTCACCAGGTGGAGCGGGGCAATATAGCGCATGATATATTTCTGGCGCCGGAATTCATAAAGCTCCCGCAGTTTGGCCGCAGTTTGCCGCTCTTCCCGGAGCAAGCTCTGGACGATCCCCTCATACACGACAACCTCGCTGCCCTCCCCCGCCTGCAGGGTGATCGCCTGGCCGTGGCGCAGCACCGAGGTGGCGGAACCGGTATTGACCACGGTGGGGATGTTGAATTCCCGGCAGATCGAGGCCATGTGGCTGGTGGGCACGCCGATATCGGTGATAATGGCGTGCAGGATGGGAATAGCCTGCACGAAATGGGGGGAATCGTGCTTGGCCACCAGGATGCTGCCTTTGGGAATCTTCTCCAGTTCGTCGAGATGCTGGAGAATAAAGACCGTGCCCGCGGTTGCGCCCCGCTGCACCACGATTCCCTGATCGCGGAGCAGCACCGGATAGCCGCTCGCCGCGGATGTGTCAGCGCTTGCCGATGTTCCGGCCGGATCTTCCACCCGCAGGGTCCTGGCCTGGAGCAGATAGCAGCGATCCTGGGCATCCATGGCCCATTCGATATCCTGGGGTACTTTGTAATACTTTTCGATGGCCAGTGCCTGCTTGCCAAGCTCCAGCACTTGGGGCTCGCTGAGACACGCAAATGGCCGGTGTGCCGCCGGGGTTTCCACGGTGGCGATGCCGGAGCCCCCAAGATTAACCACCATCTGCGCCTTGGCGCCGATGCGGCGCTCGATGACCCGGAGTACATCCTCCTTGACTACGGTGTAGAGATCGGCATCGGTCAGGCCGTCGACCACGCCAGGCCCAAGCCCCCAGACGGCGCTGACCGACATCCTGCTCCTGTCCTTGCCTGCCGCGGCTGTATAAATAACCCCGCTGGCCTTGGCGTCGATCATGGCCACGCAGCCCACCGCCATCTTCAGCGTCCCGAGATCATAGCCAAGCTGGCGCTGATAGCTGGTGGCATCGGCCTGAAAAAGGCTGGCCACCACCTCCTTATAGGCGGGCTGCACAGCCTCTACCGTGCAGGGAACATTGAGCACCGTCTCGAATTGGCCAGCAAAGGAATATTCTCCATCCTCCTCCTCGGCGCTGCTTCGCACCGCCAGGGTCGCGTTTTGTCCAAGCCGATCCCGCAACTTTTCTAAAGCCGCGGCCAACGCCGCGCTAAAATCCTCCGGAAACCCGCCAGCAAGAATGACGGTGCGCACATTGGCAAGGGTAGCGGTATCGGCCCCGGCCAACGCGGCAAGACGCGCCTCCAGGCCGTTATGCCGCATAAAAGCGGTAAAGGCGGTGGTGGTGATGGCAAAGGCATGGGGAATACGGAGATGCAGGGAGTTAGCCAACTCGGCCAGGTGGTAATTCTTACCCCCCACCTCCTCGGCCTGGTCCCAGGTGATTTCCGGATAAAAAACCACCAAGGGGCTGGAAAGGGAGGCACTCCCGCTCAACATCCGATGCACCAAGGTGTCGATACGGGCCAGGGTTCCAGCAAGCTGGGGATATTGGCCATCGGTCAGCAGGTTAAAATGGTCGAGCGCCCCGAAAATTGCCGAAAACAGAGTGGCGTAGGCGCTCCGGGTGTAATTGACGTCAAACAGATACTCGCCGCCGAGCTTTTCCCCCATCTCGGTCATGGCTTCCAAAGCGCGGTTGTTGCCGTCGAGCACCGCTTGGAATTCGTGGAAACGCGCCGTCAGGTCGTTGGAGGCTGGGGTTTGCTCAGGAACAAACACCTCTTTGAGTCTGCGGAAAAAAGTTTTTTGCATGGTCAGTGATTACGCTGGGGCATCACCCGGCGGGGCTCACTCCTCCCCCATGGCTTTCTTGACCGAAGCCTTCAGATCCTTGATCTTGACCGGCTTGGGGAAGAAATCGTGGACATCATCCCGCAAAGCCTCAAGGGCCACATCAAGGTTGGCAAAGGCGGTGATCATAATCACCTTGACGCCAGGGTAAAGCTTCTTGACGGTACGCAGCACCTCAAGGCCGTCCACACCCTTCATCTTCAAGTCGGTAACCACCACGTCGAAGCGCCTTTCTTTCAGCCGTTCCAGGGCAGGCTCGCCATTGAGGAAGGTCTCCACCTCGTAGCCGTCCTGCTCGAAGGAAAGCTTTGCCATGTCTCCCACGATTTTCTCATCATCAATGACCATAATGCTATGCTTCGCCATCTGTACACCTCATTAACTTTTTGCAACTGGGCAGTGTTATGATAAAGGTTGTGCCGACTCCGACCTGGCTTGTCACCCGGATGTTCCCCTGGTGGTTTTTGATAATCCCGTAGCTGACCCACAGGCCCAAACCGGTGCCGCTTTCTTCCTTGGTGGTAAAAAATGGATCGAAGATGTGGTCGAGAAACTCCGGGGCAATGCCCTTTCCCTTGTCGCCGATCTCGATCTCGATTTCATCATTGTCCGGAAGATAGCGGGAGGCAATGCGCAGTTCGCCCCCCTTGCCCATGGCTTGGATGGCGTTGGTGGCCATATTGACCAGCACCTGCTGGATCTGATGCTCGTCGATATAGATGACCGGCAAATCCTCGGCCAAGGCAAGCTTGATCCTGATATTGGAAACATCGAGCATGTTCTGCACCAGAGCCAAAATCTTCTGGATGACCTGATTGGTGGTTGCCTTGGCCAGATGCTGCTCCTTGGGTTTGGCGTAATCGAGCAGGTTGTGGATGATCACCCGCAACCGCTCGGTTTCCTGATCAACCCGCTCCATGAAGCTGACCCGGTCCTCCTTGTTCAGCCCATCGTACACCTCCGCGTAGGTCTGGGCGAGCATGGAGATATTGTTGAGCGGATTGTTGAGCTCGTGGGCAACCCCTGCCACCAGCACGCCGATGGAGGCGAGCCGTTTCGATTGGACGATTTCCTTTTCCCGTTTATGGAGTTCCTCGGCCATGGCGTTAATGGCGCTGATCACCGCGCCGATCTCGTCGCTCGATGGTTTTTCCTCGATCTTCCGGTAGTTGCCCTTGGAGATCGAGCGGGTAAGATCGACCACCTTACGCAACGACTGGCCGATGTTCCGGACAATGAGATTGCTGAAGAGAAAAGCGAAAAGCACCACCGCCCAGAAGGAATAGAGCAGGATATTTTTGGAGCGGACGATGATCGCACCGATCCGGTCGCTCTCGAGGGCGGTGATATTTTCGGAAAATGTTTTGAGGTTCTGGCCCGCCTCCCGCAACTTTTTCTGCACCACGGCATCCCGGTGGCTGGCTTTGCTGACCGAATCAACCAATTGGGCATAGGTGTGAAGTTGATCCTGAAGCTTCGTATACTTCTCTGCCCCCACGGCCCGGATGATGTCAGGCCGAACCTGCAACAGGGTCTCACGGGTCTGGTCGATTCTGGTCTTGATATTGTTAAACGCCTCGTTATCGCCGTAGAGGAAATAATTTTTCTCAGCCAGCCGCATCTCGAGAAAATTGGCATTGAGCCCCTCGGCGATCACAGTGAAGCGGAACTTGGTCAATATCTCATTGAGGTTCTGCAAGGCAAACATGCCGATCAAAACGATGAGCAGGATATGGACCGCGTTGGAAAGATAGATTTTATGTTCTATTTTCATTCCGCCTCACCCCGCCAGCACGGCGCTTCGTGTTCTGGGCAGCTCCGCCTGCTCCTTGCGCACCGGCAGGTACCAGAGCCCCCCGTCAATGATCATCAACAGACCGATGACGATCAGCATCGCATCAAAAAAGCTCTTGAACCCCAGGCCGAAATAGCCGATCAAGCCGATGCCGAGGCTCACAAAGGAGACGCCGGTACGGATAAAGGCCAGACCGGTGCGGGCCCGCGAGTAGATGGTCCGGTAACAGCCGGCAATGGTGCGCTGGGCGGCGAGCACGTTCCGTTCCCGCGCCAGGTGGGTCCGTTCCCGGCTGGCAGGCGAGGGGTATAAAATGGTGCAGTAGTTGCCAAGCAAGTCGCCGAGCCGGGCCAGCATGGTTTCTTTTGTTTTCTTTTCCCCCTCGGTCTGTTCCAGGTCCTGGTAGTTCTCAAGGAAACTCAGGGTGGCGCCGCTCACTTCCACCAGAGTCTGATGCCGCGGCGGAGTCATGCGCGAACGCCGCACCCGGAGATAGGTGGGCAAGGCGCCGAAAAAAAGGAACAGGCCGACCCCCAAAACCCCATAAGCCAAAAATGAATGGACGACAAATCGTTCGCTGCTCAGAAAAGTCCGGGAAATGGCGGCCAGAGCCAGGCCTGTCCGGACAAAAGTCAAGGCGGTGCGAGCCCGGGCCAAATCGGTACGGTAGCAAGCCAGCCGGGTCCGCCACTGGGCCATGGTGTTGCGCCAGAAAGCCAGGCCGGTGCGTTCGGTGCCGATGAGCAACCCCGGCTTGTCATGGAGAAAATCCTGGATAAACCAGGCAATGGCGTCGGGCAGGGCCACCCGGAATTCAAACGGAGCCGGGCCGAAAAACTCCTCCACCTCACTGCGCATGGCAGCGTCCGACGGGTCGCAGGCGGCGATGACCACTGTGCCGTCGGCATCCTTGATCACCGGAAACCAACCGCTTTGCGCAAGCCGGCTGCCCGGCAGACCGGCAAGCAACTCGGGGGGAATGGGCAGCCGCTCGTCATATTCGATGGAGGCGCATTGGTAATGGTTGCGCAGGGCCGCGAGAAGGTTTTCGCGCTCCACTCCGTATTCGGCATGGAGAATCCGGGCCAGCGGCACTTTGCGCAGCACGGCTGCTCGGGCCGCCTCCGCCAGCATCTGCGGGCCGGGCATACCGATTCCGGCAAAAGGTCGCATCACTGTTTTACTCTCAATCATCGCCATTGCTGAACACCACTTTCTTCCAGAACCGGGAAGGCACCCCGTAATCGGGAAGAGGGATCTCCATATCCCCGTAACAGTAAGGAAACTGCCGGCGCATCCACTCGGCCGGAACACTCCAGGCAAAGCCGTCCGCCACCAGAAAAAGACCGCCCGCCATCATGGCATAGCTGAACACGCTCCAGCCGAGACCGCCGGCATCGTCGAAAAACAGCAGAAAAGCGGCCCCGATCAGAAAAAGGCTGAGACCCATGCGGATAAAGGCAAAACCGGTCCGAGCCCGGGCCATCACGGTGCGCAGCCGGGCCATGACGTTACGCCGTTCAGCCAGCATCGTGCGCTCCAGGGCAACGCCGGTTGTGGCCCAAATCCCGGGGGCATGGGAGCTCTTCACCGGCAGGGTCATGGGATTGGAGTCCGGGCCGGGCAGGACATGGCTGTGGGGGAAAAAATAATCCCAGACAGAGGACATCTCCGCCTTTTCCCGCACAGAGGCCAACCCTTCCACCCCTGCCATCCGGCCGCGGAAATACCAGAAAAAGCCCTCCAGGGACATGAGAACCCCGGCCCCGACAAGTCCGAGGTCAAAGGCCAGCCAACGGCTGGCATGAAATTGACGCAAAAGCCCGAGGCCGAGGCTGATGAAGGCGAAGCCGGTGCGGGTGAAGGCGAGACCGGTGCGGGCTTTGGCCATCCTGGTCCTGAAACAGGCGAGCACCATGCGCTCCTCGGCCAGATCGGTGCGGTCGCTGGCCAGATATCGGCGCCGCATCACCGGCGAGAGACTGGTCCAACGCCCCCTTAGCGCGGCGGATCCTTCCACCACCCCGCTGCGCCGGAACTCCGGGGCGATGTACTCGTCGTATGCCTCCAACACGCTGGTGCCGCCGGTGGCGCCGGTATCGACACAGGGCGGCAGAGTGGCATAGATCTCCCTGGCCGACAGATACCATTTGAGGCCGTCATAGACCATGATGATGCCGCTTATCAGGAGAGACGCCTCCAAAAACAAGTAATACCCGCTGCCCAGCAGACGAAGAAAAAGCAGGGCAATGGTGACACAGGAAAGGCCGGTGCGGATAAAAGCCAGACCGGTACGGCTCTTGGCCAGCAGGGTCCGGTAATGGGCAAACAGGGAACGGCGCGCTGCCAGATGGGTGCGGACCTTGGCCAACGGGGTGCGCCCGGCGGCGACAGAAAAGCAAGGGTTGAGATCCTGATTGTGGTCAAAGATGCGGATAAGATCGTTGGGAAGGGTAACTTGAAACTCAATCTCCCGCACTCCGAGTGTCTCGCGGATCGTGGCGGCCAAAGCGGGACTGGGCGCGATGGCAATCACTACAGCCCGGCCGTCGGCAATTGCGCGCGGAAACCACCCCTCGGCCCGGATCTGCTCCATGTCCAACCGCCACAGCAGGAACTGGGGCCCGGTCACCGACTCCTGATATTCCACCCACGGACAGCTATATTGTTCACCAAGCGCTGCCAACGCTTCAAATTTTTCAAGACCACTCTTCATCGTCACATTCTTATGCCGCTCCGGCCGGGTTCATTTTTCTCCGTCAACCGGCTCAGGGCATAATCCCCCACCATAAAAGCGCGGACCACCACGGGGATCATCGTGTCGTCGCCCATGGCCGCGTCCAGCAGCCGGGTGAAACCCAAAATCCTGCCGACCATCACCAGTTTTTCCTCAATGGCTTCACTTACCGCCCCCTGCAGCGAAGCGTTGACCAGATCCTCCTTGATATCAACGGAAAAACCATACCGCTCAAAGATCTCCCCGATGCACAGGGCGCGCCGCCGCCGCCGTGCAAGAGAGGTGCCGCCGCCCTTGAAGCGGAACTTGACATGGTTGCTGCGCGGCTCCGGGGAAGCAACCGCGTCGATCATGATGAAGTGGAAATCCATGCGGGCATTCATGTTGCAATGGCGTAATTGGGCATGCCGATGGGCCGCTCCGACTTCTGGTCGGTAATAAAGGAGGACATCACCGAGCCCATGGGCGTCCCGCCGGGCGGCGGCCCCCAGTGCAGGCCAGGGGTGGCGACCCCCTGCCACAGCGCCTGAAACGGCCGGGAAACCACCGATTCCGGCGGAATTCTGCGGCGTTTTGGTCCGGTCACAACCACGCCTCCGCCCATATCGATGACGCTGACAAAGAAAGGCACCGGCGAATCGATGGCATGCACCACGCCGAGGTTTTCCTCCAGCATCTCGTCTCCGGCGTGGAACATGGACAACACCGCCTTTTCATGGACAAAGCGGACGATATCATGGAGCGACGTGCATTCGACAATGGAAAAGGTGGGGCCGTAGGCATCGGTGAGATGCAGCACCGTAACCAGTTCCTGCAGCTCCCGGTGCAGCGGCGGCAAGGGCACCCGCATCCTGCGGACACCGGGCGGGCCATGTTGCCATGCCTTCTCGGCGGCGCTGATCTCTTCTGGGCCGGCCTCGTACACCCTGCCCTGGCCGCCGTCCACGGTGACCCACTGCCCGTCAGGCAATAGGCTGGAGACATTGTGCACGCCGCACACCATCGGGGTCTGCTGTTCGCGGGCCACGCAAGCCAGATGATCGGCCGGGCTGCCCAGCTCCACCAGCACCGCCGCCACCTGGCCCAGGAGGTTGGCCGCCTCGACAAAGCTCTGCTGCATGACCAGGACCACCGGTTCCTGGGGGATATTTTCGAAATCCTTCCTCCCTTTCACCACCAGGACCCGGCCGGCAGCCCTTCCTCCCGAAGCGATCACTCCTTGCGCCAGAACCGGGGAGTCTTCCCGCCGGTCGTCCGCAGCCGGGAGGGCCAAGGTGGTCATGGGCCGCACCTGGAGAATGGCCACCGCTCCCCCATGGTTCACCGCCCATTCCAGATCCAGGGGAACACCCTCGCGCCTTTCCAGTTCCCTGCCCCAACCGGCCAAAACCTGCAGTTCCGCCTCGCTGAGCACCGGCTGCTGGCGGGCTTCCGGCCCAAGCTCGCGCCAGGCTACGCCGCCAGCTTCCTCGCAGACCAACAGGCGTTCCTTGCTGGCGATGGTAGAACGCCCCCAGTCCACCCTGCCGTCCGCCCCGACCAGATAGAGATCCGCGGCGGCGCTGCCGGAGACTGCGGCCTCGCCCAAGCCGGGCACCGCGCTGACCAGCATCAACCCGCTTTCCGGCTCCTGGGGAGAGCGGGTCAGCAGCACGCCTGCCGCCCTGGCCTCCACCATCTCCAGGCACAGCACCGCCATGTCGAAACGCAGGGGGTCCAGCCCGGCGTTGAGCCGGTAGGCAAGGCTGCGGGCGTTGAAATTACCGGCCACCACCTCCTTGAACGCCGTGAGAAACTGCGCCGCGTCGCGCACATTGAGCACCGAGCTGAATTGCCCGGCAAAGGAATGGCGGCTGCCGTCCTCGCTGATGCTGCTGCTGCGCACCGCCAACGGTTTGCCGTTTTCAAGAAAAGCGCGGGCCGCAACCGTGATTTCCTCGGCCAAGGCCGGAGGAATCGACGCCTGGGTGATCAAACCTTGCACCTGGGCGGCAATGGCGGCGGAAACATGCTTTTCTCTATCCGCGCCGTGGGTGGCCAGAAGATGAACCAGTTCCAGGGAGAGTCCGGCATGTTCGAGAAAAAAACGGCAACCGGCCAGGGTGATCACAAAGCCGTCCGGCGCAGGCAGGCCGTTCTTGCGCAGTTCGGCCAGGGCAGCGGCCTTATTGCCGGTTTGGCCCTTGAGGCCGCCGTGGATTTGGGCCAGCGGCAAAACGCAGGGTCGATTTTCGGGTGAGGCAAGACGGGCGAGTGTTTCCTGGACGCGTTTGGCGATTGCCTGATGAACCGCAAACAACCCCCTGTACCTCTTGCCGGCCAAGGTTTCCAGCCGGGCGATCATCTCGACGGTTTCCTCGATGAGCCGGAGGACAAGCTTCGCCAGGCCCGCGGGATCACCCTGCATCCGCAAATGGATGCTGATCTCGGTGAGGCAATCCACGGCCCGGTTGTTGTTGGCAAGCAAGGAGCGGAACACATGGTAGCGCGCCTTGAGCAGGTGCTGCGAATCCGCCTGCCGTTGCTGGCGGGCATTCCGCAGCTCGGTAATTTTTTGGCTGAACCAGCGGCGCACCTACCCCTCCTCCCCTGCCTGCTCCTGCTTGATGCTTACGAGAAAACGCTGAAAAAACTCTTCGATGGCCGCCTCGTCGCGCATCCGCACATCAAGCTGGCGGGTGAAGGAGATCAGCTCGCCCAGACGGACCAGCACTCGCTCCATCCTCGGAATATCCAGATTTCTGGCTTTGGCGATCACCAGGTCGCCGGTGCGCTCCACCTTGAAATAGAGGCCGGAAAGAATGGCGCTGATCAACCGGGCCCGCCACTCGCGCTTGGCCTTCTCTGCCATCCCGCCGGCAAAACGGAAGTAGATGTAATTGTTGTCCGGATCCGACGACATGTAGGCGTCCACCACGTTGAGATGGTAGCCCAGACGCAGGCAGAGATTACAGTAATGCTCGGCAATGATCCCCAGGTTGTCCCCTGGATAGGCCGGTCCGGTGAGGAGGGCCAGCGGCTTGCTCATTCCGGAGAGGATATCCCTGAATCCCGGCACCGCCGGCTCCCTGGCAGTCTGATCTTCCTTGAGAAACCCCTGAAGAATGGCGACCAGCGGTCGGCTGTTCAGCATCTCCATGCTGATCGCGCCTTTTAGGGGCGTTTCGGGCTTAAGTCCCGAACCCAGGTCGATGACCCGCAATTTGAGGGGGATCGGCAGTTGCACCGGCCGGCTCAGTTCCTCTTGGGAGCCGCTCTGGCCGGCATAAAAATGGATCAGGGCGTCAATGGCCTTTTCGTGGGCAAAGCGGAGGATATCGTGGAAGGTCTGGCAGTTTTCCGCCTTGAAGTCAACGGAGGTAGGATCGGCCAGGGTGATGGGCGCCACCCAGCGCAGGATGCGGCGGAGAATCCGGAGCTCCTGGGAAGTGCGGTAGTCATCCTCTTCCACACCATGCAAGCGGACCAGCCCTGCGATGATCCCCTGATAGACCTGCTTGTTTTCCACATCCACCGTGACCTCCGCCCCCTCGGCGAGGAGCCTGGTGGCGTCCCCGGTGCCCAGATGCCCGGTGGGGCCGCCGATTTCGGTGATGATGGCGGCGGCCCGCCAGACAATGGGACTCAGTTGCGGGCTGGGAAAACGGGCCACGGCGATGGCCCCCACCGGAAACTGCTCCGGGTCGGTGTTCTGATCCACATGCACCACCCTGCCCGCGGCGATGCCCAGGTGGGCGACCTGACCTTTGCCGGACATGAGCGGAATGGCCACGGCCAACTCGGCGGCCAGCTCGCCGGGAGGAGGCGGCGGCTTGGCGGGCAGGGACAGGGGGCGGCTCTGCAGAATCACCGGTTCGTCTGCCAGGGCCCATTCGATATCCTGGGGTTCGCCAAAGGTCTTTTCCAGCAACAGGGCCTGCTCGGCAAGTCTGGCAAGCTCCTTGGGCATGAGGGTTGCCGAGCCGCGCCGCAAGTCGCTGGGCAGCAGATCGAACGCTTCCCTGGCGGCTAAAAATGAATCCGGCATGACGATTTCGCTGGTCAGCGGCGTAAAAGGCCAGGCCCGGTTCATGACAAACCGGTCGGCCTGCCTGTGTCCGGACACCAGATCGTGGGCCGCGCCGCGCAGGGAAGTGATGAGCAGTTGGTTCTTTTCCGGCGCTTCCGGGTCGCGGCTGTAAGTTACCCCGGCAACCCGCGATCGCACCATGGGCTGCACCCCGGCGGCCATGGGGATATCACGGCTGCCGGCCTTTGGTCCGAGATATTCCAGGGCCGCCACGGAAAAGCGGGAACCGATCACCTGCCGGTAGGCGTCGAGCACCGAAGACAACTCGGGCCGCACCTCGAGCACCGAATGGAACTGCCCTGCAAAGCTGCGGGTTGCGGCATCCTCGCCCATTCCGCTTGAGCGGACTGCCAGGGACACCACCACCCCTGCCCGCTTGAGCAGTTGGGCCAGCTCGTCTTGCACCGCCGCCACCAACTGTTCCGGAAAGCGGGCCTGCCGCAGCGACCCCGCGATGCGTTCGCTGTGT
>PHAW01000247.1 GCA_002841785.1 Deltaproteobacteria bacterium HGW-Deltaproteobacteria-3 | reverse complement strand
CCGAAATGGCCGAGATTGTGGGGAGAGTAGCGGGCCTGCTGCATGGTGCGCAGCAACAGGTTGCTGATGATGTACTCCTGGGGGGTGCCCGCCGCCATGGCCAGCACCTTGCCGAACCACCCGGGCGAGCCGGTGCCGTCGTCCACCGGGAGCCCCATGCTCTGGGCAAACTCGGTGAACTCCGCCACCTTGAGCGGGTCGGGCGGTTCGTGGATGCGGTAGAGAGAGTCGATCTTGCCTTGCTCCAGGGCCTCGGCCACCGCCTCGTTGGCCGCGAGCATGAACTCCTCGATGAGCTTGTGCGCCTGATTGCGCTCGCTCCGCTTGATGGTCTGCACGGTGTTGTCCTCGCCCAACACCACCAGGGGCTCCGGGAGTTCAAAGCCGATGCTCCCCCGCTTGGTGCGCTGCTTTTCCAGGCTCAGGGCCAGCCGGCCCATGCGTTCCAGATCTTCCACCATGTCGGCGTACCGGCTGCGCACCGCCTCATCCTGATCCACGAGAATCTGTTTGACTTTTGTATAGGTGAGGCGATGTTTGCTGCGGATGATGCTCTTCATGAAGCGCTTGGCCAGCCGGTTGCCGTGCTCGTCGAAATCGAGCACCGCGGTGAAGGTGTAGCGGTCCTCGCCCGGCACCAGGCTGCAGAGGTTGTTGGACAGCCGTTCCGGCAGCATGGGGATGACCCGGGTGGGGAAGTAGACGCTGGTGCCCCGCTGGTAGGCCTCCCCATCCACCGGGGTTTGCGGCCGCACATAATGGCTGACATCGGCGATGGAGACATAGAGCCGAAAGCCCTTTTTCAGCG
Organism: Deltaproteobacteria bacterium HGW-Deltaproteobacteria-3; assembly: GCA_002841785.1. Taxonomy (GTDB): domain Bacteria; phylum Desulfobacterota; class Desulfobulbia; order Desulfobulbales; family Desulfurivibrionaceae; genus Thiovibrio. The sequence continues at coordinate 1,500 of PHAW01000247.1, read as the reverse complement.
GCTCGATGGCCACGGCGTCGTCAAAGTCGCGGGCCGTCTCCCCGTCGATGGTCACATGGACCACCTTGCGCAGGTCGGTGCGGGAGGCAGACATTTTCACCTCCGGGTCCAGTGCTTCCACCTGGGCGGTCACCTCCTGGGTAAAGAAATGGGGCAGATCGAACTTGCGGATGACCATCTCGGTCTGCACCTGGATATCCTTGGGGTTGCCCAGCACTTCGAGGATGATGCCGTCCAGGTTCCGCTGCCCGGCGGCAAAGGAGGTGACTTCGGCCAGGACCGCGTCGCCGTTCTTGGCCCCCCGGCTGTCCTCCCTGCGGATGATGAGATTGTATGGGAAGCGGCTGTCCTCGGGGGTCACCAGGCCGGTATTGCCCCCGGCCATGTAAGTCCCGACCAGCCGGGTGGTGGCCCGGCTCAGGACCGCGATCACCCGTCCTTCGTAACGGCCCTGGCGGCGGCTCATCAACTGGACCAGCACCGTGTCGTTGTGGGCCGAGCCGCCCAGCATGCCGGGCGGGATAAAGACGTCCTGGTCGATCTCCAATTCGGCCGGGGCCTCGGTGGGCGCGACAAAGCCATACCCCTTGGTGGTCACGCTGATCGGGCCGGCAAAGAGCTCCACGCCTGTGCGCAAGGCAAAAGTGTCCCGCTTGCAGGAAAGAATCTTGCGGCGGCAGAGATCATCCAGCACCCCCAGCACCTCCTGCCGGTGGCTCTTGCTCAACCCCAGGGCCGCAAACAGCTCGGGCGCGGAAAGCGGCATCGCCGCCGTGTAGAGCCGGCCCAGAATCTCGCCTTCAAAGCGTGCTTCCTGGTGGTGCCGTGCCGGTTTGCCGCCCTCGCGCTGCCGCTTTCCCGGCCGCCCCTGTTTGCTGCGGAAAACTTTTCTTCTCTGTGTCACGAGCGTGCCTCTTATGGTTTTTGTCTCGGTCCGGCATCACGCCGGATAGCGCCGCTATTTTTTTCAAGAAAGGGAAAATCATTGCACAAGGGCTAAGAACGAAATACCCTTACAAAATAACCTGACAACTGTGATTATAGCGTATTTGCAGGGACAGGGCATCCCATTTACCCATGACCGGACAAGAAAGACAACGACCATCCATGGCCCCTTCCAAAAAATTCAACATAGCCGCCTATTGCGAGCGCATGGAGCAGCTTCTCGGCGGGCAGGAAGGACCGGCCAAGGTCTTCTGGGAGGCGTTGTCCTTTGCGGTTGCGGCCCATCAGGACCAGCGGCGCAAGTCCGGCGAGGCCTATGTCAGCCATCCCCTCCAGGTGGCGAAAATCCTCGTTGAGGAGCTGGACATCCGCGACCCGGAGCTGCTGGCCGCCGCCGTGCTCCACGACACGGTGGAGGACGTGCCCGAAGTGACCAGCGAGGTGATCGGCGAGATTTTCGGCAAGAACATCGAGATCATCGTCGATGCCTGCACCAAGATCGCCAACTTTTCCGGAAACAAGCAGACCTTTTACAAGCTGGTCCACCGCAAGCTT
>PHAW01000246.1:3169-5480 GCA_002841785.1 Deltaproteobacteria bacterium HGW-Deltaproteobacteria-3 | reverse complement strand
TCGGGTGCCGATCTTCGGCCCCCTGAGCACCAAGATTTACATGGCCCGCTTCTGCCGGGTCTTTTCCATCCTCACCACCAGCGGCATCGATATCATCAAGACCCTGCGGCTCTCGACAAACGCCCTGGAAAACCTGGTCCTCTTCCAGATGGTGGAGGAGATCACCGGCGAGGTGGAGGATGGCGTCAGCCTGCACGAGGCCATGGCCAGTCACCCGGAGATCCCGCCCATGGTTCCCCAGATGATCGCGGTGGGCGAGCAGTCCGGCCGGCTGGATGAAATGATGGCAAAGGTGGCTGATTACTACGATCTGGAAAGCGATTACACCATCAGAAACCTCTCCACCCTGATCGAGCCGATCCTCCTGCTGGTGCTGGGGCTCATGGTGGGCCTCATCGCCCTGGCCATCTTCACCCCAATGTGGGATATGCTCAAGGTTGTCCGGGGAGGGAGCTGACCCTGGGAAAACAGTGACGGCGCACAGCGCAACCCACTAAAATAACATGAAAACTCTGCAGAAATGATTTGACTGATGCGCAACAAACAGAGTACGCTACCAAACATAACCATTCACAAGGAGAACGGTATGAAGAAGAATATGGTGGGAAATGAAAAAGGCTTTACTCTGATAGAACTCATCGTTGTCATTGTTCTGTTGGGCATTCTGGCTGCGGTGGCGATTCCCAAGTATCAGGATCTAACTGCAGACGCGCACAAAGCCTCTTCCGAAGGCTTGCTGGGTGCGGCAAGAGGTGCGGCTGTCATGACTTTTGCCAAGAGGCTGCCAACCGGGAGCCAAACCCCAACAATCATTGATGCCGCCGCCCTTGTGGCACAGATGGACACAAGTGGCTACACAATAAGCACATCAGGTAATGCATTTACGACAACCATAGGCGGTCAACTCTACACCTACACCGTTTCTCCTGTGGAACAAGCGACAAGCCCTGCTGGAGTTGTCAAATCGCCTTGATTTCGCCCTACAGCTTGATTTAACAAAGAAGGCGGCTATTGCCGCCTTCTTTGTTAAATCTTACAACAACCAACCTGCATGACCATCCTCAAAAAGACGCCCGTTATTATTTTTCTGTACACTGTGTTTTTAGCCCCGCTCGTCTGGTTTCCAGGCCTCAGTGATTTCAGCAATCTTCCGCAACGCATCTTTCTAGAAACCCTCGGGATACTTCTTTGCTTTTCCTGGTTAACCACCCAGGCCACCGATAACGGTCTGCCTTTCCACAGATTCCCATTTTTCACCTGGCCACTCCTTGGTTTTCTCGGCTGGGCCATGTTCACTGGGGTCTATGCGCTTAATCCCTATGAGACTTGGGAAATAGGCCGCCAATGGCTGGCTGCTCTCCTATTTTTTCTTTTAGCCTCGCAACTGATGATCTCCTCGGCTCGACGCCGTCAAGTCCTGATCGCCCTGTTCACTGCCGCCTTCCTGGTGGCCATGCTGGGCATCAGCCAGCATCTCTTCGGCCTGTCCTGGATACCCCAGCTTGCTCCGCCTGCCGCGAATTTTGCCAACAAGAACATGGCAGTGCACTTCATCGTCCTGCTTTTTCCGGTGGGAACCTTTCTTTTTCTAACCGCAAAAAAAGACACCACCGCCGCCTGGGCCACGTCCCTCATGCTCAGCCAAATCGTGGTCTATCTCATCTACACCCAAACCCGGGCCGGCTGGCTGGCCGTTACCTGCCAGTGCCTGCTGTTCGTTGTCCTGCGCAAGACAACCCGGCTCAACCTGTCCCTGCTCTGGTCTCGCCAGAAAAAATGGGCCATGCTCACCTCCCTGCTCGTTGTCCTGACCATGATGAACATCGGCCCTGCCGGTTTCATCCCTGGCTACGAAGCCGTCGGCCTCAGGGCAGCCTCCATTGCCTCCATCCAGGGAAATCATGTCCGCTTTGCCATCTGGACGGACACCATCACCCTGATCCAGCAACATCCGCTGCTCGGGGTCGGACTGGGCAACCTGAAGGTCCATTTTCCTTCGGTTCAAAAGGAATCGCTTTTCCTCTATGACCAGTACCTGAAAGACGTCCACAACGATTATCTGCAAATCTGGGCGGAACTGGGGCTTGTCGGGCTGACGCTCTTCATCTTTTTCATCGGCTCACTGGGAGTATTTCTTTTCAGAACCCACAAGGAATGCACCGGCCATCTCGCCAAAACCCTCGAACTTCAGGCCATGGGCTTGTCCCTGGCGGGAATCGGGATCAATGCCCTGTTCTGTTTCCCGCTGGAACGGATGATCCCGGTTTTCACCATCATGGTTCTGCTGGGGCTTCTCGCCTCCCTGGCGCGG
>PHAW01000246.1:0-3062 GCA_002841785.1 Deltaproteobacteria bacterium HGW-Deltaproteobacteria-3 | reverse complement strand
CCATCTCTTGACCATGCTGGAAAAATTCCCCTACCACTACATCACCCTGCTCAATACCGGAACCGCCTATTCCGGCCTGCACGATTACCAGAAAGCCCAGCAGTACTTTGCCAAGGCGGTACAGGTCGTACCCATAGCCGGGGCGGCGCACGGCCAGTTGGGCAAGACCTATTGGCAGCTCAAGGAGTATCCCAAGGCGTTCAAGGAATTTAACGAGGCCATCCGGCTGGAACCCGAAAAAAAATCAGCCTACCTCTATAACCTTGGCCTGGTTGAGCGGGAAATGGGTCAGGTCAATGAGGCAATTGCCTCATTTGAACAGGCCCTTGCCGCGGACCGCCGGTTTGCCCTGCCCCACAAAGAGCTGGCCATGATCTACCTGCAACTCAAGCCCGACCAAACACGCGCCAGCCATCACGCCAGAGTTTTTCAAGAACTTTCTCAGACTCCCGCAGGTACCGGCCAATAAAACTTGACAAGCCGCTCAGTCCTTAATACTTTTAGACAGTCCTAAAATTTTTTATCTCTGGAGCAGACTACAGTTGCCCCTTGGGAGCAGACAGCCATATGCCAAGCAAGCAGCCCATGCCAACGCCCAAACGACTCAGCGCCAGCCTGGAAGACTATCTGGAAACCATCTTCCACATCATCGCGGAAAAACAGGTGGCCAGGGCCAAGGAGATTGCCAGCACGCTCAAGGTCAGCCGCTCCTCGGTGACCGAGGCCTTTCGCTCCCTGGCCCAGAAGGGGTTGATCAATTACGCCCCCTATGAGGTGATCACCCTCACCCCGGCAGGCCAGGAAATGGCCAAGGATGTCATCCTCCGCCATCGGGTGCTCAAGGATTTTTTCATCAAGGTTCTGGCGGTGGGGGAAAAGGTTGCCGAAGAAGGCGCCTGTAAGATTGAACATGCCGCGCCCAAGGAAATCATCGACCGGCTGACCCAGTTTGTCAGTTTCATCGAACAATGCCCGCGGGGCGGCAGCGACCTGATCGCCGGATTCAGCAAATATTGCCAAACCGGAAAAACCGACAAGAAATGCAAGGAATGTATTGCCCACTGTCTTGAAAAATAATGGGCTAGCAGAAAGGGAAAAAAGTAACAGGTCCGTAGCCATAAGTTAAAGAGTTATCAAGCGATAACCGTTGTAATTGCGGTTTTTTTTGCGATTACAACAAAAATAGAACTATGGCAGGCGGGAATATACAGACGCACTACTCAGGAGAAAGACAGGCACATGGACGGCACATTTACTGAAGGCTGGTTTACGCACCCCTCGCAAGGCCTTATCAGGGTTTTCCTTAAAGGCGGGGTATGGGTGTTCCAGTGTTACACACAAAACGGCCAGAAGGCGCTCTCAAAGGAGCGCCCCCTGGACAGTTGGACCTGGGCCTTGAGCGAATCCGCACATGAGGATTTCGGCCCGGGCTGAGATAAGGCCCCCTACGAAAGCTTGCCCAACGCTTCCGCCAGCCGCTTCATCCCCTCTTCAATGGTCGCCATGGCCGTGGCAAAGGAGAAGCGGATAAAGGCATCCGCCCCAAAAGCCGCACCCGGCACCGTGGCCAGCAAGGCCTCGTCCAGCAGATAATCCGCCAGATCAACCGAGTTGGCCATCACCTTGCCCTTGAAGTTTCTGCCATAGTAGGCGTAAAAAGCGCCCTTGGGCCGCACGCAGGTTACGCCGGGGATATTGCCCAGCGCGCCCATGATGAAGTCAAGCCGGGGCACAAAGGCGTCCCGCATCATGGTGGGGAAATCCTGGGGCCCGCTCACCGCGGCCAGCGCCGCCTTCTGGGAGATGGAGGTCGGGTTGGAGGTGCTCTGGCTCTGGATCTTGTTCATGGCCGCGATGATCTGCTTTGGCCCGGCGGTGTAACCGATGCGCCAACCGGTCATGGCAAAGGACTTGGACACGCCGTTGAGCACCAGGGTCTGGGCTGCGAGCCGCTTGTCCACATCCAGAATATGCGGCAGCTTGCCGTCGCCATAAACAATGGTGTCGTAGATATCGTCGGAGATGATCAGCCACTTATTGGCCAGGGCCAGCTTGGCCACCGCCTCGAGGGCCTTGGCGGAAAATACGGCGCCGGTGGGATTGGACGGGCTGTTCAGGATAATGGCCTTGGTTTTCGGGGTGGCGTAGCGGGTGAGCAATTCCTCGGTGAGGTCGAAATCGTTGGCCTCGGAAAGCGGCACCTCCACCGGGGTGGCGCCGGCCAGCAGGACGATGGGCGGATAGGAGACCCAGTACGGGGTCGGGATCAGCACCTCGTCGCCGGGACCGAACAAGGCCTGGGCCATGTTGTAAAGCCCGTGCTTGCCGCCGCAGCAGACCTGGATCTGGTCGGGCTCATAGCTCCAGCCTTTGTCCTGGGACAGACGGCTGGCGATTGCCTCCCGCAGCTCCGGAATGCCGGGCACCGCGGTGTAGCGGGTAAACCCTTCGTCAATGGCCTTTTTCCCGGCCTCGCGCACATGGGGCGGGGTATCGAAATCCGGCTCTCCCACGCTGAAATTGAGGATGTCCGCCCCAGCAGCCTTCAGGGCCTTGGCCTTGGCATTCACGGCAAGGGTGGGCGAAGGCTTGATCTGCTTGACTCGTGCCGCAAGAGTAATAATTTCCGCTTCCATTTTGTTTCCTTGTAATGGCGTTTGCAAAAAAGCTCCGGCAGTCACCCACGAAGCCGACACAATTCAATACAACACTGTTTTCAAGGTCAAGCCCTTGGCAGGCGCGGTTGCTCCGGCCAGGGTTCGATCCCGGGCCGCCACGATCTCCTGAAAATCAAGGGGGGTCAATCGCCCCCGCCCCACACCAAACAAGGTGCCGACAATGTTGCGCACCATATGCCGCAAGAAGCCGTCTCCGGCGATGGTCAGCCGGAACACCCGAGAATCTTTTTCTTCCTCGTCAAGGCGAGCGGCAAAGATAGTCCGCACGGCGCCCCTCCCTCCGGCGATTGTAAGATCGCGGGAGCCGGAAGCCTCAAAACTGCTGAAATCATGGGTGCCGACCACCATCGGCAAACAGAGCCGCACCGCGTCGCACATAAAAGG
>PHAW01000245.1 GCA_002841785.1 Deltaproteobacteria bacterium HGW-Deltaproteobacteria-3 | reverse complement strand
GATGATTTTAAAACGGAGTCATGACGGGTCTATCTGACCCGTATCCTGACTTTCAGTCATTTATTTTAACCCACCGTCTTTAGACGGTGGTTGTTAAGTCTCGAAGAGAAGGAGGGGGCCTTGGTATAGTCCTGCACCCACTGGTTGTGTATCCACTGGGCGGACCAGTCATTTGCCATTCCCGAGACCTTTTCCTTGAAGGTGTTGCTGGCCACAGCCTCCCTGGATATCAGCTTTCCGGTAATGTCCTTGCGGACTTCGGAATGGCGTTCAAGAAATGTCACATGCCCCTTGCCCACGGGAAATTCCTGATTCATTGAGTACAGATACAATTCAATCGTTGGTTTTTGCTGTTTAGCCATTTTCCCTCCCTCCTCCGTGTTAGGTGTTGAATTCAAAGAGCGAACCTTTATTTTTGAGGTATCGTTATCCATGCCTTTGAAATATCGGTGTTTTTCTGTGGTGCGATTTCAGGGCGGCACCGTGGGTCCATGGCGGTCTGGGGATATTTTACGTTAGGAAAAGGCGTCTTGTCAAGATGTCGGAAGTTTTTCGCCCAGGGGCATTGTCTGCGGGAGAGAAGGGGGATGAACAGCGGTTTGCATGGGCGGAATGCTGCACGCCGCATCGTGCGGGGCGGGATGGAACGCCAGAAGGAGAAGCGGTCCAGGCGCCAGCCTGTTTACGCCTGGGAGTGGCTCATGGCCGTGCAGCCTGAAGCCATTGGGCAAAGGTCTGGCCGTTGACCTCTCTGGCGAGCAACCCTTGGAGAAGCGGCTCGACAAGGGCGCGTTCGTCCGGGGCGACGAGAAAGCCGGGGATGGGTGCCGTGGGTTCTCCGTAGTCCTCGGCCTGTCCGGTGTTCATCCCTGCCAGCAGTTCCATCATGGTGGACCAGCGCCCGCCGTTATCCAGATGCTCGATGTATTGCAGCAGGGCGGTGGCGCCGGCGAGATAGCCCGGCGGCATCTCCGCCACCCCGCTTGCGGCGCAGGAATCCAGGGAGGCAAAGAGCCGGCAGCCAAAGGGCCGCACCGGGTAGATGGAGCAGCTTTCTTCCTTGAGAAACGGGCAGGGCCGCAGATCCCAACTCTCCGCCTCTTCCACGGGCTCGCCTCGGAGATGGGCGCCGACGAAGGTGTTGGTGGTGCACTGCCCCGTCTGTTTTCCGCTCGGCAAAAATGCAGATCCGATCAGCTCGGCGCGGCGATTCTCCTGGCTCAGAAACGCCATGATCCCATCCCCTTCCAGGCTGGTCATGGTGACGCTTCGGGTGCAGCAGGTGGCGCACCCCTTGCGGCAGGCAAAGGCGAAGGTGCTTGCCCACTGGTCAAAGGCGTCATAGAGCGCGGCAAGCAGCAGGTGTTGGATCGGGCGGGGAATCATGGCAAAAATGGTTTCCTGTTGGGTTATGTTTTTTTCTGCGCCAGGGAGATATCCCCGGAGAGAACAGAATGGACTTGGCCTTGGGCATCCCGGATATGGAGAAACCCCTCTTCGTCCGGGCCAAGGGAGATGCCGGTGACGACGCGGCCTTGATTGTTCACCCACGCGACCTGTAGCCCGGCGTGGATATCCCGTTGCCGCCATTCGGCCAGGATGGATGGGAGATCCCCTTGTTCCAGCCGGGCCACCACCAGGTCGAGTTCGGCAAGAATGGCCGAGAGGAGAGGGCCGCGTTCGTGGGCGGCGCCGGTTTCAGCGAGCAGCGAGGTGGCCTTGGCGCGCAGCTCGCCTGCAAATGTTTCCACCGGGGTATTCACATTGAGGCCGATGCCGATTACCACCGCAGTCTGCCCGGCTCCTGCCACGGCCTGGGTTTCCGTAAGGATGCCGCCGCATTTCCTGCCGTGCAGGAAAAGATCGTTGGGCCATTTCAGGCCCGGCTGGCAAGGGGTGTGGCGTTCCAGCGCCTTGCACAGGGCAAGGCCCGCGGCCAGGGTGAGCTTGGGAAAATCCTGCGGGGCAAGATGCGGGCGCAGGATCAGCGAAAAATAGAGTCCGGTTCCGGGGGGCGAATGCCAGGCTCTGCCCGCAAGACGGCCTCTGCCGGCGTTCTGGCTGTCGGCCACGATCAGGGTGGAGTCCGGGGCGCCGGTGTTGCTTAAGATCAGGGCGAGATCGTTGGTTGAGCCGGCGGAGGTGAAAAAGTGGACCGGATGCCGGCCAAGCTCGCCGGTGAGGATCATGGTTTGCCAGATATCGTCAGACATATTGTCTTGAAAGCTGATGTCGGTCGTCAATAGTGGACACCAAATTGTTACGCAGCTCGTTGTAGTTCGTAAAACCGGCGCTCGAAGGCGGCCGGGGAAAGATAGCCAAGTT
>PHAW01000244.1 GCA_002841785.1 Deltaproteobacteria bacterium HGW-Deltaproteobacteria-3 | reverse complement strand
ACCATCGCCTTTCCCCGGCAGGTCTCCATGTACCTGGCCAGGAAGCTCACCGAGGAAGCGCTGTCCGAGATCGGCAAGGCGTTTAACCGCGATCATTCCACTGTGGTGCATTCCATCCGGGTCATTACCGAAGCCATTGTCCGCAGCGGTTCCATCCGCGGGCAGGTGGAGCATCTGGTGGAACGTTTGAAAAATCAGGGGTAAGGGGAAAGCAGGACGCACTACCATTCCGGGGCGGGGGCCTGGGAAATCACGACAAGGGGGGGATATGCGAACCGTTTGCTGTGTGTGTCGCAGGGTGAAATGCAAAGGGGATTGGCTTGAGCAGATGATCGAGTCCGAGGTGCGGGTGTCCCATGGGTTCTGCCCGGAATGCTTCGACAAAACCATGGCGCAGTATTCCCGCGCCTGGTCAAGCGAACGGGGGGCCGCCCAGCCCGTGCCGAAATTGTCGTAAGGGGAAGTTCCTTTCCGGCCCTTAAAAATAAACCGGCTTGACCCCGGGCTGTTGTCTCTTTCCGCCCACCCGGTGCAGTATCCTGTCGGCCACTGTCTTGGCCGTCTTCATCATGTCGTTCATGCCGATTCCTTCCCAGCCAAAACCGCAGAGATGCAAGCCGTCCAACCGCTGCTCCATGGCGTCCTTCCAGGCAAGAAGAGCGGGGTAGCCCATTTCCAGTTGGGGGATCCCGCTGTCGCCGCGCAGCACCCGATGGAAACAGGGGGGCTCGGGCAGGGGGATCAGTTGCCGGAGATCGTCATAGATCCGGCTGACCAGTTCCTCGTCGTCCAGCTCCAGCCGTTCCGGGTGGCGGCGGCCTCCGACCAGACCCTCCATCAGCACTCTGCCCAGGGGGGCGCGGCCGGGAAACATATGGGTGGAAAAAAGCGCGCCCATGGCAAAGCGTTTTTCCTTCTCCGGGGCCAGATAACCGAAACCGAAAGGCACCTGCGCCTTATCGGTAAAGCCCAGGGCCACGGTGGCGATCCGCGCCGTGGGGATGGCGGTCACGGGCGGGGCATGGGAGGCCATCAGCGCCAAGGCGCGGTTGACCGGCAAGGCGAGAATGACGGTGGTTGCCCGGTAGGTTTCGGTTTCGGTGTGCAGCTCCCATGCGTCACCCTGGCGGTTGATTGCCCGCACCGGGCTGTGATAGAGGATGTTCGGCCCGGCGGCCAGGGTGGTGATGAGCTGTTCCATGCCCAAGGGAAAGCTGGTCATGGCCGGCAAGGTCCCCGGGCCCACGCTCCTTTTTTTCCGGAGCAACCCTTTGAGCACCGAGCCGGCTTCCTTTTCCAGGGCCCGCACCCCGGGCATCACCGCATCGATGCTGATCCGTTCATAATCCCCGGCAAAGGTGCCGGTGATCGCGGCATCCACCAGGGGCAGAATCTCGGAACCGAAGCGGTATGCCGCCCACTGGCCGACGCTCTGCTCGGCGGAGCGCGGTTTTTTGAAAAGATCGCCCAGCAGCCGCAATTTGCCCAGAGGGGATAAGAGCGGGGTCGTGAGCAGGGCCTGCGGTTTCTGCGGCAACTGTACCAGTTTGCCTCCGTGGCAGACATAGCGGACAAAGCTGCCCAAGGGGGCTTTCTGGGCAATGCGGTCCAGGCCGGTTTCGCTGAGCAGGGCGCGGCTGGCCGGATTGTTGTCCAGAAAGCCGTGCGGGCCCCACTCGGCCAGGTAGCCGTTTTCCCTGAAGGAGCGGACCGCGCCGCCGGGGCGTCCATCCTGCTCAAGCATGAGGATGTCCAGGTCCGGCGCGCTGGTGTGCAGGAAATGGGCGGTGCTTAAGCCGGAAAGGCCGGCGCCGGCAATGAGTATTTCGTGCGTCTCAGGCATGGGTGGACATCCGGGGTGAAGGGTCGGCGTGTGTGCGGGAAGTCTCTCGTTTATGCCCTGCTGGGGCAGGTTTCCCTCTTCAGGGATAGCACTATGTATGGTATAAGAACTGTACCCGATATTGTCCGGGGCCGTAATGAAAAAAGTGCAATGGCAAGGCCGGGTCCGGTGGAAAAAATCCCGGCCTTGCCGGCAATGGTGCCGTGAAAAAAAATCAAACCTCGGATTCCCAACCGGTGAAGGTTCTCATCCTCTATTATTCGCTCAGCGCCCAGACCAGCGGGCTGGTGCACCGTCTCGGCGCAGGTCTTGAGGGGCAGGGGGTGCATCTGGTCTGCGAGCGGCTGCAGCCCCTTGTCCCGGGAAAATTTCCCATCGGCACCGTGCCGGCGACCCTGGTCATGATGCTCCTCACCTTTCTGCGGGTCAGGATGCCCATTCAGCCGCTGCCTCCCGTCTGCTGGGAAGACTATGACCTGATCGTGCTGGCC